>NZ_JAQTUH010000003.1 GCF_028710345.1 Sulfuricurvum sp. | reverse complement strand
CTCACAACAACAGGTGCACTCAATACTGCTTTCTTAAAAGCCAATGCAACCGGTACGGCAACCGATGCTAATGATTACATTCTCTATAACACTACTACCGGAACACTCAGCTATGATGCCGATGGTAATGGGGCAACTGTAGCGGTTCAGTTCGCTACCCTCACCGGACACCCGGCGGTTACGACTACAGACTTTGTGATCGTATAAAAAATAAATAATAAAAATTTTCCTTTAGAAAAATAGGTTACTTTTTAGTAACTTATTTTTATTAAACTTCCTGTGTTACAATTTGCACACTTTATATAACACAAGGAAAACTCATGCTCGTAACAAAACCCGCTCCAGACTTCTCTGCAACTACTGTTTTAGCCGATGGCACTATTGTTGATAATTTCAAACTCTCTGAAAACTTTGGTAAAAAAGGGACTGTATTGTTCTTCTATCCATTGGATTTCACTTTCGTATGTCCATCTGAAATCATCGCGTTCTCTCACCGTATCGAAGAGTTCGAAAGCCGTGGTGTAAATGTTATCGGTGTATCAGTGGATAGCCAATTTTCACACTTCGCATGGAGAGAAACTCCGGTAGAAAAAGGTGGAATTGGTCGTATTAAATACCCACTAGTCGCCGATTTGAACAAACAAATTTCACGTGATTACGATGTATTGTTTGGTGAATCAGTTGCGCTTCGCGGTTCATTCTTGATCGATGCAAAAGGTATCGTTCGTCATGCGGTTATCAATGATCTTCCACTCGGACGTAACATCGATGAGATGATCCGTATGGTTGATACGATGCAATTTACTGACGAGCACGGCGAAGTATGTCCTGCCGGTTGGGTAAAAGGTGATGCGGGTATGAAACCAAGTACTGCTGGTGTTGCTGAATATCTTGCGGCACACGCGGAAAGTCTATAAGGTATTAAACACTTTCTGAGCAAAGCCCACAAAGTGGCAGGGACAAAAATGTCCCTTGCAACCCCCTAAAGCTACGAAAATACGTTTTCGAGATTTATAGGATAGCGAAATATACCTCTTCGAGGCAGAATTTATCTCACTCTTTCAATTAATCAAAAATCATTTTTTCACTATAATTTTTTTCTTCTACTAACCACTATCAACAATCAGCTACAATAGTCTTATAGTGCAAAAGGAGAGAGTATGCGTATCGCGATTGCAGGGATGAGCGGTTTTGTCGGAAACACCCTTAAAAAAGTTTTTGAACAAAATGGTGATGAAGTTATCGGTCTCGATCGTCATGATTTAAACGGGGATGTTGCGTTATTGAGTACACGATTAGAGGGGTGTGAAGCTCTCATTAATCTCTCCGGTGCCCCTATCATAGCACGATGGTCAGATTCTTATAAACAAACATTGCGTGACAGCAGGCTTTTAACGACACAAAAATTGGTCGATGCGATGGCAAAAATGTCTCTCCCTCCATCAGTTTTTATATCGACTTCGGCAGTAGGGATTTACCCTAATAATGGCATATACGATGAGTCTACGCAACACTATGCTGATGATTTTCTAGGACAATTATGTCAAGAATGGGAACAAACAGCACTCAAAGCAGTGGCAAAACGGATTGTTATTACCCGATTCGGGATTGTAATGGGGCGTGATGGCGGGGCATTAGCGCAAATGCTCCCTATTTTTCGATTAGGGCTTGGGGGTGTAATCGGGTCGGGTGAGCAACATTTTTCATGGATACATATCGACGATCTAACGAGAGGATTCACTCAAATTATCGCTAATGAGACGATGCATGGTGTTTATAATTTTGTAGCACCTGAGCCTACAACCAATCGCGGATTAACTGAGGCATTGGGAAAAGCGTTGCATCGACCTACTATTTTTCCTGTCCCCGAATTTGCCCTCAAACTCCTCTATGGCGAAGGTGCAAAAGTCCTTACGGATGGACAAAAGGTAATCCCTAAACGTTTACTTAACGAAGGATTTCGTTTTGAATATCCAAACATTGAGAGTGCAATTTTAAATTTAGTATGATTTTTTATTCTCTTGTGATACTATAGTGATAGAAAGTTTTTTGAGCGGGTAGGGATGAAGTATCTTTTTTTAATTTTTAGTACACTTTATGTATCGTTATTGGCAAATAATGATTTAGAAAAAGTGTCACTCCAGTTGGAATGGAAGTATCAATTCGAATTTGCAGGATTTATCGCCGCAAAAGAGAAAGGGTATTACCGTGATGCGGGACTGGATGTCGAACTGCGCGAATATCATAATGATGTGGATATTGTCACCGATGTATTGAGCCGTAAAGCGACGTATGGAGTGTATAACTCCAGTATTGTTGTCAATAACGGTCATATTAAACCTACTGTATTGCTTGGTACCTATTTCCAACGTTCACCTCTCGTTTTTGTTGCTCGAAAAGGGATTGAAAATCCTGCGGATATGGTTGGAAAGAAGATTATGTTGACTGAAGATGAGTCAAAATACAGCTCCTTAGCACTGCTCCTTAACCACTTCGGAATCTCTCCTAAAAATGCCCATATTATTAAACACAGTTTCGTTATACAAGATTTTATCGATGGAAAAGTGGATGTCATGAGTGCATTTCGTTCTAATGAATTGTATCAAATAGACAAATCGGGTATCAACTATACGATTATCGATCCAAGTGAGTATGGATTTATGATGAGTGCGGTGAATCTTTTTACCTCTCCTGAAGAGGCGATAGAGCATACTGAGCGGACACAACGTTTTATCGATGCGACAAATCTTGGATGGAAATACGCTCTCGATCATCCTGATGAAACGATTGAGATGATACTAAAACACTATTCAACCAAAAAATCACGTGAAGCACTGAAATACGAAGCTAAAGTGACCCAAAAAATAATGATGACCGATTTTTATCCTATCGGTGAAACCAATGGGGAACTGACGGTTCGGATTTACAAACAGTTACTGCAAACCGGTGCGCTAACAAGCGATGAAAAATTAGGACATTATCTATTTCGTGATATTGCAGAGATGGCAAAAGGGGAGATATCCTTTAGTGACGATGAGAAAAAATATCTCCACAAAAAGAGAAAAATCACAATGTGCGTCGATCCGGAGTGGTATCCGCTCGAAGCCATCCGTGATGGCAAGCATATAGGGTTAGCTGCGGATGTAATGAGCGTTTTTGAATCCAACATCGGTATACCGATTGAGCTAATCCCTACAACGTCGTGGAATCAATCACTGGTGTATGCACAGCAAAGAAAATGCGACATTTTATCGCTTGCTGTTGATACGCCTGAACGATTAAAATATATGAATTTTACGTCAAATTATTTGAATATTCCGTATGTTATGGTGACAACCAATGACAAACCTTTTACAGAAAAAATCGCATCATTAAGCCATGAGAAGATAGGAATTGTTAAAGGATATTCTACGATTGAGATACTGAAGGATCGCTATCCTATGTTGAATATAATAGAAGTGGATTCTGTGACTGATGGGCTTCGTAGGGTTGAAAGTGGAGAACTTTATGGGTATATCGATAATCTTATGGTGGTCTCCTCTTATATCCAAAAGCAATATACAGGAATACTCAAAGTCTCTTCGAGATTAGAGGTGACAGATGATTTGAGTGTTGGGACACGTAATGATGAACCGGAACTTAAAACTATTTTTGAAAAATCGGTACACCACCTAGATGATGTGACAATGCAACGTATTTACAATCGTTGGGCATCAACTATCGAAGAGAGAGGATGGTTTGATACGACGGCCATACTAAAAATATTGGGTCTACTTGTTATTATTATGATGGGAGTTGCATGGCGTTATCGTGTTCTTAAGCGTTATAACACAAAGCTTCTTGCTCTCTCGGTTACCGATAAGCTGACCGGTTTGTATAATCGTCAAAAAATTGATGAAATATTGATTCGAGAACAAAAAGTAGTGAATCGTTACGCGCAATATCATTGTGCATTGATGATGATTGATGTTGATTTTTTTAAAAATATTAACGATACATTCGGACATCAAACGGGTGATGAAGTATTGCATGATCTTGCGGTGATTATGAAAAATAATCTTCGAGAGACGGATATTGTGGGGAGATGGGGGGGTGAAGAGTTTATGATTATTTTACCCCACACATCGATGGAAGAGGCACTTATTGTCGCAGAGGGGCTTCGTCAAAAAGTGGAGAAATTTTCTTTTGGAGAAAATCTGTATTTGACTATCAGCATCGGATTGGGAAAACTGATGCATGTCTCAGAGGTGCATGAGTGTGTTGGAGAGGTTGATAAAGCGCTATATCAGGCAAAATCGAACGGTAGAAATCAAATTATAGTGGCAAAATCCTAAGGTTAAACCCGCTAAACTGCATCTAATATTCTAATAAAAGGAAACCAATGTTTTTTGGTAAAAAAGAGACAGAAGACGTAGAACCGTTACATCGTAAAATTTCAGAGCTTGAGAGAGAAAATGACAGCCTCAATGTAAGAATAGCACGCATGGAAGAGGAAAATGCTCGCTATAAAAGTAAAGCAGTAATGGCTGAACTGGTTCAAAAATTGACCGAAAATTTGACGGAAGGGTGTCAAAACGATTTGTCACTATTGCAAAAAGATCTTGCTGATAACGTCACGCATCTCGAAGAGATTGAAATACTGAATAAAAACAATCGTACCAGTGCCATCGAAATCAACGAAGAGATTGGTGAGATTTTAACGATTCAACAAAATCTTGTAGGTAATATCACCGAAAACTACGGTTCAGTCTCACAGCTCAATGACGGTGTAGGTTCTATCAGTCAAGTTATCGATTTGATTAAAGATATCTCCGATCAAACCAATCTTCTCGCACTCAATGCGGCTATTGAAGCAGCACGAGCGGGTGAACATGGTCGCGGTTTTGCCGTGGTTGCCGATGAAGTACGTAAACTTGCGGAACGTACCCAAAAAGCTACTTCGGAAGTGGCAATTAGTGTTCAAAGTTTGAAACAAAACGCGATGGAGATTTATGAGCGTTCGAGCTCAATGGAGTCTATCTCTTCAGAATCGACCCACAAACTGGAGAATTTTAGAGCGACGTTAAGTGAGCTCGGTCATCAAACAGAGATGATTGAGTCTGATTCTACTAATGTTCTCTACTCGGTATTTATGGTATTGGTCAAGCTTGACCATCTCCTCTTTAAAGCCAGAGGGTATACAAGTGTCTTTACTCTTAAAGTCGATAGTGAATTTGCTGATCACCACCACTGTCGTCTCGGTAAGTGGGCTGAGGGTGGAAAAGGTTCAGAGATATTCGGAAATACCCCAAGTTTTAGAAATCTCGAAGCACCGCATAAAGCAGTACACGACAATATATTAGCAGCGGTTAAATGTGTCAGTGCCGGCACGTGTGAGCAAGAGGCTAAAAATATTACGACCTATTTTAAAGATGCTGAAAAAGCGAGTCATGATGTGATCAATGCTTTGAATAGTATGTTGAATGAAGAGCGACAAAGACGTACAAAAAAATAATCTAAAACCGTAAAAAAATAACTATTTTTAAGGATACGTTATTCAATACGGTGTACACTAATAATGAAAACTTTTACAAGAGAGAAGTGAGCGATTTATGGGTGATGCAATCGATTTTAAACAGCTTCGTGAGATGTTGCGTCCCTATGCACTTCTCTACGTCGAAGATAATGTCGGACTTAATTCTCAAGCGACACTATTATTTAAAAAATTTTTCGAAACCGTTTACTCTGTTTATGATGGAGTTGAGGGGTTAGAACTCTTTAAACTTCATCGCCCCTCTGTAGTTATCACCGATATCGTCATGCCCAAACTCGATGGTCTGAAAATGGCGGAAGAGATAAAGCAGATTGAACCTGATACAAAAATTATTATTACAACAGCGCACGATGTAAGTGAGTATCTTCACGATGCTATCCGTATCGGCGTATTTGATTACCTCACCAAACCTCTCAAAATTGATAGCCTCTCCGAAGTACTTCTGCGGTGTGTCACAGAACTCAATACAGAACTCCATCATAAAATATTTATGGAAAATATGCAGGCGATTTTTAACTACCAAAACAGTCTCGTTTTTCTCCTAAACGGTAGAAATGTAGTGATAGCCAATCACCATTGTTTGGACTTTTTTAAGCTGGAGCGTTTGGAAGAGTTTAAAAAGCTCTTTTCCCATTTTGGCGAGTTACTTTTAGAACATAACACTTTTTTATATAATCATGAAGAGATAGAGTGGTTTGATACGGTGCGTGCTCATGAAGGAAAATTATTTAATATCAAATTGGCGGATAAAGAGGGGAATCCGACCCATTTTGTACTGACCTATCAACGTATTCCCAAAAAAGAGGGATTTTCTATTATCTCACTAAATAATGTCAATGAACTTGGTTTGCTCAAACTTTATGATGCCAATGCGTTAGAGCGTGATAAGTTAAGCAAAGATGAACAAATGGTCCGAAACATGGTTGAATTGGCACAACGCAGCGGTGCAAAAGTACGTGTCCATAACCTCTACAAAGGGTTAAGTATCACTAATGACGGAATGGTTGAAAAAATTGAAAAAGGTAATCTCGTTTTACGTGCTCCACAAGTTCAGTTAAAAGCAATACAACACGAAAAAGAGTGCTATATCAGCTCAGAGCTTTTTGTGATGCCGATATGGTGCCGTTCGTTAGTCAAGTTTGATTATGACAACCAAAAAGTCTATTTTTCTCAATACCAAATGGCGCAGAGATCCCCATCTGAACGTCAAGTGATACGGGTTATACCAGGGGAAGATATGAGCGCTACAATGCTCTTTGAAGGGCGTAAAATAGAGGGGATAGAAGCTATTTTGGATATTTCTGTGCGTGCGATACGACTTGAGCTCTCTATTCTTCCGAGTGGATTTGAAATTAATCAGGAGGTGGTATTGGATATTGTGATAACGTCGTCTTCTCGTCCGGCTATTGTCAATACAAAAGCAAAAGTTCTCCGTATCATTGAGGGAAATCGTCGATATGAAGTAATTTTAACGTATGATTTACACAGCGCTGGGCAAAAAAATATGATCGATTATGTTGCCAAACGGCAAATGATTTTAATTCGAGAATTTAAAGGATTGCAAATATGAATAATGAAACCCTCCTGTATGACGATGGTCATCACAAATGTATTATGTTTAGTCTTGAAGACGAGGAACACAGTAACTACTCCCTTTCGGTCAATCAGTTTTTGATTATACAAAACGATGCGGCTATCCTCATCGATCCGGGTAGTGCGGCTATTTTTGGAGAGTTGTATGATGCTATCTCTGCACATATTGACCCATCGCACCTCAAATATATTTTCTTCTCTCACCAAGATCCCGATGTGGCAGGAGCAATCGATCAATGGAGTGTCGCAACATCTGCTTCATTGGTAATATCAAACCTTTGGGTGCGGTTTATGGGTCACTATGGTTTGATGGATATGGGACGGATCATGGGATTGGAAGATCATGGTGCTATGATTAAATTCGGAAACGATTTCCTCCAGTTTATCCCTGCCCATTTTCTCCACTCTCCGGGTAACTTTTCTCTCTATGACAGCCGTTCTAAAATCCTCTTTTCGGGAGATATCGGTGCGGCGGTTGCGTCTCCTCAAAACCTTAACAAGCGGGTTGATGATTTTGAAGAACACCGTCCATATCTCGAAGGATTTCACAGCCGATATATGGCATCAAACATTTTTTGCCGTGCGTGGGTTGAGTGTGTCCGTCGCCATGAGGTAGAGATTATAGCACCGCAACATGGTTCAATCTTTAAGGGTGAAGTTGCCCAAAAATTTTTATCATGGTTTGAAGAGGTAGAAGGTGGAGAAGAACAAGTGGCTACCCTGTACGGATTGAAGCGATGAGTGTTGACTCAACTTCGGAACAGCTCAAATTTTTGCATGCGGAAGCATCAAATATTTCAGTATTGTACGTAGAAGATGACACACTTTTACGTACGGAAGTTGAGCACTATTTAAAAAAGATTTTCCCCAATGTAACACTCTCTTCGGATGGTAAAGAGGGGTTGGCAAACTATCATGCGAGACCATTTGATATTGTTATTACCGATATTCAAATGCCTCATATGAACGGATTGGAGATGTTGCATCGTATCAAAGAAATTAACCCGCTTCAAGAGATGATTATTATCTCTGCTTACACCGAAAGTGAATATTTTATGGAGGCTATTCGGTTGGGTATCGATGCGTATATTCTCAAACCGATTAATCACCCTCAAATCATTCAAGTTCTTTATAAAGTGGTCTCTAAAATTGTTCAACTACGTGAGAATAATGCGTATCGAACTCATCTTGAGGCATTGGTGGATCTTAAAGTCAAAGAGTACAAAGATCTTGAAAGTGAAAAGATAGTGTACTATGAAAAAACCTTAATCGGTCTAATCAAAATGATAGAACGACGCGATAGCTACACCGCAGGGCACTCCCATCGAGTGGCTGATTATTCTCGCCGTATAGCGCAAGAGATGGGGTATGATTCGAGTCAGTGTGATTTGCTCTACCGTGCAGGGATACTCCATGATATCGGGAAAATCGCTACACCCGATACGGTATTGTTAAAACCGGGAAAACTCGATGAAATTGAGCGTGAACTGATAAAAGAGCATGTGACTGTCGGTATTGAGATGCTTGGAGAGATTCCGATATTTGATTCTATGATTCCTATCATTCGTGATCACCATGAGAGCTATGACGGTAGTGGATATCCACGAGGGGTTGGGGGGGATCAAATTGATCCTTTTGCACGTATTATGATTATTGCCGATGCGTTTGATGCGATGACAACCAACCGCATTTATAAACCACGCAAAAGTGTTTTGGAAGCTATACAAGAGGTAGAATCTCTCAGTGGAATCCAGTTTGATCCTACTGTTGTCCCTTTTGCTCTCAGGGCACTGGCTCATATTGAGGTGGCGGAACAGATATCACAGCTTCCCCACTCTTCATTAGAAGAGGAGCGATTTGCCTATTTTTACAAAGATGCAATAACGGGACTGTACAATCATAACTATTTGGATGTTGTCCTTTTAAAGAACAGTTATACCTATACTTATCGTTGTATTCATGTGATTTCATTGCATCGATTTAGTGAATTTAATGATGAGTATGGTTGGGAGAGCGGGAATGCTCTTTTGCACAGTGTTGCAGAGATGTTACACGACCATTTTAACGGATTACTCCTTTTCCGTATTCATGCCAATGATTTTATTATTGTTTCACAAAACCATTTTGAATTTGAAGAAAAATTGTATGCTTCTTCAGAAATTTTACTGAAAAACCATCTAACCTGTACCCATTTTCATCTCGATATCTCTAAAAACCATAAGATCACCTTGGCAGAATTAGAACAAAGGATGCGTGATGAACGATATAAACGACATAATAACTCCTAAAAAAATTGACTCTAATGAAGCCTTTATTGATTGGTTACGTCTCCATGAAGTGTGGCTTATGGAGAAAATACTCGACTATGCTGCTCAACACGGCTACACCAGCTATACCTCAACACTGCTTGAAGCGTGGCGAATTTCGATAGAGGGGTTGACAAATTCGCTTGGGTTGTTGATGCAGGAATATCCGATTCCTCCCGCTTTGGGACCTAGTGAGAATTATAAGGATGATCCCGCTTCAGCATTTGGGCTTCTCGAGGCACAGCGTCATCGTGCACGCGGGGTTAATTTCGCGATGTTTATTTCTCTGTTTAAATACTATCGTCAAACTTACCACGATTTAATCGAACTTCATTCCTCTTTATTTGATGATCCGAAATTTTATTATGAATACGTCAAACAGTTTTTTGACCGCGTTGAGATAGCCTACTCCATCGAATGGCATGGACGGAGTTCAGAGGAGCAGATACATGATCTCTCCGAACACAATCGTACTTTAACCAATGAAAAAAATCTCTACCTTACCATTTTTGATTCCTTCTCTTCGGGGGCCATATTGCTTGATTCTTTTGGGATAATTCTCAACTATAATCAAGCGGCAAGTGAGATTTTATTTGACAAAAAATATCATGGCGGTACGTATTATTATGCACAAAACAAAACCGTTACTACCCCTGAATGGATAGCTGAAGCAATTAGTGATTTGGGAGATACCGATTCTTACCGATTTTTTTATGAGCAAATACGCTCACAAGAGCGCTATATTTACGATGTTTTTATTCGACCTGTCGATGATGTCAGTGGTAAGTTTAATGGATTTATTCTGATTATGAGTGATGTGACCAAACTTAAATCATCACAAGAGCAATTTGAGTTAGCAATGAGTGCAACCAAAGATGGATTATGGGATTGGAATTTGGTTGATAATAGCGTCTATTTCTCTCCACATTGGAAAGCGATGGTGGGATACAGAGACGATGAACTTCCCAATGCACTCCAAACATGGATAGACTTAGTCCATCCCGATGATTTGGCATCCGCCAATGAAGCGATTGAAAATAGTATCCATGATCCAACCATAAAATATGAAAATCTTCATCGTCTTCATCATAAGGACGGTCATTATATATGGAACCTAGATCGAGGCGTGGTTCAATTCAATGAATATGGCATTGCGGTGCGTATGATAGGATTTCATACCGATGTAAGTTATGTTAAATCGATTGAAGATAAGAATTATCATCTTGGGATGATTGTGGAAGAGGCAACGACAGAAATTTATATTTTTGATGCACAAACATTTTATTTTCACTACCTTAATAAAAGTGCCCTCAAAAATACCGGATATACTATGCCTGAGATGACTCGATTAACGCCGTTGGATATCAAACGGATGGATATTGAAGAGTTAAAAAATTACATGGATGAAGTTAAAACTCACGGGTGTGTTTCACTTCATACGTATCATTATCGAAAAGATGGAACAAGCTATCCGGTCAATGTTACGGTACAGTCTACCTACTATGATGATAAGCCTTGTTATGTCGCTATGGCAAGTGATATGAGTGAACATGAAAAGATGTCGAATGAAATTCGTGATACTCAAGATTTGATGATAGCCCAGTCCCGACATGCCGCGATGGGGGAGATGATCGGTATGATTGCCCATCAGTGGCGTCAACCGCTGAGTATTGTCTCGATGATGGTCAATAATATGTTAATCGATTTGGAGTTTGACGGTCTCAATATCGATGAATGCCGTACAAGCGGAGAGGGGATACTCTCTCAGGTGAATTTCCTCTCAAGCACCATCGATGTATTTCGGGACTTTTTTCGACCGGATAAAGAAAAAGAGTTAGTTTCCATCGCTGATATTATGGATGATGCGATATCGATGATCGATGCGAGTCTTCACAGTCATGATATTCTCTTGACACTAACGGATAATTCCCATGCGAAAGTGAGAGTCTATCCTCGCGAGTTATTACAGGTGTTTATTAATCTCTTGAAAAATTCTAAAGAGGCACTGATCAGTGATGGGGTTACTTCTCGTCGCATCACTATCGTGATTGAGGATATCGGTGATGAGGTTGTTACTACGATATGCGACAATGCAGGGGGGATTGACCCTGCTATTATGGGGCGTATCTATGATCCTTATTTTTCGACAAAAGATGAGAAAACGGGGACGGGATTAGGGCTTTATATGTCTAAAACGATTGTGGAAAAACATCTTGGCGGTACGATAAACGCGGAAAACAAAGAGGATGGTGTGTGCTTTAGTATCGCTTTTAATATCAATCAATCGCAAAGTGATGAAAAATAGATTATAATCGAGTTATTATAATCATAGGAGTAAACAATGAAAAAATTCGCGATCAGTGTATTAACGGTACTTTCTATAGCTTCGGTCTCATGTATGGCAGAAGATGGGACAGCTCTTTATAAAAAGTGTGAAGTGTGTCATGGAGCACAAGGGGAAAAAGCGGCTATGGGGAAAAGTAAAATAATCAAAGATATGAGTAAAGCAGAGTTTACTGCTGCACTCAAAGGGTATCAAGACGGCAGTTACGGCGGAGGGCAAAAAGCCCTTATGAAAGCTCAATCCGCTTCTCTCACAGATGGACAAATCAAGGCTATCGCAGATCGTATCGCTAAATAAAACATCAATAGGGTTACGGTAGCAAAGGAAGTGGCTTTACTCAGGAAACGGTCACTATTTCTACGAAATATTTGGCAAACACTCGTCTTAGTGGTTCTGTTTACGATAGTGTTTTTCACGTATGTCTATTCGGAAAAAGAGATTGATCGTGCGCATGAACTGAGGTTACGGTCGTTTCAGCTTGCAGATGAACTTCGTCAGTCATCTGATGATTTGACACGGATGGTGCGAACGTATGCTGTGAGTGGAGACCCTCTCTATAAAGAACATTATCAAGAGATATTGGATATCCGAAACGGAGTCAAGTCTCGACCTGTTGATTACCAAAATATCTATTGGGATTTAGTAGGATCAGATGATAGCCGTCCTCGAGCGCACGCTCCCACCCGTATCGCTTTGATAGAGATGATACGACTCGGTGGGTTTGCACCGGATGAACTTGCCAAACTCTCGGAAGCCAAAAAAAATTCTGATATCCTTACTCAGACCGAGTTTTCAGCGATAAGCCTTTTAGAAACTCCTGCTTCTTCTACAGAAAAAATATTAAATAAACAAGCCGCTATTGAACTCTTACATGATGAAAACTATCGAAATGCCAAAGCTTCTATTATGCGTCCTATTGATGAGTTTTATATGCTTATGGACAAACGAACGGCAAAGGCAGTAGAGAATGCTACCTATAATGCACTGTATCTTCGTATACTATTTATTTTATTAGGTTTCTCCCTTTTGATGAGCTTTTGGAAGCTCTATAAAATGTTAAATCGAATTTTGGGCGGTTCTGTAGATGAGGTGCATCATCATATTATTCGTATCGGACGAGGGGATTTTGCACACACCATCGATTTACAACAGGGGCAACGAAACAGCGTTTTAGGGTGGTTGAGTGAAACACAGGATAGATTAAAATCTTTGATTTACCATAATAAACGGCTTACGCAACTCTATGCTGCTCTTAGTCAATGTAACCAAGCTATTATCCATGCACGTGACGAAGAAGAGCTTTTCCAAATGATCTGCCATGATGCTGTAACTTTTGGCGGGATGAAAATGGTATGGATCGGTATTTTAAATGAAGAGGCAAATGCGATAGTCCCTGTCGCATCCTATGGCGATCAGATAGAATATTTAGCGGGGATATTTATCTCTACTGATTTACAACATCCTACGGGAAAAGGGCCTACTGGAATAGCATTCCATCACAACCGTCCATACTGGTGTCAAGATATAGCTAATGATCCCGTGACTCTACCATGGCGAGAACGTGCACAAGAGTATGGCTTTGCTTCTTCTGCTTCATTGCCGTTAGTATTGGATGATAAGGTAGTCGGTGTCCTGAATATTTACAGTGGCGATAGCAATGCATTTGATAAAGAGGGGCAAAAACTTCTCGAAGAGATGGCAATGGAAATCAGCTTTGCACTAAAAAGATTTGTCAAAGATGCGGAACATAAAGCCAGTGAACAAATGATAGAGATGCTTTCTCACGTGGTGAGCCAAACACCTCTTTCGACTATAATTACTGACAAGAACGGGGTGATTGAATACGCTAATCACTATGCTACACTTTTAAGCGGATATTCCAAAGAGGAGCTCGTAGGCTCTAAGATGAATATGTTTAACTCCGGAAAACATCCTCAATCTTTTTATAAAGATTTATGGGCAACTATTTTACTAGAGGGATCATTTTGGCGTGGAACAGTTATCAATAGGATGAAAAATGAAGAGTTACGTGATATGGCGTCGACGATTTTCCCTATATTTAATGAACACAATGAAATTATAAATTTTGTAACGATTCAAGACGATGTAACAGAACGTAATATTAAAGATAAACTCTTTTTGATGCAAACGAGACAAGCTCAGATGGGTGAAATGCTCAGTATGATTGCTCATCAATGGCGTCAACCTTTGGCGATTATTAGTGCATTGATGAATCGTCAAAAAGTGAGTATTTTGTTAGAACAAGCATCTTTTGATGATATGATGAAAAGTTTTGATGATATGGAGGTGCAGATTCAGCACCTTTCACGAACGATTACCGATTTTAAAGATTTTTTCAAACCCCAAAAACTTGCCAGTATGACAAACAGTTTGGTTATAGTAGACAAAACGCTTGAATTGATTGAGAATACGATTGTGAGCAAATCAATCATGTTAGAGGTGAGTCATAATAATAATGGTGATTATTTAACGTATGAAAATGAGTTGATTCAAGTGATACTCAATCTCATCAAAAATGCTATCGATGTTTTTGATGAAAAAAGAGTTGAAAAGCCTATGATAATGGTTCGATCGGATCAAACTGATAGTGAAGTCATATTGAGCGTTGAAGATAATGGAGGGGGAATTCCGCCAGAGATTATCGATACCATCTTTTTACCGTATGTCTCTACAAAAGGGGAAGAAAATGGGACGGGATTAGGTCTTTATATGACGAAAACAATTATTGAAGAGCATTGCAACGGTAATGTTTCGGTTATCAATACAGAGCATGGAGCACGATTTATTCTGCGATTCCCGATACATCGAGATAATCATCAGTTTGTAAAATAATCTGGAAGCATGCTCCATGATTCGTATTATAGGCATTTAGCTTGCCACCATTGTGGTGTTCAACGATCATTTTTGACATATATAATCCGATGCCTGTCCCCTCTTTTTCAAATTTTGTACTAAAATAAGGGTCAAAAATCTTATCAATGATCTCTGGAGGAATTCCCCCTCCATTGTCTTCAATTTCTAAGCACGGTTTTCCATCTTGATCTAAAACTCGGATCCAGATTTGTGGTATTTTTATTTCATTTTCAATTAAAACATCTTCTGCATTTTTAAGTATATTGAGAATAACTTGTCTTATTTCTCTAGGATACGTCATGAAGGAGCGTTCTCTAGTCTCGGAAATATGAAGCTCGATATTTTGATTTGTTAGGATTGGTTGAATGATCGCCAGACTCCCATTAATTAGTTGTTTCCATGTCGCCAATTCTTTGATTTTATCTTTTTTAGAAAAGTTTCGAAAATCATTGATTGTGTCCGATAAGTCTATTGCCAAATCACTGATTGAATTGAGTTTTTCTATAAAATGGTTTTGATCGTATTGATCGAGCATGGCTTCAACTTGTAAAGTCCCTGCGATAGCTGAAATCGAAGCGAGTGGTTGACGCCATTGATGGGCAATCATATTGATCATTTCTCCCATTGCAGCATGGCGTGATTGCATTATCAGCATATTATCTTTATTTTTAAGTTCAGTGACATCCATGGCAGAAGAGATAATCGTTTTTTGCCCATTAATAGTTCCAAACGGTGCTGAACTAAATTGCCATATGATAAGTGCACCTGATTTATTATAGAATGAAAATTCCCCTTCATCAACCTTTTGAGTAATATTTGAAAGATTTCGTATATATTGTTTTATCTCTTTTTGATGATCTTTGTAGACTTTATCTACCCATGTATCAATAGTCGGTGTTTCCTCATAGGAATAACCGCATATAGTGCTCCATGTTTGGTTCATTTTTAAAATTGTGCCATCTTCTGCATGAACGATGATCGGGTTTGGCGTTATGTTAATCATGTTTTCTAGCTCAGTGTTTAGCATTCTAATTTCGCTAGTCATTGATTGAGCTAGCAATCGAGCTCGCGCGGCAGTTTGGTAAAATGCGAGAAGGGTAAGTAATAATAAAAATGATATTGGTAAACCAGCCAATACAATCAAGTGCGGTTGAGCATTGTCAATTGTCTCTTTGAATGTAGGGAGTGTTTCAAATCTGATACTCCACGTATGTCCATACATTTTTAGAGGGATTGTTTCGACGAAGAGAGGTGAATGATTGCTTACGTGGTCACTCTCATACAATAGGTTTTGGGGTATGATCGTAGTGCCATCATAAATTTTGATAGAAATATGAGGATCTTTTTTTTGTAAAATTTCATCGATGAGGTCATGAGCACGAAAAGGGGCAAATGTAAATCCTTCAAGATGTTGTTCTCTTTGTCCTGATGAGAGTAATGTGCTATGAGTATTATAAAAAGGGACGTACATTAAAAAACCTGGTTGAACATCGTGATTTTGTTCTTGGACTAAGGTCACTTTACCTGAAAGTGTTGTTTCACCTGTATCTCTTGCCCTCGTCATAGCTTTTTGACGTATTGGATTGGTGAACATATCGTAGCCGATAGCTTTTATATTTCTTTGAGTTAATGGTTCTAAATAAATAATTGGGTGATATTCTAGGCGGTTGCCTAATGGATTTATCAAATAGTTTTTAAATCCATCTGCACGCATCTGTTCAATATGTTTAGGTAGTTGATTTTTTTGGATTATTTTTGAATAGCCTATTCCTTGAAATCCAGGATAGTGCTTTTCTATTTGCATACTTGAGACATATACAAACCATTTATGCTGGTTCATGTGCTCAACAGTACTTAATAGTGACATAGAACTTTGCAAAATAGTTTCATAAGCATGCATTCTGATTTCAATTTTATGGATGGTTTCAATGTTATTAGATTTAAAACGATTTTTAGCTTCATCCATGGCATTTTCTCGTGCATTTGACCATAAGAAAAAGGTTATTCCCAATGTGATAAAAAAGCTGAACCATACCAAAATAAAAGATTTAAAAAAGGTACTGATCGTATGAAATGAAAATACTTTAAATAGCTTTGAATTCACGTATAAGCTCCATTTGACGTTTTGCAATATAATCGAGCAATTTATCGTGATAGATAGATGAAAGTTCAAAAAGAAACACGATCTGAAAACTTTTGGAACGGTTGTCTATTCGATATACTTTGCTGGTGACCGATAAATTTAATGGCTGTTTTTCTGTTTCAAACACCATTACGATGTTAACGGTTTCACCGACGCTTAAGCCTGCTGGTAGAGCATCAAGCTCAAGCTTTACGGAACAAATAGATATATCAACAATACGTGTTTTACCAAAATATTTTATCTCATTTAGAAATAAGGTGACACTATGGCGTTCTGTATCGGGTTCAAGCCGAATATTTGCACGTTGGTTCGCGCTTTCATTGACAAATTGCATATCTGAAAAAGTTACGGTTTGCTTATCAAAATCAACAGAGCCAGTTGTATTGCAAAGAACGGTATTAGGAAAAATCTCTGATGTAATGGTAATATTTTTTGCAATTTTGATAGCTTTGAGCTGAGAATAGGATGTTTTAAGGACAACCTGTTGGTCATCCATGGAGATTAAAATGGCATTATTGACAATGGTCAAGCCTCGATAAAAATTATAGAGTTTGACTTCAGAGCCATTCTCTTTAATAACATTCATTAGTTTTCTGACAGCTGTAGAATCATGGTGCTTTTGATCACTTTTGGCGGCATTACCATCAAAGATCATCATTAAATTTAAATCGCTTATATCATCAAAAGACAATATCGAATATCCCTCTTTTTGAGGAATCAGTCTGAGTTTCATAATCAAATGGCAGGTCTTATTATTGTGATTATAGACTTTGGTGTGAAAAAGTTTCCCAGGATTTTTAAGTGCTTTTTCAAACCATCCAGATTCAGGAGTAGAATATAAAAAACCATTATGCTCTAAAAGTAACTCACCGATTTCATTATGCGTATTGGTGAATTCATTCAGAGTTTGTACACCAAAAAAATCAAGAAATTGGCGATTTACAACGATTGGCTCGGTATTCTTGAACATCATAATAAGGTTATTTTGATAGTTAAATATATCGGTTAGCTGATTTTCGAAAATACGATTATTTCGTTCTTTATGTATTGATAAAACGGCTTCATGGAGTGTTGTAATCAATAATGGGACTTTTGTAGGTTTTGATAGATATCGAAATGCTCCTATGTTAATCGCTTCATGTAGATACTCTTTATCATCAAAGGCAGAGAGAAAAATAACGCGTACATTATTATCATCATCTTTGACTTTTTTTGCGAATTCCAATCCACTGATACCAGGCATCTTAATATCGGTCAATACAATATCAGGGCTATATTTACAATAGTATTCGTAACCGCTATCTCCGGTTTCAGCATGGTATATGTTAGGTGAAAACTTTGTCAGAAGATTTAATATACTTTCTCTAAGTCCTTTATTGTCTTCGACATAGAGAATTTTGATATCCTGACCTAATGTTCTTAATTCTTCTATAATGGCAGTCATTGTGTATCACTCATAATTTTTAGATATTGGTATCATATAATTAGAAAATCTTAAAACAATCATAAGTCTAGATCCTTTCCTTTGTAATCTTGATGTAATGCTTCATGCTTATCTGTTAATTTTTTTATCTTGTGATTTTTTTGTGATTCTTTATGATTACTATTTTCCCAAGTAGAACATCATACTTGGAGGAATACCATGGCGAAGAGAGTGATTGTAGTAGATGATTCAAGGGCTGTTGTCGCAACAGCAGAGCTAGCTTTGGATCAAATGATAAGCAGTGGGGTTATCGAGTTTAAATCGTATTTAAATCCGGCAGAGCTTTTAAGTGCTTTGCAAGCAGGGAGTGAAAATTATGATCTTCTGATTAGTGATGTCAATATGCCTCAGATGAATGGTTTGGATTTGGCGAGAGCTCTTAAGGGGGATGATCGTTATAAAACCAAACCGATTATCATACTTACAACCGAGAGTTCTGAAGAGATGAAAATGGTGGGTAAAGAGATCGGAGTAACAGGGTGGATGGTGAAGCCTTTTAGCGATGAAAAGATGGTGAAATCTCTCAAAATGGTATTGGGAGTATAACGTCATGGAATTAAACAGTGCTCAATCACGACGGGAACGGTATCTCACTTTCTTTTTAGGAGAGGAACAATACGGTATCGCCATCGGTAGAATTAAAGAGATTATAGCAATGATGAAGGTAACTAATGTCCCGAAAACACCTGAATATATGCGCGGTGTTATCAATCTGCGTGGATCGATTATCCCAGTAGTCGATACACGGTTGCGTTTTGGAATGGAAGAGCGTGAGAGTGATATGCATACGACGATTATTATCGTCGAGGTAGAAAAAGTGAATATCGGCTTTATCGTTGATCGTGTAGAAGAAGTAGCATCGATTGATGCTGCCCATATGAGTGAACCTCCAAAGTTTGGTAATCAAATTGACACCGATTTTATCTGCTCAATGGCGCAAATGGAAGAGAACGTTGTGATGATTTTGGATGTTTTGAAACTCTTTGAAGCGGATGAACTTTTAACTCTTGAACAGATGCAAACACTTGAAACTCAAAAAGGAGAATAAAATGAATTGGTTGGAAAATATGGTACTACAAAGCAAGTTGGTGCTGCTCACGGCAGTGATGATGATCTCTTTAGCTATTCTCGGGTTTTTGGGATACAGTACAACGCAAAAATGGGAGAGCGGAATTACGGAAGTGGGGAGCGTGAAGCTCCCCTCTGTCGTGGGAATTATGGAGATGCGTATAGGGATTAATCAAGTAGTCATTCAGCAAAACCGAGTTCGTGGTCTTGCAGGAGACAATGGACTGCAAGGGAAACTACAAGATGCTATTGAGAGAATAGACAAAGGGTTTGAACGTTTTGAAAAAGGGGAAAAGATTTATGCTCCTCTGCCTCAAACTCCGGAAGAGGCTATTGAATGGAAAAATTTTGAAGAGAATTTTGGAAAATGGAAAGAGTTGAGTTTACAGTTTAAATCAAATACTCTAATACCGCTCTCACAAAACAGTGATCCTGCGAAAGTGGAGATCTATTTTGGACAAATGAAAGCATTTATCGAAGCGAGCCGTTCTTCTCGTACAATGGCACTAGAGAGTATGGACAAAATCGCCAAAATTAATATTGAGAGTGCTGATGCAACGGTAAAAAAAGCACAAGAAGATTCTATCAGTGCTGTTCGTATGACTATAATCATTGTATTGGTCGCATTTGCTGTTTCGATTGTATTGTCGATACTAATAATCCGTTCGATTACCCGTTCAATCACACAAAGCGTTACGTCGATTCGTGATGGGGCGATGCAGATCACTTCGGCATCGGATCAAGTAGCATCGTCTTCTAGCTCATTGGCACAAGGGGCGAGTGAACAAGCAAGCAGTGTTGAAGAGGTGAGTGCAACACTCGAAGAGTCTACTGCAATCAACACACAAAACACTGATAACGCCCGTCAAGCTGATATCTTGGCTAAAAATGCCAACGATTCTGCCCGTGCAGGGTATGAAAAAGGGGAACAGCTCTCTCACTCGATGCATGCCATTACTGAGTCTGCGGCTAAAATTTCTGGTATTATCAAAACAATTGACCAAATCGCATTTCAAACCAATTTGTTAGCATTAAATGCTGCGGTTGAAGCGGCGCGTGCGGGTGAACATGGTCTAGGATTTGCGGTAGTAGCTGATGAAGTTCGTAATTTGGCTCAACGTGCGGCATCGGCTGCAAAAGAGACCTCGGTAATCATCGAAGAGGTTGTTAGTCAGATTAAAGAGGGGAATCAAATCGCCCTTGCGACCCATACATCGTTTCAAGAGATCGTGGAACAATCAAAAAAAGTATCTGATTTAATCGGTGAAATTTCGATTGCCGGAAAAGAGCAGTCTGAGGGAATGGCACAGATTAATCAAGCGATGGGTCAAGTCGACCAAGTGACGCAGCAAGTTGCGGCAAACTCAGAAGAAGCTGCTGCGGCAGCGGAAGAACTCAATGCACAAGCAACGTCGATGATGGAAACGGTTCGTATTTTGGCAAAAATGGTAGGAATGGAAAGCAATGCACCGGTATCAAGTGCCACTCGGAAAATCAATCTTCATCATTTAGATCCTAATCCTGTGATTGCACATCGTAAGCCAGTTCAGCCTCAACGTAAATCGATTCCGACTAAGGCGGATGAAATTTTCCCGTTGCACGAAGATGATTTGAAAGAGTTTTAAATGCAATTTGATGGCGATGCACTGACGATTGATTTGAATATGTCTATGGAAGAGGTACGCGAATTTGAGCAATTCGTTCGCCCCCGTATTGAATATATCGAGACAATCGAAGTTGATGAGGGAAATAGTCTTAAAAATAGCGCACTATTGGCTCTTTTAGTGAGCCTCAAACGAACTCGTCCGGAATTGAAAATCCCTTTTTTAGAAAGAGGGGTTAACACTACGGGCGTATATGGAACATTGCATTGGATCTGTTATGACTAAACAAGAGCAAGTCAAAGCGATATTTATCGAAGAAGCGGGTGAAATCATCGAAAAACTCGATGTCGATATCCTCCGTTTTGAAGAAAATTCAGCTGATTTTGATTTATTGAACGAAATTTTTCGGGGTGTCCATACACTCAAAGGGAATGCTAATGCGTTTGGCTTTACCCGTTTAGGAGAGTTTGTTCACCATTTTGAAGATGTACTTGACCATTATCGCAGCACAAAAGAAGATGTCGAAGTTCATCATCTAGAGTTGTTTGTAGGAAGTGTCGATGTCATTAAAGAGGTGATGACGTGTGAGCTTGATGCTCTCCCGGATTTACCGACTGATTATGAGGAGTGTTTAGTCAAAATCAAAAATCTGATCTCTTCAAAACGTCATGGAAGCACACAGGTTGTAGAGGTAAAAATTCAAACAACGATGATGATGGACTTGGCATCTGAATTTGGATTTGATTGTAATGATCGTTTTGAATCGGAGATGAGAAACGGTATTCAAATATTTCAAATGTCTCAAGAAAAAGGGCAGAATCTCTATCGGATAGATTTGACCTTAGACAGTGATGCATACATACGCGGGTTTGATCATTTACTGTTTTTAGGGTTATTGAAAGAGAATGCGATAGCGTTAGAAAGTTTTTTTAACATGGAAAACGTTCAACCGCTAGAGTCATTTGTTGTTGATGAAAACAAAATTTCTCACGTGGGTATTCTCCTTTTAACATCGCAAGCTCTTGGAGATGTGAGTGAAAATTTTGAATTTTTATTTGATCATGAGTATGCGGTAAGGTTGATTAATCTCCCTAGTGTAGAGATTGTAGAGACGGATATCGAAGAGAATCATCATAGTGAGATAAAAGCCGAAGAAAGCCGAAAATCTCCAGAGCGTAAAGAAAACAGCAGTGTGACGACATCGAAATCAACGATTCGTATTGATACGTTTAAGCTTGATGAATTGTTTGACTCTGTCGGTGAACTGGTAATCGCTCAGAACTTTATTGCCCAAAACGAAAAAATCAGCGCTATCGAGGATGAATCGATCAGCCGTGCAATCGAAACATTATCAAAGATTACGAAACGGATCCAAGATCGGGTGATGAGTCTGCGAATGGTTGCTATTCGCGATACGTTTGATAAGATGAAAAGGGTTGTGAGAGATACGTCGAAAAAAACAGGAAAAGAGCTTCATTTAAATGTTCAAGGTGAGGAGACGGAGATCGATAAAACGATGATCGATAGCCTTTCTGATCCATTGATTCATATCATCCGTAACGCAATCGACCACGGTCTCGAAGCCGATGGGGCAGAACGTCTCAGTGTCGGTAAAAAAGCTGAAGGGGTTATCACCCTTCGTGCGTTTCATAAAAGTGGCAGTATTGTCATCAGTGTCAGTGATGATGGACGGGGAATCAACAAAGAAAAAGTGTACCGTAAAGCTATCGAGCGGGGGATTATTTCCGGCGATGAGAATCTTACTGATTCTCAGATTTTCGGTCTTATTATGCAACCTGGATTTTCGACCGCTGATACGATCAGTGATCTCTCCGGCCGCGGTGTTGGGCTCGATGTCGTCAAAACGTCGATCGAAAAACTGCGCGGTAAAATCGAGATTGATTCAAAAGAGGGTGAGGGGACGACTTTCTCTATGGTTCTTCCGCTGACGTTGGCAATCATTGACGGTATGTTGGTGCAAGCGGCAGGGGAGATATATATCTTACCAACGTTGAGCGTGGTTGAATCATTTCGTCCTGAACAAGAGATTGTTCATGCGTTAAAAGAGAGAGGAGAGTTTGTATCTCTACGCGGACAGCATCTCCCTATTATCCGTCTTAGTGATGTGTTTGATCTTCCGACTCATAGAATTGAGCCGTGGGAGGGGATACTCGTCTGTGTTGAAACGGAATCAGGTCGTATCGCTATTTTGGTGGATGAACTTGTAGGGCGTCAACAAGTTGTTATTAAGCCATTGGGTAAATCATTGGCTAAAGTGAAAGAGATTTCAGGCGGAGCGATTTTAGGTAGCGGGGATATTGCATTGATTTTGAATGTGGATGAATTACGCCCGCTGATTGAGGTTCAAAGTGGTGGAAATTGAGCTTCGAGCGGAAGAGTTTGCCCTTTTTCGTCGTTATATTTATGAAAAAGTAGGGATATCTCTTTCCGATCAAAAAAGTACTTTGGTCAAGGGTCGGCTGAATAAACGGCTAAACCAACTTGGATTGAAATCGTTTCGAGACTATTATGATTTTTTGATTCAGGATTTGAGTGGTGAAGAACTCTCATTTTTCGTGAGTGCTATATCGACCAACGTTACTTCGTTTTTTCGAGAGGGGGCGCAGTGGAAATGGTTGGAAAACTATTTGCCCGCACTGATAGCATCCAAAAGAGAGAAAAAAATCCGTATCTGGTCAGCTGGGTGTTCGAGCGGAGAAGAACCGTATACGATTTTAATGTTTTTACAACACCATTTGAATGATTTTGATCAATGGGATATCAAGATTTTGGCTACCGATATTTCATCCAAAGTATTGGCCCATGCGATTAGCGGAAGTTATGATGCAAAAAATGTTGAACCTTTGCCTAAAGAAATCGTGATCCGTTCTTTTGAAAAAGTGCAGATGGATGGACTTATCCGTTATCAGGTGAAGCCTCATCTAAAAAACAAAGTGATGTTTCGACTCTATAACCTTGTGACCGATCCGTTTTTTTTCAAAAACAGCTTTGACATGATTTTTTGCCGTAATGTTATGATCTATTTTGATGATATTACCCGTCACAATCTGATTGGGCGTTTTACAACGCTTTTACCGAAAGGGGCTCCTCTTTTCTTGGGGAGCTCAGAATCACTGACCACTCATCGTGAAACCTTAAAACTATTAGGTTCGTCGATTTATCAACGTTTATAAAAGGGTTCCTATGGAAAAAACAGAGCATGCATTGGCTCTGAAAGAGGCTAAGTTTGATAATAATGAGCTCTTTTTCTCGATCACAGACCACGCGAGTACGATTTTATCCGGCAATGAGGTGTTTGTCCGAATCAGTGGTTATTCGAAACAAGAATTGATTGGGCAGTTTCACAACATCATCCGTCATCCAGATATGCCACGTGTTATTTTTAAGACCTTTTGGGATTATTTGCAAGCAGGTAAACCGATAGTCGCATATGTTAAAAACAGAACAAAGGAGGGTGGCTATTATTGGGTACTAGCTGCCGTATATCCTCTCGATAATCGTTATATTTCGATCCGTATAAAACCCAATACTAAACTTTTTGCACTGGCAAAAGTGCTCTATCGTCAGTTGCTTATTGCCGAAGAACGTGGCAGTATGGAAGAGAGCGAAAATATTTTAGCGGAATTCCTAAAGACACACGGGTATGGAAATTATGATCAGTTTATGGATGATGCATTACTGATGGAACTTCGAGAGAGGCAAAGTAATGTTTCCAAACGTGTGATCAAAGAAGATGAAAATGAATCATCGGCATTATTGCAAAAGTTAAAAATGACGTATGGTTATAGTCGGGAGTTGATGAGTCAGTATGATGCATGGTTTGAAAAAATAGATCTATTTACGCAAGTAAAATCGCTATTTGAAGAAAAAGGGGAGAAATTACGTGAACTTGCACGTGATGTTGTTTTTCTTTCATTAAATGCTTCAGTATCCTCGTATAAAGTTCAAAGCGGTGGAGAAACATTTGGTGTATTAGCCAGTGATATCCGCTTTAATGCCAAAGAGAATGAAGCATTGATTACCCATATCGATCACATTGTACAGCATTTATCGGAAGGATTAAACAGTATTGTTTTTTCAGTTTCGAGTATGCGTCTCCAAATAGAGATGGTGACCTATTTTATCCAAGAAGTAACCTCTCAAAAGGGTGAAATTCAATTGAGTGAATTGATTGAAAATATCTCTGATTTGATGACTTTGGTGGCGCAGTATTCGGATAAATCCAAACAAGTCCAAACAGAGCTTGATCAGCAGATACATGAAGTGTTAAAAAATTTGGATCAGCTGGAACAGCAGATGATGTATTTAGGGTATATCCAGATTTATGGCATTATTGAAGCTGCCGCCTCACACGATGAATCGGTACGCTTTGGCGTGATCTTTTCTCAACTCAAAACTTTAGTACAAGAGACGAGTAGTGAACTAGAGAGCATGCAAAAAATGGGTCGGAACTTTTCAAATGAAAACCTTCGTATGATAGAAAAATCGAAAGTGATTGAAGTTCAATTGAATCATTTGCATGATGAGATATGTACGATAAAAAAAGAAGAAGAGTAATCCATGGAAAAAATACACAATGATGAAATCACATTTTTAAGCCGAAAGATTTTAGAGCTTAACAAGCAGCTTATCGAAAGTGAAAGAGCAAAATCACGATTTTTATCGTTGATAGCCAATGAGCTAAATAATCCAATGACGGCACTTTTGGGGATGATTCCCCATCTAGAACCTACCGTAGGTGATCTACGTAAGGAGATTTATGCGTTAGTTATGGAAGAGGCTCTTTTGTTGGACTCTCGTATCCAAAATTTAGTAGCAGCTTCTGAAATAGAGAGTGGAAATATTGACATTACGTCTGCATTGATTAGTCCGAAGAGTTTAGTGGATGAGGCAATCGAAGCGTTTAGATACCGTATACAAAGCAAAAATATCACTCTAAATATTACAGATAAATTGAGAGACAAAGTGGTTACTGATCCAAAAAAACTCTATCTCATCATCAAAAATATTTTGGGAAATGCCTGTGATTACGGTGATGATGATAGTATTGTAGCTGTTACTATTGAAGAGAAAGAGTCGGTACTAACCATTAGGATCAACAACCAAGGCAAAGGGCCGAATGTAGAGTACAAACCACAAGTGTTTACCCGTTTCGCTCAGGGACCTGAGGGGAATCATGGGCTTGGTTTGGGACTGAGTGTTGCGCGAGAGCTAAGTGAGAGACTGAGTGGGGGGATCGATTACAGCATAGATGATACGTCGGTGACTTTTGTCATTACGTTACCACTTCAGAAAAATCTTCCGGATTCTGATGCGTGCGGTTCAAATGAATTTTTATTTGAATCATTTGATGATGCAATTGAACTCTAATGATACAGGGAAGCTCGACGTTCATCCATGTGGGGCAAATACACGTGGACACGGCACCTCATGCTATTTCGACGGTTTTAGGCTCATGTGTTTCCGTCTGTTTATATGATAGTACACTGGGAATAGGGGGAATGAACCATTATCTATTGCCGTTTTGGAATGGAAATGGATTACAATCACCAAAATTTGGGAATATTGCTATCCCTAAATTGATCGAAAATATGATTTCCAAAGGGTCAAGCTCAAAAACATTGCAAGCCAAAATCTTTGGGGGTGCATCGATGAATATGGGGGGCTCGGATACAATGATGATTGGACAAAAAAACATATTAGTTGCCAAAGAAATTCTCAAAGAGTATAAAATCACTATAGTCGCCGAAGATATCGGTGGTCAAAATGGACGAAAAATACAGTTTAATTTAGAACAAGGAAAAGTGCTTTTAAAATATGCACAACGCAGCGACATACTAAGTGGAGGGCAATAAGATGGCAATTCGTGTATTGATTGTTGATGACAGTGCAACCGCTAGGGCAGTTTTAAAAGAGATTTTGGAATCTGATCCGATGATTGAAGTTGTCGCAACGGCATCTGATGCGTATGTAGCACGGGATAAAATCGTTGAACTGCGTCCTGATGTAGTGTGTTTGGATGTCGAGATGCCGAGGATGGATGGGATCACTTTTCTAAAGCGGCTTATGCACTATATGCCGCTGCCTGTTATTATGGTCTCATCCCTGACTCAAAATGGGGCGAAGACAACCCTCGAAGCACTCGAAGCGGGGGCAGTTGATTTTGTGGCCAAACCCCATTCACACATATATGATGGTAAAGATGAGATGCGTGATGAACTTCTCTCTAAAATTAAAATCGCTTCAAAAGTACGGGTACAAAAACGTATTATGAGTAATCCTCAGCAAGCGAATACTACCTCATTAGCTGAGACAACCAATAAAATTTTAGCTATCGGAGCATCGACTGGTGGGACTGAAGCGATCAAAGATGTATTAATGGGATTACCTAGAAATTCTCCGGGAACCGTTATCGTTCAGCATATGCCAGCGAACTTTACGGGTCCGTTTGCCGAGCGATTGAACGGTCTATGTGCGATGGAAGTACGAGAAGCTCGAAATGGGGATTCTATTACACCGGGAGTTGTGTTGATCGCTCCGGGAGATTATCATATGGTCGTGCGTCGCTCAGGTGCCCGGTACTATGTCGAAATCGGAAGCGGTGATAAGATTTCCGGTCATAGACCATCGGTGGATGTGTTATTTAACTCTGTTTCTAAAGTTGTCGGTGCCAATGCGATAGGTGTGATCCTCACCGGTATGGGAGGCGATGGTGCACGGGGACTCCTCTCCATGCGTAATGCAGGAGCAAGAACACTGGGACAAGATGAAGCATCATGTATTGTCTACGGTATGCCTAAAGTGGCGTATGAGCTAGGAGGCGTTGAGAGACAGCTTCCATTAGAGAAAATTTCCCAAGGTATTCTCGATTTGTTATGATTCTTTGTGATTGTTTTATGACTTTATATCGTTATATTTTTAGTATAGATTATACGAGGTATAAAAATGATTAGTGTCAAAGATGTTCAAAAATTTTCTAAAAATTTGAAAGTATTGTATGTTGAAGATAATGATGTGTTGCGAAAAGAGACGGCAGCATTGTTTCAACCTTTTTTTGCCAGTGTTGATTTAGCCTCTAATGGACAAGAGGGGTTGGAAAAATACAATCATGAACGTTACGATATAGTGATTAGCGACATTAATATGCCATTAATGAATGGGATAGAGATGATCGGGCGTATGCAAGAGATTAATCCTGAACAAAAAGTGATTGCTATCTCTGCACACGATGAGTCTGATTTCCTCCTCCAAATCATCCGAAGAGGGGTAAGCAGTTTTATCTTAAAACCGATCAATTTAGATGAGATGTTAAGAGTCCTCTATACGGTTAGTCGTGATGCTGATACTCAAAATATTAACTTAGAACTTTTTGAAACATTACGCCAAGAGAGACTTAAACTCAAAAAGATGGTTCATGCACTCACCTCTCATCACCATACTGTTGCAATAAAAAATGAACAGATAGAACAATTGTATTCTCTTAATCATACTGAAGAAAAATCTGCAATGCTCCAAGAATATTTTTCCAAAGATGTGGACGAAGGGGAAGAAAATGTCTTATTTATACACGATGATAGTGAAGAGTTACTTGAACTCCTGAATGACCTCCCAAATGATCTTTCACAGTATGTTTTTGATAAAGATATAGAACACATTAAAGTTGTTTATGGCTATATGTCAAAGATTTCACAGATTTTATACCGTTATACCCCATTTTTGGATCCGTTGGCACAAAATTTCGAGGCGCTTAGTGCCGTAGTTGCTAAAGATGATAAATTTAGTGTTTTACTTGCCACAAAATCCGATCATATTCTCAAACTATTTGATGCCGTTTGTATCGATTTACAGCTTTATGTCAAACGTTTTTCCAAAGAGAATATGGCAATGAAAAATATTCACCATATTCATCAACCTACAAGCATGAGTATTCAGCAGATCATAACCCTTATCGATCCACAAGAGGATGATGAGTGTGGTGATATAGAATTTTTCTGAGATATGTATGTTGAAAAATAGTAAATTAGTTACTTTGTCTGCATCGGATTTTATACACAGTCGATTGATTACGTTTATGGGGTTTGTCTTATCGGTAGTTGTTGTTATAGCCGTTTGGTATACAACTGATCGATTTTATTATAAGCGTGCGCAAAATCTTTTTGAAAATTATGTCAATGATAGTCTCGATATTACTGACGCGCAAATCCATAAATATGAAAATGCCCTCCGTAGTGGTGTTGGATTTATGCAGGGGAGTGATTATGTCTCGCGGAATGAGTGGCATCAGTTTGTAGAAACGTTGGATATTCAAAAATACTATTTTGGTATGCAGGGGATCGGGTATTCTATAATGCTTGCACCCGATCAGGTTGCTTCGACAGAAAAAAGAATGCGAGATGAGGGATATCCGTCATTTGTACTGAAACCATCAGGGATGCGAGATATTTACAGTTCTATTTTATATTTAGAACCAATGGATAAACGTAATCAGGCTGCAATCGGATACGATATGTACTCTGAGCCTGTCCGTCGCGAAGCGATGCAGAGGGCAATTGATACAGGAAGTGTATCCATTTCGGGTAAAGTCAAATTGGTACAGGAGATAGATCAAGCAGTCCAAGCAGGATATTTGATGTATCTCCCGTTTTATAAAACGGGAGAGGCTATTGATACACTCACAAAGCGTCGTCACGCATTAATTGGATTTGTTTACAGCCCGTTTCGAATGAATGATTTGATGAATACGGTTAAGGACCATCAAGAATCCATTCGTATAGAGATATATGACGGACCGCAGCGTACCAATGAAAATCTTCTTTATAGAGAAGCCTCTATAGGATATCGGTCTGTACATACTTCCCATCGTACTATTGATATTGGTGGACGAACATGGTACTTGTATTATTACAGTACGGAAAAATTTGACCGTTCAACCAATACATTTGTCCCATTATTGATTGCAATGATAGGATTGGGGCTCTATTTCATCCTCTTTTATATTATTTTAGAACTGTTGCGAAGTCGAAGAATGCTCCAGCAAAAGTCGGTTGAACTCGAATCACGTCGCTCTTGGTTTCAAGGAATGTTGGAATCTTCCGTTGATGGTATCCACATTCTCGATCTTGACGGAAAACTGATTGAATGCAGTCCGTCATTTCTCCAGATGCTCGGATATGATAAACATGATGTACCCGAATTAAGTGTATACGATTGGGATGCTAAATCGTCATATGAAGAGATGCAGTTTAGATTGCATAATGTCTCTACTATACCTATAACTTTTGAAACACTCTTTCGACACAGAAACGGTATCGTATTTGATGTTGAGATCACGGTATGCCGTATTGAGTTGGATGGCTTGCGATATGTTTATGCTTCAGCACGGGTAATTGTGGAGCGTAAAATTATCGAGCGGGTACTGAGGGATAGTGAAGAATTTTATCGAACGATGTTTACGTCGATCAACGAAGCAGTTTGTATTTTATCGGATGATATTATCATCGACTGTAACGACCAAGCAGCAGTTCTTTTTGAGACCTCAAAAGAGTATCTGGTAGGGAAAAATATTTTTAATATTGCTACTAATATAGAGTGTCGAGAGAATAGTTTTGCTTTTTATCTTGATGAAGCATATCTACGTAATTCTGCGAATATGGAGTGTTCTATCACTTTGACTTCTGAAAGCAATGAAGTGAAAATTGTTGAGATTATCCTTTCAGGATTTGGACACGATGATCGAAATAAACTAGTCATGCTTGCAAAAGATATTACCGAACGTATTGAAAAAGATAAATTATTCAAAATGCAAACCCGTCAAGCCCAGATGGGTGAGATGATCTCTATGATTGCTCATCAGTGGCGTCAACCTTTGGCGATTATCAATGCAATGACGGCACAAATGAGACTCAGAGGGTTAATGAATGGAGATGAAGGTTCGCCAGAGCAGGAAAATCTCCAAAAGATTGAGCAACAATGTATCCATCTTTCCCAAACCATTACAGATTATCGGGATTTCTTTCGACCGGATAAACCCAATGAGATGTTTAGTTTGAGTACGCTCATAAAACATGCCTTAGATCTGATCGATCATACTCTTAAAAATCAGGGTATTGAAACAGAAGTAATATCCTTACGTGAGCAAAGATTGGTTTCTTATCGAAATGAAGTGTTGCAAGTTTTAATCGCATTGCTCAAAAATTCGATTGATGCATTTGAAGAAAATGGTATTACGCATGGAAAAATAACAGTTACCATAGATCAAGAAGAAAATTACTCTACTGTAGCTATTCGCGATAATGCAGGAGGAATTATTCCTGAAGCGATAAAAAAAATATTTGTCCCTTATTTTACGACCAAAAATAAAGAATACGGTACAGGATTAGGTCTTTATATGAGTAAAGTTATTATTGAAGAGCATTGCAAAGGTTTGCTTCAAGTGATGAGTAAAGGGATGGAAACAACATTTAGTATTAAACTTCCCAACAGTAGTTATCTCAATGAGGATGTGAAAAATGTTTAAAAAACTTGATTTTTTTGAAACCCTCACTCCGTTTATTTTAGTAATGGTTCTATTAGCCATTCGATTGAGTGAGGGGTATCTTCTTTTTCATGTTCTCGTGGAATTATTTGCGGTCATTATCGGGATACTTATATCGCTTATAACCTATTATATGTACAAATTTACCCAAAATAAGTTTTTACGTTTTTTAGGAATCGGTTTTTTCTGGACAGCAATATTGGATTTATTCCATATGCTTAGTTACTATGGGATGAATCTTTATTCGGATCCTATTTCTCAAAATCCTTCGACGACTTTATGGATTTTAGCCCGAATATTTCAGATTATAACACTTCTGGCTGCCCCTTTCGTCCGTTTTAATACAATCTCGCCACGGATGGTATTCGGGCTATTCGCTTTTGCAGCAATCGGTGCTTATACAGGAGCGTTTATGGGATTATTCCCGGCAATGTATATTCCGGAAAAAGGGTTATCGATAACAAAAATCGCTCTCGAATATACCATTATGTTTGCTACGTTGATTGCTATAATGATTTATCGTTCTAAACGAGAAATTTTTCACCCATTTATGTACCAAATGATTTGCTTATCATTGCTGATCGGGATTGTTGCAGAGATGTGTTTTACCCTTTATGTAGATGTATACGGTGTTATGAATTTATTGGGGCATATTTTTAAATTTATTGCTTATTGGATGATTTTTAAGGGGGTAATCGTCACTGCACTCAAAGAGCCTTTTACTCTGATGGCAAAAGCGTCAAGTACGTATGATACGATTCCGGTTCCTGTAGTCGTTACCGATAATGAGGGGACTATACGTCAAATTAACCGTGCGACAACACAATGTGCCAGTTATACTTTCAATGAGTTTATCGGACAAGACAATCATACTCTTCTCCATCCACCAGGAGTTACTAAATCTGAATGCAAAATTTGTCAAGCAATAGATAAAGGGGAATATTGCACGTTAGAATTGGAATTTGAGAATAAATACAAACAATACACAATCAGTCCGATTAAAACAAATGATACAGTTGGTGGAATTCTTCAAATCTGTATTGATATGACGGCACAGCGTCAAGCAGAAAAACAGAGTATTAAAGAGGGGATACTATTAAAAACGATTGTTAATTCTATTCCGATGAGATTGTTTTGGAAAGATAAGGAATCGGTGTATATGGGGTGTAATAATTTATTTGCGCAAGATGCAGGATTTCAAGATGCATCTGAAATTATTGGAAAGCGCGATGATGAATTAGTTTGGCACAATCAAGCTCAATTGTACCGAGATGATGATCAAGAAGTCATTCAAAGCGGTATCGCAAAGGTCAATTTTGAAGAACCACAAGATAGTGGAGAACCGGAAACAAAGTGGTTGAGAACTTCAAAAGTCCCATTGAGAGAAGTAAAAAATGATGCTATTGTGGGTGTGGTTGGTACCTATAGTGATATTACAGAAATTCGTAAAACAGAGCAACAGCTTAAAGAGAATGAAAGATTTTATAAAACTATTTTTTCCTCGGTCAATAAAGCCATTTTTATTATCGAAAATGAAAAAATCATAGATTGTAATGAACGCGCAGGGACTCTTTTGGAGATAGACAAAGAGAGTCTAATAGGGAGTGATTTGAAAAATCACTATTTTGATATCAAGTGTACTAATCAGGAGTTTAAAGACTATTTTGAGAACACAGATTGTGAAACTCATACTAAGCTGATATGTTCATTATCTCTAGCTAATAAACAGCTTCAAAAAGTAGTTGAAATCGCTATTGCCCCTTTAGGAGATATAAACCAGAAGAAATTCATAGTGATTATGGATGATATTACTAAACAAATTGAAAATGATAAAATGGTTCGAATGCACATCAAACAAGCTCAAATGGGAGAGATGATTTCAATGATCGCTCATCAATGGCGTCAGCCTCTAGGAATTATCAATGCTATAACGTCGAATATGAAAGTGAAAATGATTATGGAGGAAACCGGTGATGATACGGTATTTATTAATAATTTAAATACCATAGAGGAACAAAGTATCTATTTGTCCCAAACGATTTCAGAGTACCGTGATTTTTTCAGAGTTGATAAACCGACGGAGCGTTTTCGACCTTCAACCCTTATTCATACAATGTTCCGATTAACTGACCATACTCTCAAAAATCATTCGATTGAAACCGATATCCAAATTATCAATGACCCTCTTTTGGTAACGTATCGAAATGAGATTCTTCAAGTTCTGATTGCTTTGCTCAAAAATTCGTTGGATGCATTTGAAGAAAAACAGACAAAAAATGAGAAGATAACTATCATTGTTGATACGGATGAAACGTACTGTTCTATCTCCATTTCGGATAATGCCGGTGGAATTTCCGATGATATTATAGAAAAAATATTCCTTCCAAATTTTACGACTAAGGAGAAAAATATTGGTACAGGATTGGGGCTTTATATGAGCAAAATGATTATTCAAGAGCATTGCAATGGAGTGATTGAGGCAATAAGCAATGCCCAAATAACAACGTTTACTATTAAACTACCCTACATAAAGGATCAACTATGAATTTGAAAGAAACGGTGAATCTTCTTACTGTTTATTCTGTGGGGATGCGTGTACTTTATGTAGAAGATGAGTCGCTTATCCGTGAAAATACAAAAATCTTACTCCAATCGATATTTAATGACGTAGAGACAGCTACTAATGGTCTTGAAGGATTACGTCTGTATCAAAACAATCGATTTGATATTGTCATTACCGATATTTTGATGCCTGAGATGAATGGTGTTATGATGATTAAAAGTATCAAAGAGATATACGCTGAACAACGTTTTATCGTTACATCCGCATGTGAAGATAGCGGATTCCTTTTAGAGCTTATCAATCTCGGTGTGGCTCAGTTTCTCCTAAAACCCATACAAACCGAGCAGTTTATAAAGATTATGTTTGAGTTGGTCTCTACTATTTATAATGAGCGAAAAGTGATGGAACTGACTGAGCAACTTAAACAAGAGGTGCTTCATCAAACCACTTTATTAGAACAATACAAAGAGATCGTCGATATCTCTACGATTGTGACAAAAACAGATTTAAATGGAAAAATTCTTTATGCAAACGACTCTTTCTGTGACGCTAGCGGTTATTCGTGCGATGAGATCATGTCCAAAGGGCATAATCTTATTCGTCATGAAGAGATGCCACGTGAATTTTATAAAAATCTATGGAATACGATTATGGACAAGCGAACGTGGAAAGGGATCATAAAAAATAGGAAAAAAAATGGGGATTACTATATTACCGATACAACGATTAAACCAATACTGGATGAATATGGAGAGATTATTGATTTTATCAGCACCAGTCACGATATAACTGAATTATCGGATATCAATAATGAGATATGGCAGACACAACATGAGATGCTTTCATTGCTAGGAGAAGTAGGTGAAACTCGGTCTCAAGAGACTGGAAATCATGTACGCCGTGTAGCTAAATATTCTAGATTACTGGGGGAATTGTATGGATTGGATGAGGAAAAAATACGGTTAATGTATTTTGCTGCACCGATGCATGATATCGGTAAAATCGGAATTCCGGATGCAATTTTACTCAAACCCGGTAAGCTGGACTACGACGAGTATGAGATTATGAAAACACACAGTATGCTAGGATATGATATTCTTAAAAATTCTAACCGTCCACTCTTACAAGCTGCTGCCATCATCGCGCATGAGCATCATGAAAAATGGGATGGCAGTGGGTATCCAAATGCCCTTGCGGGAGAAGAAATTCATATTTATGGACGGATAATCGCCCTTGCTGATGTATTTGATGCCCTGAGTTGTGAACGCATTTATAAAAAAGCGTGGCCAATGGAGCAAATCATCGAATTTATAACGCAAGAGAGGGGTAAACATTTTGATCCTAATCTGGTAGATATGTTTCTCGATAATCTTGATCTTTTTACATCAATAGCTGCTGAATTCAAGGACTGAGGATAGTATGGCAAAATACAACGAATTTAAAAACCTTTCTGTACTTTATGCTGAAGACGATCTAATGCTCCGTGAGATTACAGAGAAAACATTGCAGTTGATCGTTGGAAAAGTCTTTGCTGTTTGTGACGGTGCTGAAGCGATTGAGATTTATGAAAAAAATCCTATCGATATTGTCATCCTTGACATCCATATGGGATCTGTCAGTGGTATCGATGTTGCTAAAAGTATCCGCAAAACTAATGAAAAAGTCCCTATTGTTATTGTCTCTGGCTCTCTTGCAACCGATGACTTACTCGAAGCATGCAAGCTAAATCTTGTGGAATACATCCAAAAACCGATAGAGTTTAATGCTTTGATAAAAGTACTTTATTGTGCTGTCGATAGATTGCAGTCGCAAGGATTACTGGTGGCAAAAATAAATGACTCTCTATCGTATGATTTTTTTGCTAAAGCATTTATCTATCCAGATGGGACAAAGACAATATTGACTAAAAATGAGATACATGTCATAGAATTATTGTTGTCCAATCGATCACAAGTGATTAAATATGAGATGTTTTCGTATGATTTAGAGGAGTGTATGTCGGATGGGGCTCTCAAAAATTTAATTCTTCGCCTTAGAAAGAAGATGGGAGATGATAGTAATCTAAAAAATCTTGCCAAAGTAGGTTATTCATTAATCTAAATTTGGAGAGTTAGTTTTTGTATTGGATTGAATCACCACTCTTTACAACATACCTGTTTAAAACAGGTATGTTGTAAGCCATGATTACCGACGATCCCATCGTTCATGTTCATCATGTTCACGACGATCACGGTCCCAGTGATCATGATGTTCACGACGCCGTTCCTCGTAGCGATGATCGTCACGATCATATGAACTATAATAGATAACAGGTCGTGGATTAGCATAAACGATACGTTGTTGGGTATAAATAATCGGTGCAGGTTGCACTGTTGTATAGACTACACGATTTGTATTAGTGTATTCACCATTAGATATGTATCTCTCATTATTGCTACCGATAAGTGTTCCCATGGAAGCACCGATAATTGTTGCTGCAACTTTACCGTCTCCATGACCGAATTGATTACCTATAATCCCTCCGATTACCCCTCCAAAAATCCCACCAACGCTATCTTGTGCGAAAAGTGATGCAGAAGCAGTTAATGCCATTGCGATAAGAAGCTTTTTCATGATATCCACCTCGATTTTAAATTAGCGACAGTATAAATCATGGTTGTGAAGCTATTGTGAAATGCATATAGTCATATATAGGTCATTTTTTTTGTATTAAGATATGACCATTTTTAGACTAAATTCTATGTATAATTGAAACAAGATAAGGTTAAAGAGGTATAATCCAAATCTATAAAAATTATTAACAGAGACTACTATGAAATCGATGACTTCTATCCATTCTAATGCTCCATCCATCGATGAACATCATGCATTTTTGACTATTTTTGATAATATTAATTCCATTGTTGCTTTGATCGATGGAGAGGGACGGATGATACGTCTCAACCATTATGGGCAGAGTTTTGTAGGATATACCCAAGAAGAGGTCGCTTCTGTCCCCTATTTTTGGGAGCGATTTTTGCCTGTATCGATGCATGGCAAAGTAAAATCTATCATTGAAAATGCTCAAAAAGGGATAATCGTAGATCGATTTCAAAACTCTTGGATATCTCGTAGTGGAGAAGAACGGATTTTTGAGTGGTCCAATATGCTGGTTCAAAAAAGTGATGGATCAATGGAATATCTGGCGACCATAGGGATCGATATTACCGAGCAAGAGAAGCAAAAACTCGAAACACAACGGCAAAAAGAGGAGTTTGAAACTATCTTTAATATTTCGCGTGATGGAATAGCCGTTCTCGATCTACAAACCAATTTTTTGGAGTTCAATGACGCCTATTTGGAAATGACAGGATTTTCTCGTGAAGAGTTACGCACAAAATCATGTATTGAACTGAGTATGCCGGAAGATCATGATCGAGCAGTAACGGCATTAAATACAGTACTTGAAAAAGGGTCATTGGACTATTTTGAAAAGCGTTGCCGAGTAAAAGATGACAAAGTGATTACGATTAGTATGTCGTTGGCTTTGCTCCCTGATAAAAAACGGATTCTTATCAGTACAAAAAATATTACTGAACAAAATGCCAAAAATGAGCAAATAAAGTTGGATGCCATCAAGCTTGAAATAGCAGCCAAATCGGCAGAAATGGGTATATGGACGTGGAATTTTGCTTCAGATACCCTTGAATGGAACAAACAAATGTATTCCATTTATGGGATTGAAAGCCAAAGCCAAAATAATCCGTATGAAATGTGGCTAGGAGCCCTACACCCTGATGATCGAGCAAAAGCGCAGTCAGAGGTACAATATGCAGCAGCATTTGATGGAAAATTTGACACGGTATTTAGGATACTGAAACATAGCTCAAACGAAATTGCTTATATCAAAGCATCCGGTATTTGCCAGTTTGATAAACAGGGAAAAAAGATAGCTATGATTGGAACTAATATCGATATTACAGAACAAAAGCTGTACGAAGAAAAGTTAAATACTGCTATAAAAGCCTCTAGAGAAGCTAATAAAGCTAAAAGTGAGTTTCTCGCCAATATGAGTCATGAGATTCGTACACCGCTTAATGGGGTGATTGGATTAAATAATTTGATGCTTAATACGAATCTTACCTCCACTCAAAAAGAGTACATGACAAAAGCACAGCAATCGTCTAAAGCGCTTCTAAGTGTTATTAATGATATTCTCGATTACTCTAAAATTGAAGCGGGAAAACTCAATTTTGAGAATAGGAGTTTTTCGATTGAGGAGGTACTTCGAAGCTCTTCTGATTTGTTTGAATACTCTATTGCGCAAAAATCGTTGGAGTTTCATATCGATATTGATCCTAGCATCCCGCTAACGCTGGAGGGTGATCCCCTCCGTCTGGGGCAAATATTTAATAACCTTATCGGTAATGCGGTTAAGTTTACCGACCAAGGGGATATTATCGTGCGGGTAAAATCGCTCTCTAAAAGTACGAAAGAGATACTCTTGGAGTGTTCGGTATCTGATAGTGGTATCGGCATTAGTGAACAGGAGCAGTTACGATTATTTAGCCCATTTTCACAAAGTGATGCTTCCAATACACGAAAATATGGCGGTACAGGTTTAGGGCTGGCAATCTCCAAACAGCTTTCGGAGTTGATGGGTGGAAAGATTTGGCTTGAGAGCACCCCTGGTATTGGCTCAACGTTTTATTTTACGGTTAAATTGCGGATGCGTTATGGCTCAGAGGGGCGTCCACATCTCTCTTATTTAAACCATCTGCGCTTTTTGGTTGTTGATGATAATGAACTGGAGCGGGAACTAATCGGATCGATGCTTCAATCATGGGGTGCATTGGCGATAGTCTGTGCGAGCGGGAAAGAGGCTATTGAGCGGATGATGAGTGAAACATTTGACTATCTCATTATCGATTGGAAGATGCCGGAACTGGATGGACTTGATGTTATTAAAAAAGTTCAGCAGATGTCCAATGGTAGTTTTGTGAACATTATAATGGTTACTGCCCATGTTAAAGAAGAGTTGCACAAAGCAGCATTAGACAAACAGATTACCCTTGAAAAAGTTTTGTATAAGCCTGTTACCCCCTCGGTGCTTTTGGAATCTATTGGTGATTCGGGGAGATTGAAACCGGTTAAAGAGCCTATTCACCAAAGAGATTTTTTTGTCAAAGGGTCTGTGTTGGTGGTTGAAGATAATGAGATAAATCAACTTGTAATACGTGACTTATTAGAACTTTTTGGTGCAACCGTGGAAATTGCAGAGAATGGGCTTATAGGGATTCAAAAAGTTAAAGAGAATCAGTATGATCTTGTATTGATGGATTTGCAAATGCCGGTATTGGACGGCATTAGTGCTGCTCGAGGTATCCGAGAGTTTAACAAAACGGTTCCGATCATTGCTTTGAGCGCGGCAGTTATGGAACAGGATAAAAAATCGACAATAGAATCGGGAATGAACGGACATCTCTCTAAGCCGATTGATCTCGAAGAGCTAAAAGAGGTTTTGGAATCTTATTTGGTTATTGAAACAAGAGATAATGGCTTAATTGTTCCGGAACTATCCGTAGAAATCATTGCAGGGCTGGATTTAAGCTCTCTCTCCCAAATGCTTCAGCCTAAACAGATGGAACAGTTTTTACGAAAATTTGCAGAAAATTACAAAGATTTTTCGCTTCGCTTAATGGAGTGCGTTCCGGGTGATGAAGCGTTTAAACGCCTCATCCATACCCTTAAAGGGGTGAGTGGTAATATTGGCTCGAAAATGGTTTATGAGATTGCTATTTTAATAGATGAAAGCGATAATGTGGAGTTGCAATCTACGATGTGCGGTCCATTATGTGAGGAAGTGGATAGAGTAATAAGATCGATTGAAAACCATTTCAGCTCACAACAGCCGATATTGATCCAGAATAATGCAAGCATACCAGAGATTGGTTTTGCCATCGAGTCGATGATAAAACGGCTCGAAGAGAAATCTTTTGTGGATGATGATGAGATCGAGGCGTGTTTGTCTTATATGGTCTCTTATAGCTCTACGGAAATATTGGAAAAGATTCGAGAAGCAGTGGGGAAATTTGAGTACGAGAGTGCAGTAGAGCATTTAAAAACGATTTATGGAGAATTACATGGATAGTTTTTCAATCTTGGTAGTGGATGATGAACCCCTTAATCTAAAATTAGCGGCACAAACCTTAAAAGATAATTACACGGTTCTCGTTGCTCGCAGCGGCGAAGAGGCACTTGAGTACCTTAAAACCCATACCGTAGATCTCATCTTGCTTGATATTGTCATGAATGGCTTGTCCGGCTTTGAGGTTGCCGAGGTGTTGCGCTCCACTTCATCGACTTCCTATATTCCAATCATTTATCTTACGTCGGATACCAATCCTGAAACGATTGTCAAAGCATTTAAAACCGGTGCCGTTGACTATATTACCAAACCGTTTCGATCCGAAGAGATGTCAGTGCGTGTTGGCAATCGCGTCCAAACCTATCATCTCCAAAAAGAGTTGCGTAATGCGCTCCAAACCAACAGTATGCTCTTGGGGGTCGTTGATAAATATGTCGCGTATGTAAAAGTTGACCTCAAGGGGATGATACAAAATGTCAGTGAAAGCTTTTGTACCTTTTTACAATGCACAAAGGATGACTTAATTGGGAAAAATATCAATATTCTGAGCTCATCCAATACAGCCGCCGAAGTGTACAAAAACTTATGGGAAACCCTTGAAAGCGGACAAACATATGCAGGCGATATTGAGGATCGTAATTTTGTAGGTGGGACAAATTGGTTTCATGTAACCGCTTCCCCTGATTACGATAACAAGGGAGTGTTAAACGGATATATCGCTTTTTATCAAAATATCGATGTTCAGATGCGCTATAAACATGATGCCAATACCGATAGTTTGACAGCCCTTATGAACCGTGCCAGCTTGGACAAAATATTAGAAGCGGAGATACAGCGTGCACATCGTTACTCTTATCCATTATCCGCTATTTTGATTGATATTGACCATTTTAAAGAGGTTAATGATACTTATGGACACCAAGTCGGTGATGTGATTTTAAAAGAGTTTGCAAAAATTTTATCAACCAATATCCGTGAAGTTGATGTTATCGGTCGATGGGGAGGCGAAGAGTTTCTCATCATTTGCCCCCATACGGATGCTGAGGGGGCAATAGTAATTGCAGAAAATCTCCGTTCTTGTATTGAGGAATATAATTTTAATATCGTTGGGAAAAAAACAGCTAGTTTCGGGATTGCGCAGTACGACTCTGCTACCCTTGCAGAAAATCTGTTTCATCAACTCGATAGAGCACTGTATTGTGCAAAAGACAAAGGGCGTAACCAAGTGGTGCTTTATAAAGAGCAATAATACCGTCAATTCAAGTTTAAAAAATGGAGAAGGGAAGGGGTATAAACGAAAAAAGCCTCTTCAAATCTTCTCTGAGAGAAAGTTTGAAGAGGCAGTGGTAATCTCTCAACCACCTAGTCCCTATTTTGTTATATTTTAAAGGTTTTAAAATATAATAGGTACATTAAAAGGTACATTAGCAACAATGTAACTTGATATTTGTATGATACTGCTCTATGATCTTTTTCTATTTTTAGGATTATCTTTACTTAGATTAAAACTACCATATTTATTTTATATAGTAGAAATAATATAAAAAACTACCATATTTAAATTATATGGTAGTTTGACTACCATATCCCCTCACCCAACAGCGCATAGAGTTTAGGATTGATATAGAGAACAATTCGCGATCTTTTTTGCGAAGTCAGTATTCCAATTTTTTCGAGTTCTTTTAGATACTTAGCTGCTGCATGTCGTTCAACATCCAAAGCAATTTCAACATGAGCCGTTTTTGTATAGACTTCGGTAAAAATGGCATCAATGAGTTCACGTTTATAGATTTTTGGCAATTTAGTTTTGACCTCATTTGACGTTTCATCTACAAGTTCTTTAATTGCCTTAGCTTTCGTTAGTGTTCGAACGGCTGTCTCTTCAATACCTTTGAGCATATACAAAGTCCACTCTTCCCATGCATTGCTGACTCGCACCTCTTGTAATAAGCGGTAGTAATCATTTTTGTTTCGGATAATATAACCGCTCAAATAGAGTATCGGTGCATCTAACAAGCCCTCAAGGCAAAGATAGAGAATATTGAGGATACGCCCAGTTCGACCATTTCCATCGTAAAACGGGTGAATCGATTCAAACTGATAATGCAGTATCGCCATTTTAATCAAAGGGTCTAATTCATCGGGCTCGTTGATTTGTTTTTCTAAGTTAGCAAGCAGTTCATAAATCATCGCCTCATCTTGAGGAGGAGTGTAAACAACCTCACCTGTTTTAGCGTTGCGTAATACTGTGCCGGCTTGTTTTCGGATACCTGCATTATTACCGGAGAGTTCTTGTTGAATGGCAACAATATCGTTTGTCGTTAAAAGTTGGCGGTGTTGTAATTGAGTAAAACCAAAACGCAATGCTTTGCGGTAATTCAAAACCTCTTTGATATTATCAGGAATATGGTGGGATTCACTTGCTAAAGCTTCAAAAAGTTCATCTTGAGTGGTGATAATATTTTCAATCTCTGAACTGTCTTTTGCTTCTTGGAGCGTAAGAGAATTGATGAGTATCTCTTTATTTGGGATTTGATCGGCAAACCCTTTTAATTCGGCTAATGCCTTGTGTGCTTTAGAGAGTTGTTTGAGTATTGCAACCGTGTCAAAATCAAATTTTGGTGGCAAAGGAGGTAGAACAAATTCATCCATTAAAACATTCTCCCTCGCAAATCATGAATATTAAAAAGAATATTTTAGCCGAAATGATCAAAAATAGTGATTAAAGTGACTATTTAAGGGGTTGTTGTTTGTCTTTTTAGATTGTATTAGAGGGGATTATTTTATAAGGTGGTGGCTAATCTCGGAATCGAACCAAGGACACAATGATTTTCAGTCATTTGCTCTACCGACTGAGCTAATTAGCCACGTTTTGTGGAGTGCAATTATAGCGATACAAGCTTAAAAATAAGCTTAATCGTTATTTTGTTTCGAGTCACCCTTAAATTCATACTTTTGCACCGGGCTTCCTGCCGAAGGAAACTCAGCGTTAGCGTAGCGAATTGGGACTTGTTCCAATCGCGTATTCTTTAAATAGATTCCCACGTTCAGCGTATGAGCTAAATTGATCCAAGCTTGCCGCTGCAGGGGAGAGCATAGCGATGGTATGACGGGTATGATTTTTGTCGATTTGCTCTACTGCTTTATCGAGGGTATGACATAGGGTGCAGGGGATTGCGTAGTGCTCACAGAGGGTCTTGAGACGCTCTGCATTGCTTCCGATGGCATAGATGGTGACATCGTAGTTTTTGAGAGGGGTAAATAGCTCTTCGAGTTCCACCCCTTTGTCATCTCCGCCGAGGATGAGGTGGATTTTTTCCTCTTTGTAGGTGCGTAGTGCCGCGAGGGTGGCGTCAATATTGGTTGCTTTGGAATCGTTAATCCAAAGACGTCCTTGAGTGTCACGTAACTCTTCTTGACGGTGAGGGTCGAGAATAAAGGCGTTGATTTTATCATAATCACATCGATCATAGAGAATCTTATCAATCCCCATCGCGATGAGGGCATCCATCAAAAATGCCCCTTTGAACTTGATTTTCGACGTATCAAATCCAAAATACTTGGCGAGGTCATCTTCTGTTTCATAGAGGATTTTAAATCCGTTAGTGGGAACATCGGCGAACATCTTGGGCAAGATTATTGCTTCTCCTTCTCTCATTTGTGTGAGAGGTTTGAGTTTGGCTTTGTAATACTCTTCCATGCTCCCATGCCAGCTCACATGATCGGGGGTGATAGGGAGGAGGGCGTAGATGTTCGGGACGGCAGTACGGTTATAGTGCATACTAAACGAACTGGTCTCTAATATCCAGATAGGGGCTTCGCTCGACATATCGGCAAGCGGTGTACCGATATTGCCGCCGCTGATTGCACCTTTATCGCTGAGGAGATGTTCCACCATTTGAGTAGTGGTCGTTTTGCCGTTGGTTCCACTGATCCAAATACTAAAGGGAGTGGTAGGGGCAAAAAAATCGTATTCGCTGATGAGATGGGTTGCATTTTGGATTAGCGGGTGATAAGGTGGCATACCGGGTGAGGGGATTTCGTGGGTAAATTTTGTGGTGTCGAATTTCGAGACAGGATGGATGGTATTGCCATCCTCATCACTATACGATTCGATAGCTTTGTCATCGAAAAAGGTACACGGTCCGAAACGTTTGGCGATAGCACGGGTCGTTTTGCCGTAGCCGAAACAGGCGATAGTCATCTTTTCCATTTAGCGAATCTTTAGAGTGATGAGGGCGAGGATGTTGGAGAGCAAAGCGATAATCCAAAAACGGACGATGATTTTATTCTCCGCCCACTGCTTCATCTCGAAATGGTGGTGGATCGGTGCCATCAAAAAGACCCTTTTTTTACGGAGTTTGTAGCTTCCCACTTGTAAGATTACCGAAACCGTTTCGATGACGAAGATAAATCCGATGAGGATAAGCAAGATTTCGCTTTTACCGATGATTGCCATGTAGGCGATAAAAGCACCTATGGTGAGTGAACCGCTATCTCCCATAAACACTTGTGCAGGGTGGCAGTTAAACCATAAAAAGCCTACTAATGAGCCGATGAGGGCAGCTGCGATAACAACCACTTCCCCCCCAGGAATTTTTGGCATTAATAAATAGTGGGATAACGCGGCATTTCCGACAATATAAACGATGACGCTCAATGAGATAAGTGCAAAGACAGAGGGGACGGTAGCCAAACCATCGAGTCCATCGGTGAGGTTTACGGCATTTGAGGTGGCAATCATCACTAAAACCCAAAACGCAATACTAAAATATCCCATATCAAAAAGACTTGTTTTAACGAATGGAACGTAAAAGCCAGTTTCAAGTTTAGCAACATAGATGAGAAACAGTCCGATAGCCAATCCAAAAATGATTTGGAGGGTAAGTTTTGCACGAGCACTTAGCCCTGCGAGGTTGTCACCTCCGCGAATTTTTCCCCAGTCATCGGTAAATCCTATATAGGCGTAAAATACAAGAGTCAATAATCCGCCGATGGCAAAAGGGTTGAAGATATTTACGGTTAGGAACGAGGCAATAACGGTAGAGATAATAAAAACGATACCGCCCATGGTAGGTGTTTTGGCTTTCCCTTGGTGGGCACTGACATATTCGTTGATCGGTTGAACTTTCGCACCGCGTTGTGCCCATGCGATAAAACGGGGCATAATAAAAAGGGTAAGTAAAAGACCTATAAAAAAAGCTAATCCAGCTCGCACCGTAATGTATTGAAAAATATTAATACCGAGAGATTTGTGAAACCAATATAACATTATGAAGACTCTTTGAATAACAAAATTGTAAAGCAAGTGACATTTTAATATAATTACTCAAAAGTTTGATTAATCAGGAGGCAAAATGGGCAAAAAAACCGTTTTAGTCATTACCGACGGGATCGGATATTCGCCAAAAGAGAGTTTTAATGCTTTTCATGCGGCAAAAAAACCAACCTATGATGCCTTATTTGCCTCAACCCCTTATTCGTTGATCGATACGTTTGGATTGAGTGTAGGATTGCCCGAGGGGCAAATGGGGAACTCGGAAGTGGGGCACATGAGTATCGGAAGTGGTCGTGTGTTGTATCAAGATTTGGTAAAAATCTCGCTCTCATTAGAAGATGGAAGTTTTGAGCACAACGAAGTATTTAGTAATCTCATCAAAACAAGTAATCGTCTCCATCTGATTGCTCTCTTGAGTGATGGGGGAGTTCATTCTCATATCGATCATATTATCGGTGTCTCTGAGATCGCCGCTGATGCGGGTAAGGAGGTGTGGTTGCATCTTATTACTGATGGGCGTGATGTTTCACCGACATCGGCTATCCATTTTGTTCAAACGATAAAAGCGCATGGTCGCCGTAATATTAAAATTGCCTCTTTGGGTGGGCGATTTTATGGGATGGATCGGGATAACCGTTGGGAACGTGTCCAAAAAGGGTACGATGCTATAGTCAATGCTACCCCAAATACGGATCAAAGTGTTGTTGATTATATAGAAAATTCATACGCCAAAGGGGAAAATGATGAGTTTATCCTCCCCACGGCATTTGAGGGGTATGAGGGATTTAGTGAGGGGGATGCAGTCCTAACGCTTAATTTCCGAAGTGATCGGATGCGTCAGCTCTCATCCGCATTGGGAGATTCCGAATTTAGTGGGTTTGAACGCCGTTTTGTACCTATCCATTTTGCGACTATTACTCAGTACGATCAAAGTTTCCCTTATCCGGTGTTATTTCCTAAAGATGCACCGATAAATACCCTTAGTGAAGTGATTAGCCGTGCAGGATTACGTCAACTTCATACGGCAGAAACCGAAAAATATGCCCATGTAACCTTTTTCTTTAACGGCGGTGTCGAAGAGCCTTATGAAAATGAGACACGGGTATTGATCCCTAGTCCTCAGGTCAAAACCTATGATATGCAACCGCAAATGTCAGCTCCCGAAGTGGGTGATGCGGTTCTCAAAGCGATGGATGAAGGAGTTGATTTTGTCGTTGTTAATTTTGCTAACGGTGATATGGTCGGACATACCGGCAATTTTGAAGCAGCAACAGCTGCGGTTGAGGCGGTTGATGAACAGCTTGGTCGTATTATAGAGACTGCACGTCAACATGACTATGCGATGGTACTTACCTCCGATCATGGAAACTGTGAAGAGATGCGCGATGATGCGGGCAATACTCTGACCAACCATACGGTAGGGAAAGTGTGGTGTTTCGTCATGGCAGAGGGTGTTGATAACGTTCATTCGGGTGCACTGAACAATATCGCACCGACAGTTTTGAAGTTGATGGGGCTTGAAATTCCATCCGAAATGGATACACCATTGATTTGATGCTTTTGGAGGTGGGGTTTTAACCCCGCTTTTTTACCGACACTAAAGTGTCAGTTCCGATAGTGACAGAAAACAAAATTATAATAATAAGGAAATCGCGTATGAAATTCACAGGTAAAAATGTATTGGTAACAGGTTCAAGTAGAGGAATCGGTGCAGAAGTGGCGAAAGTTTTGGCAAGCTATGGTCTAAAAGTATGGATCAACTACCGAAGCGGTGCGGCAGCGGCAGACGCGGTAAAAGCGGAAATTGAGGCGGCTGGCGGAACAGCGGCGGTAATCGGGTTTGATGTGGCGGATGAAACGGCATTTGTCGATGCGATCAAAACCATTGTCGATGCAGATGGTGAACTCTCCTATCTCGTTAACAATGCAGGAATTACGAATGATAAATTAGCACTCCGTATGAAAGCAGAAGAGTTTACAAGTGTACTCGATGCAAATCTTACTTCGGCATTTATCGGATGCCGTGAAGCGATGAAAGCGATGCGTAAACAAAAATTTGGAAGTATCGTAAACATGGCATCCATTGTGGGTGAAACAGGTAATGCAGGGCAAACCAACTATGCGGCATCAAAAGGTGGGATGATTGCTATGACCAAAAGTTTTGCGATCGAAGCGGCAACCAGCGGTATCCGCTATAACTGTATCACTCCAGGTTTTATTGCAACTGATATGACGGATGAACTTAAAGAAGAGGTAAAAGCGGCATTCACTGCAAAAATCCCAATGGCACGCTTTGGTAATGCTGTAGAAGTGGCTGAAGCGACCGCATTTTTACTCAGTGATCACGCTAGTTATATCACTGGAGAAACCCTAAAAGTCAATGGCGGAATGTTTATGTAAAGCAAAAGCTTCCCCTCTTAAGTTAAATGTGTTATAATTCGACGATTTTATTCATATGAACAGGAGCTATTATGGCACTTTTGGAAGACATTAAAGAAGTAGTGGTTGAGCAATTAAGCGTTAACCCAGACGAAGTAAAAGCGGATTCAAAATTCGTAGAAGATCTCGGTGCAGACAGCCTTGACGTTGTTGAATTGGTAATGGCTCTTGAAGAGAAATTCGATATCGAAATTCCTGATGATGAAGCAGAAAAAATCCAAACAGTTCAAGATGTAATTAATTACATCGAAGGTAAAAAATAATCATAAAAATCTCCAAGGGGAATCCCTTGGTGCTTGTGATTTTAACGGTTGGCTTTTCGAAGCCTGCTATTAAGAACACCGATCAGCAGGAGAAAATGTGAAACGAATAGTAGTAACCGGTATGGGAATGATTAACGCAGTTGGTCATGATAAAGAGAGTGCATTTAAAGCAATCTGTGACGGTGAATGTGGTATCGACATCATTACAATTTTCGATGCATCGACTCAAAGTGCCCAAATAGCTGGTGAAGTAAAAGGGTTTAATCCAGAATCGGTTATGGATGCACGTGAAGTGAAAAAAGCGGACCGTTTCATCCATCTTGGAATCAAAGCGGCGCAAGAAGCAATGGCAGATGCCAATTTTCCGGAAGATTTTGATAAAGAGCGTTTTGGTATTAGTGCCGCATCGGGTATCGGCGGGCTCCCTTCAATCGAGAAAAATTCTATTATTTTGGCAGAAAAAGGACCTCGTCGTATCTCTCCATTTTTTATTCCGGGGGCATTGGTTAATATGCTTGGCGGATTCGTAACCATCGATCATGGTTTGCAAGGACCAAATCTTTCGTGTGTTACAGCGTGTGCGGCAGGAACGCATGGTATCAGCGAAGCAGCAAAAACCATTATGACCGGTGGAGCAGATCAAATGCTCGTCGTTGCGGCAGAATCAGCGATTAGCGGTGTGGGTGTCGGCGGGTTTGCCTCAATGAAAGCATTGAGTACCCGTAATGATGATCCAAAACACGCGTCACGCCCGTTTGATGCAGAGCGCGACGGATTTGTTATGGGTGAAGGGGCTGCGGCATTGGTGCTCGAAGAGTATGATGCGGCAGTGGCACGCGGTGCTCATATCTATGCAGAACTTATCGGTTTTGGAGAGAGCGGCGATGCAAATCATATCACTACTCCAAGTCTTGAAGGGCCTCTTCGTGCTATGAAAGCGGCACTTCGTATGGCAGGAAATCCAAAAGTCGATTACGTTAATGCCCATGGAACCAGTACACCTACGAATGATAAAAATGAGACAGCAGCCCTTAAAATTGCATTTGGAGGCAAAGAGAACTGTCCTCCGATCAGCTCGACCAAAGGGCAAACTGGACATTGTCTTGGAGCAGCCGGCGGTATCGAAGCGGTGGTGAGTATTATGGCAATGCGTGATGGTATTATCCCTCCAACCATCAACTTTGAGCATCCGGATGAAAACTGTGATTTGGATATTGTTCCAAATCAAGCGCGTAAAGCGGAGCTTAATATCGTTATGTCTAACTCCTTTGGATTTGGCGGCACCAATGGTGTTGTTATTTTCAAGAAAATCTAAGGGTCTGCTTTGGCTACCTATCTCGATTTTGAACAAAAAATTTGTCAAATCCAAGAGGATATTATTGCAGCAGAGGTTCGTTATGATCACCATGCCGTTAATATTCTCAAGCAAGATTTAGACAAAGAGGTTCTGCAAACCTACAGTAATCTCTCTCCCTATCAAGAGCTTCAGCTAGCACGTCATGCCGATCGCCCATATGCGCTTGATTATATAAATGCCCTGTTTGATACCAAATATGAGCTACATGGAGATCGCCATTTTCGTGATGATCTCTCTATTATCTGTTATCTTGGGATGATTGGTGATGAGCGTGTTATGATTATTGGTGAACAAAAAGGGCGCGGAACCAAAAATAAACTTAAGCGTAATTTTGGTATGCCAAATCCGGAAGGGTACCGTAAGGCATTGCGTATGGCAAAAATGGCTGAAAAGTTTAAAATCCCTCTTCTTATGTTAATCGACACTCCGGGCGCCTATCCTGGACTTGGTGCAGAAGAGCGTAATCAAAGTGAAGCGATTGCCCGTAATTTATTAGAACTCTCAAATCTTAATACCATTAGTATCTCGGTAGTTATTGGTGAGGGTGGAAGTGGTGGAGCATTGGCTATCGGTGTGGCTGATCGTCTAGCAATGATGCGTTACTCGGTGTTTAGTGTTATCTCTCCTGAGGGGTGCTCAGCTATTTTGTGGAATGATCCGGCAAAAGTAGAAGCAGCGACAAAAGCACTTAAGATTACGAGTGAAGATCTAAAATCATTGGACTTGATCGATGATGTTATAGATGAACCGTTAATCGGTGCGCACCGCGATAAAGCAGGTGCTGTTACAGCAGTTAAAGAGTACTTTTTATCCCAAGTGAAAGAGCTTCGTAAGCTTAGTGATGCAGAACGATTAGAAAAACGGTATAACCGTCTTGTCGGTGTTGGACAATTTAGCGAATAAAATTATCCTTTTTCCACCTCTTTTTGGGGTTTTATTCGCCCCATTCTTTTTCCCTCTTTTGAAAACGCAATCAACTCTTCGGTAGTATGAATCGTATCGGGTAGCATCAGTAACACCTGCTCTAAGAGTTTAGTGGTGGTAATCGCATCAGAGAGTGCTCGATGGTGAGTTGCATCGGTGTGAAGATCATAGAGCTCGTTGAGATATTTTAGCCCATAACGCTCCGATTCGAAGGTTCGTTCTGCTAAATCGATGGTGCAGAGTTGACGATTAAGTAATACTCCTAATCCTACCCTCTCCATCATTGCCGAGACAAACTTATAATCAAATTTTGCATCGTGGCCTACAAAAACTGCATCTCCTAAAAAGAGGCGAAACTCTTGCATTACGGTTTTAAGCTCTGGTGCTTCACACGTTTGCTCGACCGTTATCCCTGTAATATCAGAAATTTGTTCAGAGATGGAATCACAACGAACTAAGCTCTCATAAGTATCAAGTATTTCTCCATTTTTAAATTTGACGGCACCGATTTCGATGATTTGATGATGGGCTGTTTTGGAACCGTTGGTTTCGACGTCTACGATACAAAAGAGCGTATCTTTTATCGAGAGGAGGGATGTTTGAAACTTGTAAGCTTTCATATGAAGGATAATATTCATCCCTTGTGCTTTAAGCATCTCTATTGCGAGATCGTCACCAATTTTGGGCTCAAACTCATTTTTTTGGATACCTTGAGGCTTGGTGAGACGGTGAATGAGTTTGGAATCCAACGGCATTAGGAGTTCGCCTGTTTTATAAAATCAATCACTTTTTGAGGATCTTTTTTTCCTTTGGAGGCTTCCACACCGCTGCTGACATCGACCCCATAAAATCCATACGATATGAGAGATGCAACATTTGTAGGATCAAGCCCTCCGGCAAGGATGATTTTGGAACAATCAACCCCCTCAAACCACTCGATATTGAGCCGTTTACCACTTCCACCATACACTTCACAGTAGGCATCAATGAGACGGTATTCATCGGCATATTTCAGTATGTCCTCACGCTTTTGGGCACGCACGACACGCAATGTCGGGAAGTTGACGTGGCTAAAAAAATCATCATCAACATCAAAATGGACTTGGGCTAAAGTACAGCCACTCTCTAAACAGATTGAGCGGATATTTTCCGGTGTTTCATTGACGAAAAGGGCAACTTTTTCGACAAATGGAGGGAGTTTTGCGATGATTTCTTGGGCATTTTTAGGAGAAATATAGCGGGGTGATTCGGGATAAAATACAAATCCAAGGGCATGAGCCCCCGCATTAATAGCTATAAAAGCATCTTCAAGATTTGTGATACCGCAAATTTTAACCCGCATGTTAGATTTTCAAACTTTCAATAGCGGCTTTATAATCACTTTGTCCAAATACATAGCTGCCTGCAACACAAACATCGACACCGGCATTTTTGAGCATCTGGATATTATCGCTTCCGACACCACCGTCAATTTCGATGAGACACGCAGGGTTGATTTGATCACGAAGAGCTTTTAAACGTTCAATTTTTTCAACAACAGTCGGGATAAATTTTTGCCCTCCGAATCCTGGATTAACCGACATGACTAAAACCATATCCACATCACCGAGGAGATACTCGACCGATTCAGCGGGAGTATGAGGATTGAGGACAATCCCCGGTTTAATACCCAGAGAGCGGATATACTGTACGAGGCGGTGAGGGTGTTTCTCCTCTTCAATATGGAACGTGATATATTCAGGTTTGAGTGGGGCGAAAAGATCGACAAAAAAAGTGTTGTTCTCAACCATGAGATGGATATCGAGCGGTTTGGTCGCCGCTGCAGCAATTGCACTGACCACAACAGGCCCGATGGTGAGGTTGGGGACAAAATGCCCATCCATCACATCAACATGGACTAAATCGCATCCCGCATCACAAATGGCACGAACGTCGCGCGCTAAATTACCAAAATCGGCAGAGAGGACACTAGGGGCAACAAGCATGAAAATACCTTTTAAATCTTTTTGACATTTTAGCGTGTCAAAAAGAAGATAAAGCTTTGCCCCTCAAAACTCAAGTCTACTTGAACCCCTTTTTTATTTTGGGCAACTTCGAGGAGGGTATCGATATCGGCATAGGTACGAGGCAAGGTGATATCGAGTCGTTTTTTGTGTTCTGAGAGGAGTACTTTGGCACGTCCACCGATGATATTGACAAATTCTGCGAGAGAGTCTAAGACATCTTCATCGGTGACATCTTCGGTACCTATGAGAAGTTCACACGCTTTTTTAGCAATATTTTTTGGAAATACGAGGATGATAAGACCGTCGATATCACCATAAAATCCGATTGAACTGGCAACTTTATCGGATGCATTATCGATCTCTAATTTTTGAATGTTGACTTTCGTTTTGGTCGCTTCAGCATTGGTCATCATGGCGATTGTGGAAACGGTAGCATCGATAAAATTGGGTAACTCATTCACTAATGATTTGTTGAGGGTACGATGTTGTTTTGCTGTTGCTCCGCCACCGCCACCGAGTTCTTGCAGAAGCTCTTTATTTTTGAGAATATCATCCATGGTTTTGTAAAAGAGCATCCCAGCATCTTCAAGGTCGTTTTTAAAACTTTCCGGCGTTTTTTCAAATGTAAGTCCGACAAAACAAATCGTTGCGTTATATTCAGCTGCGGAAGAGGCAAGTTTGGTGAAAAAATTGAGGGCATGAATGTTCATCGAGATGACTTTATAGGCATCAAATATAAAAAGACGAAAACCGACATTAAGTGAATTGTTATGATAGGCGATATTAAAACTATCGCTGATTTCAGCATCCAAAAAATTTGCAATAGTGTAAATGATAGCATTTCCGGTAACGCGGGTAGCTACTTTTTGACCAAAATAACCTAAATAGGTATCTTCGATAATGGCGTAATAGAGCTCTTTATTCTTTTTTTTCTCTTCAAACTCCCCTTTACTTTGGGCAATAATGGGATTGTGCCCAAAATCAAATAGCTCAATCGCCATAGCAGAGCGTTGAGAAGGATCATCGTTGTAGAGAAGAACGGTGCGTGATTCGGATTTATTGCCGGCAACAAAAAGCTCTGCTATTTTTTCACTTTTAAAGAGGGAAAAGGAGAGCTCATTGCCATAAAAAGTATTGATGGCTTGGAATTTTTTATGATCGTAATCGCAAAACCCTACAGAGATATGCTTTTGAATTCGGATATTGGTGAGGAGACGTACAAAACTGTCAAGTCCGTTTTTATTAAAAAAGATCACTTTTTTGAGCGATACCAGTAGCATATCGACATTAAGCGATTCGGTTGCTTTGATATCATCAATACTGAGGAATGAGGGAGCATTATTTCCATCCAGAAAACCTTGCAGATGAAATATTCCAATACGCCCTTTGACTACTGCTCGCATGAATACCCCATTACCTCTGTAAATTCTTCATAGATATCCTCCACGAAATCGATTTGAAAATCGATAAACTCATTGAGACCCGCCATAACATAGATACTTTGGCTGAGTTCATAAAAAAGGAGAAGATGGATCCATTGAGCAAGTGTTTTGATTTTAGAAGGTATCTCCTCTTTTAAGCCGGAGGAACTCTCAATAAGCAATATGGATAGTTCATCCATCTCCCATAATTTTCCGATAGTTCCTGCAAGACTAAAGAGGTCATAAGTGCTTAATCGGTGAAGAATGGTATTGTAATCGAGTGCTTTAACACTACGAAGTTGGTTTACTTCATTTTTATGGGCAGAAAATAAGGCTTCACAGACAATGATAGTTGCTGGGATAAGGGTTATGGCACTACGAATCTCTTTGTTATCGATTTTAAGATGGGTAAGAATCTTCTCCCATCGTTGGCTCAAAGCGGCTTGTAAATCATAGAATTGGTGGTTGGTGAGGGAAAAAAGAACCCATTTTTTGGGAGTAAGGATACTTAATAGATAGTTATAGAGACATTGTTGTGTTGCTGAAACCCCTAAAATTCCAAAAATTTGAGATACATCACTTACTTCATTTTTAAATCCATAAAGGGGGCGATTGACAAGAATTTTCAAATAATGGCGTAATGCTGGATCTTCTTCTGCAGATTTTGCTGCTTTTATAAGATCACCAGCTCGGGCATACTGGAGCGCTTGGCGCACTACGGTAGGGGCAGAGGGGATGTTTTGGATATAAAGATTGATTTCTTCTGAGGTAATCACGTTATCAGGGGTATCCAATGTTTTTGTTTATTGTAATACTTCTTGGTTAAAGGAAACTTTAGGGGAGGAATAGTTTTCTCCTTAAGGTAAACTTTGGGTTGTTTGAGATAAAATTCGCAACCTAAATTTACGCAAGGAGCCCCAAGATGGCAAGAAAATGTGCTATTAGTGGTAAAGGCCCAATGAGCGGGAACAACGTTTCTCACGCGAAAAACAGAACAAAACGTCGTTTTTTACCAAATCTACGTACTGTTCGTGTAACACTTGAAGACGGTACTACGAAAAAACTTCGTATCGCTGCTTCTGAGCTTCGTACCCTTAAAAAAGATTCGTAATCTCTCGCGTGGTCCCCACGCATACTCGGGAGATTCCTCCCATTCTTCTCTTTCTTTTTTTGTAATCTAAAATTTCTTATAATGTCTCACTTGTTTTTCTAGGAGAATTTTCATGTATACTCTTCACTCAATTGACGGCGGTGTGTGCGCTGCTCATGGTTTTTATGCCGATGGCATCCATATAGGATTAAAAAAAGAGGGCGCTAAAGATTGTGCGTTTATCTACTCAGAAACATCTTGTGAAATAGCTTCTGTCTTTACGACCAATAAAATGACAGCAGCCCCAATCCGCCATTTTCGACAAAAAGGGAAGTTCAAAGGTAATTTTGTCCTGATTAATGCCAAAAATGCCAATGCTATGACGGGAAGTGCCGGTATCAGTGATATTGATGAAGTGCTTAACGCGGTAAATACAAAATTTCCTCAGATAGAGAACCCTGTTATGAGCTCGACGGGAGTTATCGGTGTACGTCTCCCTAAAGCAAAGATTATTGAGGGGGCAATGAATTTTGACCTCTCTCGTCGTGATGGTATTGCCGCATCGGAAGCGATTATGACCACCGATACTTTTGCGAAACGGATTGCTTTTGAAGTGCGTCTTGATGGAGGGAAATCATTTCGCATCGGTGCAATGGCAAAGGGTGCCGGGATGATTAATCCAGCCATGGCAACGATGCTCTGCTTTATCACGACTGATGCAGAGGTAGATCAAGAGACGATGCAAGCTATGGTGAATGAGTGTGTCCACACAACCTTTAATGCCGCGAGTGTGGATGGAGACACTTCAACCAACGATACTGTTTTGATAATGGCTAACGCCCAAAGCGGTGCATTTCATCGAGCCGCTTTTAAAGGGACATTAGAGGCTATTATGCTCTTTTTAGCTAAAGAGATGGTGCGTGATGGCGAGGGGGCTACGAAACTGGTGACCTATAAAGTGACTGGAGCCAAAGACAATAGTGAAGCGGAAGTATGTGCCAAAGCATTGTCAAACTCATTATTGGTAAAAACGGCACTTTTTGGACAAGATCCAAATTGGGGACGTATCGCTTCGACGGTCGGTGCAAGCGGTATTGCATGTGATGAAGCGACTCTCAGTATCTGGTTTGATGAGGTGTGTGTTTACCAAAAAGGGGAGTTGTTGTTTAATGAAGAGCTTGAACCGCTTGCCGCAGCGGTAATGAAAAAAAATACTTTTACTATCCATTGTGATATCGGTGTGGGTGAGGGGTCGTTTACTGCATACGGATGTGATTTAGGACATGAATACGTCAAAATTAATGCGGATTATAGAACCTAAAACCTTTCGTCATTCCGTACTTGATACGGAATCTAAGATCCTGAATCAAGTTCAGGATGACAATGCTGTATTATCTCACCCTAAGTCTCCTCTTGCTATAATCGCGCCTATAAAAACCAAAAAATAAATCACAAGTGATTTGGGCTTCCTGCCGAAGGAAACCTAGTGTTAACGTAGCCAATCGGGACGAGTTCCGATGGCGTATAAAAATAAGTAGGAAAACCCATGCGCGGATATAAAATTTTCAGCGGTTCAGCGTGTACCGAGTTTGCAGCGGAAGTGTGTCGAACCCTTGATGTTCCCCTCTCCAAAGCTTCAGTCAAACGTTTTAGTGACGGAGAGATTAACGTTCAAATCTCTGAAAGTGTTCGCGGACGTGATGTTTTTATCATCCAAAGTACGGGTGCCCCATCGAACGATAACTTGATGGAATTGTTGATTATGACCGATGCCCTTCGTCGCTCATCGGCTAACTCTATTACGGCGGTTGTACCGTATTTCGGATACGCACGACAAGATCGTAAAGCGGCTCCTCGCGTTCCGATTACCGCAAAACTCGTTGCTGATATGTTCGAAACCGCAGGGATTGATCGTGTTGTTACCATCGATTTGCATGCAGGTCAAATTCAAGGTTTCTTTGATATTCCGGTAGATAACCTCTACGGTGCGATTATTTTCGAAGAGTATATCCGCTCTAAAAATCTCGCAAATCCTGTCATCGCTTCTCCAGATATCGGTGGGGTTGCGCGTGCTCGTTATTTTGCTGAAAAACTTGGACTTGAGATGGTTATCGTCGATAAGCGTCGCGAAAAAGCAAACGAGTCTGAAGTAATGAACATCATTGGTGATGTAGCGGGTAAAGATATCATTATCATCGATGATATGGTCGATACGGCAGGGACGATGGTAAAAGCGGCTTCTGCACTGAAAAAACGTGGAGCAACATCGGTTATGGCGTGTGCGACACATGGCGTGCTCAGCGGAAAAGCGTATGACAACCTTAATAACGGTGAGTTGGATGAGTTGGTAATTTCCAACACATTGGTATTGAGCGGTCAAAGTGATAAAATTAAAGTCCTCAGCGTTGCACCGCTTTTTGCCGAAGTTATCCGTCGTGTTTACCACAACGAGAGCGTTAACTCACTTTTTAGTTAATCTCATTTAATAGTGCGAAGTTTATTCGCACTGCCCACATATTAATCACAGCATCTAACACAAACCTTGCATAATCAATCCTTATCTTGTTATAATAATCCAAACAAACAGAGGGGATAGTATGGTTCGACGCATCACGGATACTTCCCCAACTCTGCGCTCTTCGAGAGAGAGAGAGAGAGAGAGAGAGAGAGAGTAAAAGTGGCGATGCAAGCGTGTCGTGCATAGAATCCTATCCTCATTATTTTTCCCATCGTATCTCTAAATCACCATCCCCATTTCTAATCCTCTTTAAAAACACCGCTCCGCCGTGAACTTCTCATTAAGCGTATCCGTCATCCCAGCGAAGGCGAGAATCCAGTCATCCCGTGCCACGACACGGGGTATATCTATTTTTGAGATACTGAATCGAGTTCGGTATGACAGAAAATTAAAACTTAAAAAGGAAAAACATGAAAAAGTGGATAAACGGAATAATAGTAGTTGCTTTGATGAGCAGTATGGCAAATGGAAAAATGTTTAGGGATAGCAACACGGAGATAATAGTTGATACTGATACACATCTAATGTGGCAAGACAATGATGAAGTAAGAAGTAAATATATAGATTGGACAAAAGCGATGGATTATTGTGAAAATCTTTCATTTGCAGGATATGATGACTGGAAATTACCAGATATAAACTCCTTACAAAATTTGCATCAATATAATGCAGTATTGGAGAAACATAAGGAAAATAGCAGTTATTGGAGTTCTACTATAAGAAATGATGGTAAAATATTTGAGTATTACTGTGATTACAACGGTGACTGTTGGAAACCTCGTGTGTCGTCAAAGGAAGATACAAATTATCCTCGTTGTGTTCGTTCTGGAAAGTCCTCTGACCCTTTGGTTAAGAAATATGACAAGTATGTGGCTGACGAAAAAAAAGCTGAACAAGTAAGAGAAGATGCCTATAATGCAAAAATAGCCAAATTCCGTAAAAATCTCCAAGAGGGAGATGATACATCCAGTGGGATTGTTATACAAATCAAAGGCAATCTAGTCAAAATCCAAACCAATGATTCTCAATGTTCACAACGCGATTACAAAGGTAATTGTAATAACTGGATTAATACCCCTGTGGAAAAATGGGTAAAACGAAACGAATTGTATCCGAATTGATACTCTGCTTCCATTATTCTCACTTGCATAGAGTTGTGAGTGAGAAAATGGTGAGCTTACATAAGGGTAGCGTCAAAAAAATTTAACACAGGAGAGGTGGATGGACACCTCGTAATATTCCCACTTTCTTTTACCTCAAATGTTCTCCTACAAAAATCAAAACAAAAAACTAAAGGATACACCAATGTACAGTGAAATAAAAAAAATAGTTCATGATTATTTTGATGACAGCAAGAACTCTGATGAGAATCAGTGTAACGAAGCCAACGTAATTGAACCGAAGGAAGAAAATGCAAGAGTTAAACATCGTCTTGATGTTAGACATAAATCGTTTATTCGAGTATTTCAAAACAATCTTATTGTAAGCATGTTGTGTAATCGGAATAAAAAAATAGAGGATATTAGCCAAAATGACGAAATGGAGAATATTTATCGTCTTTCAGCTATCGATTTATTTGTCGAAAAAGCGATTGTCATTCTTGAAAATGAGGCAAATAGCTATCAATTATGGGGTAAATTAGCAATTCTATTTGGCTTGATTCCTATTGTATTTGGCATTTGGATTGCAGGCAGTAGTCAGTTTAGTCTATCTTTGTCAGGGATTGAACCAAAATATATAGAACATAATAATACTGCTATGTTTGAAACATATACGAAGATAGCTCCGAATATGCTACTTGATAATAATCATTCAGCAAATCAGGTGTTTGTTTTATCCGTAATGGACAAAGAGATCGAAAATTCATGGCGTGAGGAATTGGTTGCATTTGTCAAATCATTTACATTTTACGGATTGTTGGTATTGATGTCAGTGTTGCTGATGCGATTTGGAAAATCGCTTATCGATCAGGCTGAACGGCTTTTTAACCGTCGTCATGCTTTGCGCGAAGGACGACTTTATCTCCATCTTAAAAACGGATACGTTCAAACGGTGGAAGAGTTCGATCAAGTATTTAACTGGAATACCTCGCAGGATAACGCTTTTGCCACTATCCCAACCGATGCTCAGGCACCATGGGGAACCGCACTCAAGGAAGCACTCAATATCATTCCAAAAACGGTTGAGGCGGCGAAAAGTAAATGATTTTAGGGGGGGGCAAGGGGTGAAACCCCTTGGCTATACTCAATTGAGCATAGGAGCAAAAATGCACATAAGAAATAGTGATGTTAGCAATAAAATTATAACGACCTACACTCAACAAGTCAAGAAGCGGGAAAAAGCGTTTAGTAGATGTGATATTGACATCGTATTGCAATATCATTATAATTTCTTCAAAACCTTTTGATACCTCCTAAGCAACGCTCTGCTATAATTCCATTAATTAAACTAAATGAGTAATAGAACCTAATGAATAATATTCGCAATTTCTCTATCATCGCCCATATCGACCATGGGAAAAGTACCTTAGCCGATCGTATCATCCAAGAGTGTGGAGCGGTGAGTGATCGTGAACTCTCAAAACAAATGATGGACACGATGGACATCGAACAAGAGCGCGGGATTACGATTAAAGCGCAAAGTGTCCGTCTCGATTACGTCAAGGATGGTCAACACTATATTCTAAATTTGATTGACACTCCGGGCCACGTCGATTTCAGTTATGAGGTTTCCAAATCGCTCGCGTCAAGTGATGGGGCATTGCTCATCGTCGATGCGGCGCAAGGGGTCGAAGCGCAAACCATCGCGAATGTTTACATGGCGATGGAAAATAACCTCACCCTTATCCCCGTTATCAACAAAATCGACCTTCCCGCCGCAGAACCGGAACGGGTAGCCGAAGAGATTGAAACGACCATCGGGATTGATGCGACTGATGCGATTATGATTTCAGCAAAAACGGGTGTGGGCATTCGTACCCTCATCGATGCCATAGTAGAGCGGATTCCTGCACCTGTAGGGGATCCATCGGCAACGACCAAAGCAATCATTTATGATTCGTGGTTTGACTCGTACCAAGGGGCAATGGCTCTGGTGCGTGTGTTTGACGGTGAGATTAAAGTAGGTCAGATGGTGAAGCTCATGCACAATGATGAGAATCACCAAGTTCTCGAACTTCTCTATCCCCATCCACTGCGTCGTCAAAAAACTGGGGCGATTAAAGCAGGTGAGATCGGTATCGTGATTTTAGGGGTCAAAGAGGTGGGTTCTATCCGTGTCGGCGATACCATCACTGATGCGCGCAATCCAGCTCGTGAGCCTGTGGGCGAATATGCCCCTGCAAAACCGTTCGTTTTTGCGGGGATTTATCCGATCGATACCGATGAGTTTGAATCGGTGCGGGATGCCCTCGATAAACTCAAACTCAATGACAGTAGTCTCAGTTATGAACCGGAAACCTCTATCGCTCTTGGGTTTGGGTTCCGTGTTGGATTTCTAGGGATGCTTCATATGGAGGTGGTTAAAGAGCGGCTAGAACGTGAATTTAATCTCGACCTGATCGCTACCGCTCCATCGGTTGTTTACAAAGTCTATAAAACGGATGGGACGATGATCGAAGTTCAAAATCCGAGCGAACTTCCTGAGCCGCAAACGATTGAGAAAATCGAAGAGCCCTATGTTCGTGCTACGGTGATTGTGCCGACCGATTATTTGGGGAATGTGATTACTCTGCTTACCAATAAGCGGGGAATGCAAGAGAAGATGGAGTATCTCAACGAGACGCGTGTGATGCTCATCTACGTCATGCCGATGAACGAAATCGTCGTCGATTTTTACGATAAACTCAAATCGACTTCCAAGGGATATGCGAGTTTCGATTACGATCCTATCGAATTTCGTGAAGGGGATTTGGTTAAACTCGATGTCCGTGTAGCGGGTGATGTGGTCGATGCCCTCAGCGTTATCGTCCCACGTTGTAGCGCGGAATCACGTGGACGAGGACTCGTTACAAACATGAAAGAGATTGTCCCTCGTCAGCTTTTCGAAGTGGCGATTCAAGCGAGTATCGGTAATCGTGTAATTGCTCGTGAAACGGTCAAATCGATGGGTAAAAATGTTACTGCCAAATGTTACGGCGGGGATATATCCCGTAAACGCAAACTCCTCGATAAACAAAAAGAGGGTAAAAAACGGATGAAAGCGATTGGGAAGGTTCAGCTTCCTCAAGAAGCCTTTATGTCCGTCCTTAAAATGGACTAACGACCTATGCGTTGTATGATGTGTGAGCGATTCAGTCTCTCGCATATCTGCTCCTCGTGTCAAGACTCACTGTTAACTCCCCAGCTCCATAAACGTAAAATATTAGGGAATATTCCCGTCTACTCTTTTTTTCCCTATAGCGATATCGAACCGTTGTTACTCACCAAACATACCGATGTTGGATACTATATATACACGATTTTAGCGAAGCGCTCATTAGGAAGTTTTGCCCGTGAATGGCAGTATGCTAATCGTGTCGCTTCCATCGGTATCGACGATCATGCTACTAGTGGGTATTCTCATACCGCGATATTGAATCGCGCGTTAAAATCACACAACATCACCCCTCGATACGGGATACTTCGTGCGAGTCAACACTATAAATACGCGGGGAAAAGTGTCGAAGAGCGACTTCTCAATCCTAGGGAGTTTCGTTATACCCCTTTTAAAGAAGAGGAGGTGATATTGGTGGATGATATCGTTACAACGGGAACGACGCTCGGTGAAGCGGCTGAAGTGCTTCATTCTAACGGGAAAAAAGTAATCCTCTGTCTCACCCTCAGTGATGCGGAAAACAAATGATCAAGGTTCAATAGGGATAGAGAAATAAAAGCAGCTCCCCTCACCCAGTGTGCTAGTAGCCCAAATTTTTCCGTGATGGGCATGGATCATCTCTTTAACGATGGCGAGACCTAATCCAGTCCCTTTTATCGCAGTTTGTGTCACCCCTTCAATTTGGGTAAATGGATCAAAAATAGTCTCTAAATGTTCAGCTGCAATACCACTTCCTTGATCGCATATTGTAAATAGATGGTTGTCACTGCATTCGTAGTTGATGGTGATTGATGAGTGTTCGGGTGAAAATTTAATAGCATTACTCAAAATATTAATCATGATTTGTTGAATCATTTTACGATCCCCATGCATGGATTTGTCATAAGTAGTGGGGAATTTGAGGCTAATATGACGTTTATTTGCTAGTGGTTCGCCGATAATAGCAACATCTTGAAAAATTTCAGACACCGCAAAGGTAGTTGGATGAAGTTCCATTTTCCCCGCTTTCATTTTCGAAAAATCGAGAATGGTATTAACTAAATCGAGAAGATGTCTCCCCGATATGAGAATTTTTTCGATAAAGGTGGAAAACTCATTGGGGGTATCATTTCGTTTCATCAAGATTTGTGAAAACCCGATAATCGAGTTTAAAGGGGTTCGGAGTTCATGGCTCATGGTGGCAAAAAAAGCGTCTTTCGCAATAGCGGCTTGATTGGCCTCTTCTAAGGCAGTAATAAGTTCCGTTTGGTATTTTTCTTTTTCTACAATTTCTTGGAGGAGATTATCGTTTAGGTGTTGAACATAAAGCTGTTCTTGCTCTAAATGGTCGATTAGCTCTTCTTGTTGTCGTTGTAGTAAAACAACTTCTGTAAAATTAGCATGAAAATTTTTACTTGAAATAATCATCATAGCAGCAAAAAGGACAAGAGCTGTTCCGACCATCCATGAATTATCGTTGCTGTTGTCTAGCATAAAATGGAGCGCATACGGTGTAATGACAAATAAGTTATAAAAAATATAGCTTTCTGGGCGGTAGGAGCTCGAACCAACGCCACCGGCTACCATCCCTCCAATGATAACAATCAGCATCATCATGTGGATAGAGGAGTTAGGGAGAAGATAAAAAATACTTGTTCCCCAAATAACCCCTGAACCAATAATTCCAACCATATAGATTCGATAAGCTAAAGTAACATTTTGAGGGTGAATAAATTCTTTAAAACGGAGAAAACTGGTTAATCGAACCGCAAGGATCAAAAAATTCAAGCCGATCCATAACATAATGGAATCGTGTGGAACTTGATCTTTTAAAATAAAAGCAATGATGATGGAATTAAATAGTGTTGCAACTATGGGTATGGGAAGTGCACGATAGAGAGCTACTACTTCTTTGGTAAAGATTTCATTGTTCATAAAAAAGTCCATTTTTTCCATTATAGAAAAGATATCCTTTAATGCGTATAAGGACGTCAGAGAGGTAATCGTGTAAACGTTTATTGTGTTCTATTATCATTGAGTTGATTCAAGAGTTCTTGAAGCATTTGATTATGAGTAGGGGAATTGTCAAATCGTAAATCTTCTAAATCCGATGTGAACCGTCCGCTCGTATGGGTTGCATTTGGAGTTATGCGCAGAGTGATATCGGTGTTAAAATGGATAAACGGTTGGGTGATATGGTAATGTTTCTTAAGGACATCAGGGTTGGTTTGGGCGTTGTTGAGTGCAATTTTGAACGTCGTGTTGGTAAAGTCGCTATTGAGCGTACCATTGAGTGACCCCTCTATCGGGTGGGGGAGTGAGAGGAGGGAGAAGAGTGCACCTGCATCGATTGCTTTTGCCTCTACGTTTAATTGTTGAGGTCGAAGTTTCAAGAGTGAGAGTTTGGCAGTGAGCTTCCCTTTGGCAGCGGTACCGTCGGCGTTGAGGGAGAGGTGATGTTGCGTCCCATCGATTTGTGCATGAAGAGTTGCGGAAGTACGGAGCGGATACGAGACAAATTGCTCTAGTATTCCCAACTCATCCATCTCCCCTTCGAGATCGGCATGAAGTTTGAACGGTTGTATTTTTCCGTTTTTATCGGCAAGGAGTGACCACAAGTCGATACTCTCATTATCATCTTCTTTTAAAGGGGAGGGGATAAATCGGTGTGTCGTCGTTTTTAATCTTACGGAAGCATTGAGGTCACGTTTATCTATTCCGTTGATAGTGAGTGCTCCGCTAAGTAGGGTATCACTGTTATGCGGGTATTCGAGGAGATCCATGAGGTTTTGGTAATGAATACGGTGAAGGGTAATATCTAAAGAACGTAATGAGGCAAAATACAAATGGGTTGTAAATTTTAAGTCACCTTCGAAGATATGGGCATAGCCTTGGAGAATGAGGTGATAGTATGACCCTTTGATAGAACCGTTCAAATCGACAGCGAGGGGGAGTGCCGGAATGCCCGATAGAGAGTTTAGGGTATAAGTAGCATCGATTTTTGGAGGGAGTAGGAGATATTTTCCCACTGCATGAGCACGATTGTTCTCATTATCACACAACTCTATCTCGAAATTTTCCAATCCTAATCTAAAGGTGGTCAGGGTAATGTTTCTATCCAATGCTTCGGAGAGGTGTTTTTCGATAATAGGGGCTAATTGACGATTACCAAATGGGGTAAATAGGAGAGTATAGAGTAAAAGAGCGAGAGCAATGATGAATAGTATCACCAAGGTCAATACCCGAATTCTGTCTCTGTGTTGAGGTTCTATCTCTATTTTATCAACAGTATCCACGGTGTTCCAACCCCTAAAAAGATGATAAGATTGAGGAGTGTTACTGCCCCTCCGTAAATATAGATTTCACGGGCACTGATGTAGCCTGAGCTGAGATAGATGGCGTTGGACGATGAACCTTGTGGGGTGATGGTAGCGTTAAAATTGGTCGCAAAGAGTAACATCATCGCCATTAACTCCCCCGGAACACCCGCTGAAACACCTACTGAGAGAAAGATTCCAAACAAAGCGAGCAAATGGGCACTTTGTGAGACAAACAGGTAGTGAATCACAACATAGAGGATCACGAGTAAAAGATAGACGCTCATCCACGAAAGACCATTGAGATAGAGAGTAAAATGGTTCGCAACGGCACTCATAAAACCTTGTTCTGCGAGTTGCGTTGAGAGGGCAAAAAGGATTGCAAACCAAATAAGGGTGCTAAGAGCTTCCCCTTGAGATTTAAAATCGTCGATTCCAAATACCCGTGTTGCCATCAGAATCCCAAGCCCTCCGAAGGCAACGGCGGTTTTATCGATGGGAAAAATCCCTGAGAGTGACCAAAGAATCAGCATTCCTAAAAAGACCGCTCCCGTTATCCACTCATTGCGGCTGATTCCACCCATGGTTCTAAGTGCCTCTTTTGCTTTTTGGGGAGCATCGGGGGTATCTCGAAGTTCCGGCGGATAAATTTTGTAGAGAATCCATGGAATCATCAGAAAAGCCACCAGTGTAGGAACAATCGCGTATAAAAGCCATGTTCCGAACGTGATATGAATCCCCATTTTTTCCGCAATCCCTACCCCTATCGGATTCACTGCCATGGCGGTGAGCCAAAGTCCTGAAGAGATAGTGAGCCCCGCCATCGAGGTCATCATCAGATAAGCGCCCGCTTTTTTATGGGTATTGTTTCCCACTTTGGAATCACAATCGTGTGCGAGACCGTAAACGATAGGGTAGAGGACACCTGATCGGGCGGTGTTACTTGGAAATGCAGGGGCAAGGAGAATATCGGTAGCAATAACGCTGTACCCAAGCCCTAATGTAGAGTGACCGAAACGACGGATGATATGAAGTGATAAACGCTTTCCTAGTCCCGATTTATGGACGGCATGAGAGACCAAAAATGCCGCAACGATGAGGAGGATAAAACTCTCCGAAAATCCCGCGTACGCTTTGGAAGGCTCGATAACACCCGATAAAACACTGATAGAGAGGGCAATAATGGATGCTGTGATGATAGGTAGGAGATTAAACAATATCGAGATAATGGTAGAGATAAAGATAGTAAACAAAACCCATGCATTTGGTGTAATCCCCAAAGGGGGTGGCGTGCTATAGAGTAATAGGGCAAATAGGCAAAGTGCCACGAGGCTAAGGGTACGTTTTAGGGGCAAAGTCATCCATTATTCTTTTTCTACTATTATAGCATTAGAAGAGAGGTTTTAAACTTGATACTAATAGACTAAACTATTTTAAGTAAAAAAATTCACATACCCCTTGACAATGAGTGACTCAATTGTTTATAATGTCACTGGATTTCAACAAAGGAGCTAACAAATTTATGTCAACAGAAGTAAATGAAGAGGTTGTCGGCGAAGAAGAGATGACTCAAAACGGGTCAGAATCTACCATCGAAGAGCCTAAAAGCGATCTTGAAATCGCACAAGCAGAACTCGCATCGTTTCAAGATAAATATGCGCGTGTACATGCCGATTTCGACAATATCAAAAAACGCCTTGAGAGAGAAAAATATCAAGCACTTGAATACGCAAACGAAAAATTTGCCAAAGATTTGATCCCCGTAGTCGATTCGCTCTCTATGGCGATAGGAGCTACGGCTATCGATGCAGATGCAAACGTGTTGCTTGAAAAGCTCAAAGAGGGTGTTGAACTCACCATGAAACAGCTTTTAAGCGTTCTCGAAAAACATGGAGTAACCCCTGTTGATGAGAATGAGCCGTTTAATCCGGATATTCATAACGCTGTACAACGTGTGGACAGTGATGCTCATGAGAGCGGAGCAATCGTAAACACTTTTCAAAAAGGGTTTCGATATAAAGAGCGAACATTGCGCGATGCAATGGTCGTTATTGCAAATTAAAGTGTTCTGTCATTCCCGCGAAGGCGGGAATCTAGCTGGATCCCCGCCTTTGCGGGGATGACGAAAAAAAGTAAAAACAAAATAAAAACAGGAGAATATTATGTCAAAAGTAATTGGTATCGATTTAGGAACTACAAACTCATGTGTTGCTGTCTATGAAGGCGGCGAAGCGAAAATTATCCCGAATAAAGAGGGAAAAAATACAACTCCATCGGTTGTAGCGTTTACGGACAAAGGGGAAATCCTCGTAGGTGATCCTGCAAAACGTCAAGCGATTACTAACCCTGATAAAACGATCTACTCGGTCAAACGTATCATGGGTCTTATGATGAACGAAGAGAAAGCGAAAGAAGCACACGATAAAGTTACCTATAAAATCGTTGATAAAAACGGTATGGCTGCGGTTGACGTTGCGGGTAAAGTGTATACCCCTCAAGAAATCTCGGCAAAAATCCTTTCAAAATTGAAAGCGGATGCAGAGTCATACTTGGGTCAATCGGTAACCGATGCGGTTATCACTGTACCAGCATATTTCAATGATGCACAACGTAAAGCGACCAAAGAAGCGGGAACCATCGCAGGATTGAACGTCCTTCGTATCATCAACGAGCCTACTGCTTCTGCATTGGCGTATGGTTTGGATTCAAAAGGGGATGAAAAAGTTCTTGTTTACGATCTAGGGGGCGGAACATTCGACGTTACGGTTTTGGAAATCTCTGAGGGGACTTTCGAAGTTCTATCAACCGATGGAAACGCGTTCCTCGGTGGGGATGACTTCGATAATAAAATCGTAGATTTCCTCGCAACTGAATTCAAATCAGACCACGGAATAGACCTTAAAGCGGACAAAATGGCGCTTCAACGTCTCAAAGACGCGGCAGAAAATGCGAAAAAAGAGCTCTCTTCAGCAGAAGAAACAGAGATTAACCTTCCATTTATCACCGCAGACGCATCAGGTCCTAAACACTTGGTTGTAAAACTTACTCGTGCGAAATTCGAGGGGATGATTGATACGCTTGTAAAAGAGACAATCAGCCACATCAAAACAGCGATGAAAGATGCGGGATTAAGCAAAAACGAAATCAACGAAATCATCATGGTCGGTGGATCAACGCGTCTTCCAATCGCACAAAAAATGGTTTCGGATGAGTTTGGCGGTAAAACGTTGAACAAAGGGGTAAATCCTGATGAAGTAGTAGCAGCGGGTGCCGCAATCCAAGGTGGGGTTTTACGTGGAGATGTTAAAGACGTTCTCTTGCTTGACGTTACACCATTGTCTCTCGGTATCGAAACTCTCGGTGGCGTTATGACAAAAATCATCGAAAAAGGGACGACTATCCCAGTGAAAAAATCACAAATCTTCTCAACAGCAGAAGATAACCAACCAGCCGTTAGCATCTCTGTAGCTCAAGGTGAGCGTGAGTTCGCCCGTGATAATAAATCTCTCGGATTGTTCGAACTTACAGGTATCCCATCGGCACGTCGCGGTGTACCTCAAATCGAGGTAACGTTTGACATCGATGCGAACGGTATCTTGACTGTTAGCTCGACTGACAAAGGGACAGGTAAATCACAATCGATTACCATCTCTGGAAGCTCAGGACTCAGCGAAGAAGAGATCAATAAAATGGTTCAAGATGCTGAAACGCACAAAGCCGAAGATGCAAAACGCAAAGAGATCGTAGACCTCCGCAACCAAGCGGACGCACTTGCAAGCCAAACCGAAAAATCTCTCGAAGAGATGGGTGATAAAATCGACGCAAGCGAAAAAGCAACCATCGAAACCGCTCTCGAAGAACTCAAAGCGGTCTTGAAAAATCAAGATGCTACCAAAGAAGAGATCGAAGCAGCGACGAAAAAACTAGCAGATGCAAGCCATAAAATGGCAGAGCAAATGTACAAACAAAACGAAGGCGGTGAAGCCGCTTCGTCAAACGCGAAAAAAGATGACGACGTCATCGACGCAGAAATCGAGTAATATTTCCGTTCGCCCTGAGCTAGTCGAAGGGTGACTACTTTCTGTCATCCCGTACTTGATACGGGATCCATTTCTCCAAGCATACTTTCTTACTCAACTATAATCTATAATTTTACTTTCACTATTTTTTAATTTATCCAGTTGTATAAATAGACATCAAGGATAAAAAATGAATATTTCTGATACTCAATGTAAACAACAAAATTCTAATATTAATCATCTCGTACTCAATCAAGTCGAGAAAGAAAAAAAGTTACAAGCACTATTTGCACTAGGTTCTTATCCATTGGGAGGTCAATTATATAAGGAGATTAAGCACGCACGTAGCATTCTCAGTCAAGTTCCAAACCGTAAACCGTTATATAAAGAAGATGAGCTTTAATCTCTCCCGTCCGCCCTGAGCGCGTCGAAGGGTAACATCTCCGTCATCCCGTACTTGATACGGGATCCATCCCATAAATTTTCTTAATTCATTCCCTTTTTTTACACGTTATAATGCTGTCATGGCAGATAAAACTCCCGCTTTTTCCACTATTTCCGCGTAGAATGAAAATCCAGTTTCATTAGTTTATTAAATTTAGATAGGGTTGGGATCTCTTATTTTCAAATCCTTCTGTGTTAATTTATAAAGCTGATATAGATATAATTAAGTGAATAGCATTTTCGATGCAAAGAACTACTAAATATATGGAAATACAATACATTATGAAAAAATCTGGACAAAAACATCAAAATTATGAAATTTTAAATCTCATAGGTTATGGGCTTTCAAAATTTAATGATGATTTTATAAAAGAGTTTGGATTTTCAACTAAAACAGCTTTTTATGAGTATTGTGTTCTCCATAACATAGCTGAAACAGTTGGTACTGTTAAAAATAGAATGGATTTATTTGATCATTTTTTTCCTAATAATGGAAGAAAAGGTTGGTGGCAAAAAGGTGATACCTATATTCATAGAAAAATTTTGATAGATAGTTTATTTGGACTTGAAGATGCCAAAGGATTTGCAAATATTGTAAAACTATATATGAAAGAAAATTATGAAGTTGAAGATATTTTGATCAGTGTTAAACCAATAGTTAAATCAAGATTTAAAAAGCTTCAAGAAACGGGATTAGAAGCAGAAATTTACTTTATGAATAATTTTAATGCAATCAGTATATTTAATGATGGAAGTTTAGAGGATGCAAGATTGTTTGGAGATGGGTACGATTTCCAAGTAAATGTAAATACTTCTACGTATTTAGCAGAAATAAAAGGTATTCGTGAGAAGAAAGGGAAATTTAGACTTACTGAAAATGAGTATAAAAAAGCATTGGAATATCAAAATGATTATATTGTAACTTTAGTATTAAATATGAATGATTTACCTACTTTCTTAACCATTGAAAATCCAATAAAAAATTTAAAATTTGAAGAAAGAATTATAAATTCTAAAATCAGCAAAGAATATCATTTGGTGGGTGAAATATGTTAACACTAGAAGAAAAAATTGAGTATTTCAAAAAATATTTATTATTAGAAAGTGATTGTATGAAAGACGAATTACATTTATATTTTTTTGAACTTGAAAATGGTCAATTTAATTTCTTAAATAATCTAAACACTTATGCTGATATTGAAAATAAAACAAAGTTTATCATATCGAAAATGTTTATGCATGAGCATGAAGATGGTCTATTTGATATCATAGAAAATTATTTATTATAAATTATGCAATAGATTTTGCAAAATATTCCTCGCTGAATTCTTAGAACCGATGTAACGAGATGGGATTTATACCGCTCCATGCAGTCCGAAGCCAAAGAGATTGCAATGATTCAGCCTTTTGCATCGTAGTTAATTTTTTCCTAAGTGGAGGTGTACCATGGCAAAAATATGTGTTTATCTCGATAATGAGCTCGAATCCAAAGTTAAACAAAACGTTGCTGTGATGGGAATCTCTCTAAGTCGGTTCGTATCCGATCTGATACGCAAAGAGCTAGACGAAAAGTGGTCTCCCGCTATCCATCAGCTCGCAGGTGCATGGGATGATTTTCCCGATGCAGAATCTTTGCGGGATTAAGGCTGTGTATTAGCGCATCATTACGCTTTAATGACCCGAAACCAAAGAGAGTTCGGAAAAGTAAAAGGATTGAAAGTCGAAAATTGGTATTCATAATTATTTCTCTCGGATAATGTTTGCACACCACAAATACTATAGCCAAAATGAGTATTTTTGAATTAATAGTGTATTATATAAAGAAAAAAAGAGTATCTAATGTTTAATGAATTTCAACAAGGCATTATAGTCACCATAGCCATAGTAGAAGCGATCATAATTTTTTATCTAATGTTAAAAAGATGTTCAATCTCACAAACTCATAGTAATGTGATAGTAAAAAATGATATACCGGAAGTGGTTATCCAAGAGAAAGTAGAAGTAGTTCCAGAGATAGTAGAAGAGCCGGAAGCAGAGCTGTTGCCCGAGGTAAAGGAAGAGTTAAAACCAGAGATACTTCCTGAGGTGCACGAAGAACTCGAAGAAGAAATACTTCCGGTGATACTAGAAGAGCCAAAGATAGAGCCAATTTCAGAGGTTTCCTTACATGGAGAAAAAGAAGAGATTGAATTCATCGCACCAGTTCGCAAAGATATAGAGATAACAAGTAAAAGAAAAAGTGACAAAATAATCCCAAAACGAGCTGTTCCAGCACATGGAAAAATTACCAAACAAAGTTTTTCTGAATTCGCAGGTGAGAGAATATTGGTTGCAGAAGATAATCCTATTAATCAAAAAGTGCTTTTGGGATTATTAGCGGGAAGCGGTATAGAGTTAGTTATAGCCAATGATGGTCAAGAAGTTCTAGATATTCTTAAAAAAGATACAAATTTTTTGATGATTTTGATGGATGCTCATATGCCTAGAGTGGATGGTTTTGAAGCAACACGGATTATTCGAGAAAATACAAAATACGACCACATTTTAGTAGTAGCACTTAGTGGAGATACTGCCTCTGATGACATACATAAAATGAAGAATGCAGGGATGTCTGAACATCTGGAGAAGCCTCTGAGAATGGAATCTCTCTATAAAATTATCTATGCTTATACAAGGAGTGAAGTTCAAAATGAGAAGTCAACAAAAACTATAACAACAAAAAATTTAGATGTGGACAAAGGACTTCAGGCGTGTGGAGAAGATGATGAGTTTTACCGTGAAATATTATCAGAGTTTAGGATGAACTATGCCAATTCTTCGGACAAGTTAGGAGAATTTTTACGCTCTGGAAATATTAAAGCTGCTGACGCATTACTTCTTGATATTATCGGCATAGCTGCAAACATCGGGGCAGATCCCCTGTACGAAATCGCTTCAAGTATGAAACTGGCTCTGAGTGACACACATGAACAGAGCTACTTTATCCTTTTTGATCACTACAATGATGAGCTAGATAGATTAATGGGAGATATTAGAGAATATCTTTGATATTTCTATCTTATCTATTGACTCAAATGAATTTTGAAATATATCGACACTATTTTATTGAAATTTATGTACAAAAGTTAGTTAATATTGTATGATTAAAGAAAAAAAGAGTAGCCAATGTTTAATGAATTTCAACAAGGGATTATAATTATAGTAGCCATAGTGGTTGGGATATTCGTTCTTTACTTGATCGTAAAAAGAAGCTCAACTTCGCAAACTCATAGTGATGAACCAGAAAAGAACGATTTAGCGGAAGTATCTGTATCTGCTCAAGAGACGGTAGAAGAAACTCCAGAGCTACATGAAGAGCCAATAGTAGAGCTCGTTTCAGAAATCCCCTTATATGGAACAGAAGAAGGCGATTTTGGAGTTAGAACAACGACTCTGGAAGAGAGGGTTGAAGAGTCCACGGATAGAAGAAAAAGTGACAAGACAATCCAAAAACGTTCCGTTCCCCCACATGGCAAAATTACAAAACAGAATTTTGCTGAATTTGCCGGTGAGAGAATATTGGTTGCAGAAGATAACGTTATTAACCAAAAAGTTCTTGTAGGTCTTTTAGCGGGAAGCGGTATAGAGTTGGTTTTAGCTAACGATGGTCAAGAAGCTCTTAATATACTTGAAAATGACACCAACTTTTTGATGATTTTGATGGATGCACACATGCCAAGAGTGGATGGTTTTCAAGCAACACGTATTATCCGAGAAAATCCAAAATACGACCACATTTTAGTAGTAGCACTTAGTGGAGATACTGCATCAGACGACATACAAAAAATGAAGGATGCAGGGATGTCTGAGCAGCTAGAAAAGCCTTTGAGAATGGAATCTTTGTATCAAATCATTTATGCGTATACAGGTAAAGAGACTCAGGAAGAAGCTACAATAACAAAAATTTTAGATGCTGATCAAGGGCTTGACACGTGTGGAGGAGATGAAGGTTTCTATCGTGAAATCTTGTCAGAGTTTAGAACTGACTATCTCAATTCTTCGGATAAATTAGGAGAACTTTTGCGCTCAAATAATCTTCAAGATGCTGATGGGTACCTTCTTGATATTATCGGGGTTACTGCAAATATCGGGGCGGACTCACTCTGTGCAATTGCTTCAACCATGAAACTGGCTCTTAGTGATACTCAGGAACGGAGTTATTTTATCCTTTTTGACCAGTATAAAATCCAACTTAACAGTGTAATGGAAGAAATTAAAGAGTATCTTGGATGATGCTCTCTTTGTCCACTTCTGTAAATTGCACCCTGACATATTTTTAACTTCTTCGACTAAATCACACTACACTGCTTTTTAAATTAGTATAAGGCAGTGCATTATGATTATTCATCTCGATCTAGACTGCTATTTTGTCTCCGCCGAACGTACCCGCACCCCCTATCTCAAAGGTAAACCCGTAGTCGTAGTTAAAAGCAGTGATAGAGCTATTTTTTCCACCGAAGATTCTACAAGTGTGATGACCGAACGGGTGGGGGCGTTTAACTCCCTCTTTCAACATGAGCGGGTGTGGAGAGGGTTTGATACCAATGGTTGGAAGAGAGAGTTTATGGATGAGTGGGGGCGGGTGCATGGGATTGTTATTGCTCGAAGTTATGAATGCAAACCCTACGGGATTAAAACGGGAACGACCCTCTCTGATGCGTTGAGTATGTGTCCGAATCTTTTAGTAGTGCAGGGAGATCATCTTTTTTATCAGCTCCTTTCGGGAAAATTACGGGAATTTCTTCAGAGTAAAATTCCCGTTTTAGAGCAATACAGCATCGATGAGTTTTGGGGAGATTTGAGAGGATGGGTAGATGAGGAGGATGTGTATCCTTTTATCGCTGATTTACAAAATGAAATAGTGGAAAAGTTTGATCTTCCGATGTCGATAGGGGCATCTTCGGCGAAGTGGATTGCGAAGCTAGCGACCGATTTTAATAAGCCCTACGGGATTACAATCGTTCCAAAAGAGGAGATCATCAGCTTCGTTTCCCCCATGAGTATCAACACGTTTCCCGGTATCGGCAAGGCTCTCTCTAAGCGGTTAGGGAGTTATGGGATAAAAACTTTAGGGGAGCTTTTGGTATCAGAGGGGATGGTACAATCGTGGGGGAAGATAGGAACTGATTTGATTAGACGACTCAGAGGGACGGATAATGAACCTATTAATCCCCATCATGATCGCCAATCGATAGGGATATCGCGTAATTTTACCGAAACAATGGATCGTCGTGAAATCAAACGACGTGCTATTATCCTCTCTCGGCATCTCTCCCATACGATACTAAAACTGGGGGTAAATCCTACTACCTACAGTTTTAAACTCAAATACAGTGGCGGTGCATCATCGAGTATCTCTACGACGATTGATCGATTTTTTAGCGAAACGCTTATGCGCTCTATTACCGTGGAGATGATAAGTAAAATTGATAATCTTCCCCAATACGCTATTCACAGTATCTCGATTTATGCTTCCAATTTTAGTACTGCATCGAAGCCTAAAACATTTTCATTGCTTGATGCACAGAGGGACGAAGAGTTTCGTAATCTGAGTAATCACATTACCATTTTAAGAGATAAATACGGTGTTGATATTGTACGGTGCGCGATTGAGAAAGGGTAAAAATAAATTTTAGTTAATCCCAGTCAACCTTTGTTATAATCATTTAATATTTTTTTTGGATTATCATGGACAATAAATACATCGGACGTCAGCCTATTATCGATGGGAAAGCGAAAATTGTTGCGTATGATCTCCTTTATCGGGAGGGGACACATAATGATGACAATGGATTTACCGCAGCCGTTATCAGTACCCTATTGTTATCTTCCGATAAAATTTTGGGTAAACATCTTGGATTTATCCGTGTCGGTGCGGAATTTCTCCAATACGATGTGGTTGATTTACTCTCTCATGATAAGGTTGTCTATTCTCTTTTACCCAGTGCTGTAATCGATGACAAATTGGTTGAGAGGGTACAGGTTTTACGGGAGCAGGGGTACTGTTTTGCTCTGAACGATGTGATTTATACGGCTGAGAGTGCAGGGCATTATGCTCTGATTTTACCGTATGTGAGCTATATAAAAATCGATATATCCCAAAGCGATTTAACCCTTATTTCTCATACGATTTCAATGTTCCATGAAGTAGGGATAAAGGTAATCGGAAGCAAAATAGAGACCCATGATCTGTATGAATTATGCCAATCGATGGGATTGGATTATTTTCAGGGTTATTTTATCTCTACCCCTAATATTATCGAAAATGCCTCTTTTTCTCCGGAACAAATAGGGATTATAACGTTGTGGAATCTTTTGCAGCGTGATACTGAAATTCGTGAGCTGGTGGACGCGTTTCAACAAAATCATGCGGTGAGTTTGAAACTTCTCCGATTTATTAACTCAGCAGCCTTTTCACTTAGAAATCCGGTTTCATCGATAGAACAAGTCCTTACACTGATGGGGCGTGACCCGATTTCACGGTGGATTATGCTGTTGATGTTTTCAGAAACGCATAACGGTGTTGAGAAGAGAGTACCGTTATTGTTGATGGTCGTTTATCGTACTGAAATGATGAGTGCATTGATTAAACTTCTCAAGCCGAATGTCACCCATTTAGAGCTTTCAACAGCTTATTTTGTGGGGATGCTCTCGTTGATTCATCTATTATTCCACATGCCTCAGAAAGCGGTTTTGGAAAAACTCAATATTACTGTTGAGATTAAAAATGCGGTTGTTGATGGGGTAGGATTTTATGGGGAGCTGTTGGATTTGACGCGCTCTATAGAGTGTTTTGATACCGAACTGATGGAGAGTTATTTGCATAAAAAAGGGTTAAAATATGCGATAATAGAGCCGATTATCTCCCAAGTGATGGAAAAAGTAAATACGTTTGAAAAGGCGATGGAAGAATGAAAAGTTATGGATTGAAAATTATAGTAACACTGACGATACTTTTGAGTGCATTGTCACTTTATGCAGGAGAACCAAAGGGGTATAAAATCGTTTTGGCCTCGTTTGGGAGTTTTGATGAAGCTAAAGGGGCTTTGAACAAAATCGGAGAAAAGCTGGGAGATGAAGAGAAAGGATTGCAAGCGAAAGAAAAATTTGAAATCGTTGCACGACCATCCGGAAAAGCATATATCCTAGCAATTGAACCGATCGAGAGTGAATCGGGATCAAAAAATGTATTAAAACAGTTTAAAAAGTTCTATTCGGGTGCGTATGTTAATGGCTATTTTGGTCCAACTCCGGGGAGTGTATCGTTAGCATCTGAGAGAAAATCAGACGTTGTTGAAGAGAATACAACACAAGAAACTCCCATTGTTACTCCTGTGATAGAAAATAATATAACCGAGAAAGTTGCAATACCAAAAGCGAGTGAGATTGTTTCGATAACCGAAGAGGAAAAACCAAAAAATTTTAGACCTATAATATATATGATTATTCTTCTTATCGCAATAGGTGGAAGCATCTTTTATCTACGCAAACGTCTTTTTTCGCAAGTAGCTAGTAGCGAGGAAAGTAAATCGTTAGAATCTCTCAAAGAGGTTGATTCTGAACTCATGGTGGAAGAGGACGACAATAGAATCAGTGAGGATAATAGTCTACCTCATGTCGAAGCACTGGGGGGGACGAACAAAGATATTTTTTATACTTTTAAAAAGAATATGTTTTTTATCACGTTGCTCAATGAGTTACAATCAGCCGCTCAGCGTAAAGAGTTAGGCCGTTGCAATGAAATCATGGATGAGATATTACGATATCAAAAGAACTTTCAAAAAAGCGCTATTATGGCTTCGATGAAAGATCTTCTTGACGCTAAAGAGTTGGAAAAACTGGCTGTTTTTATCGGCAGTGAGATAGAGTAAAGAGGGCTAGAAAATGGAACAATTTTTAGAAAAAGCAAAATCGGCGAGTCGTCTCCTTGCAACAATGAGTGGAAGTGAACGTAACCGTGTTTTACGAGAAATGGCACAAAGTTTACGTGCCAATACGATGAATATTATTGAAATCAATGCAATCGATATGCAACGTGCCGAAGAGGAAAATCTCCCTTCTTCACTCAAAGATCGATTGATGCTCGATGAAAAACGGATTGAAGCGATGGCGGTTGCCATCGAAGAGATTGCGGCACTTAAAGATCCTGTAGGACGGGTGATTGAGGGGTGGGTCACCGAAGCGGGACTCAAAATCGAGAAAGTGAGCATCCCTATCGGAATGATAGGAATTATCTATGAATCGCGCCCGAATGTTACCTCCGACACGGCGGCATTGTGTTTTAAAAGCTCTAACGGATGTGTCCTCAAAGGGGGGAAAGAGGCTGAGCAATCCAATAAAATCATTGCCGATATCCTACAGCAGGTTTTGGTTCGAAATAATCTTCCCAAAGAACTGATTTCATTGTTGCCGGATGCCTCACGTGAGGGGGTTGCAAAACTGATTAAAATGGATAAATATGTCGATTTGATTGTCCCTCGTGGAGGCGAAGCATTAATCCAGTTTGTGAGTAAAAATGCGAGTATACCCGTTGTCAAGCACGATAAAGGGCAATGTCATCTCTATGTCGATAAAGATGCTAATATCGACGATGCTCTACGTATTGCGATCAATGCTAAAGTACAACGTCCATCAGCGTGTAATTCGATTGAGACACTATTGGTTGATAGTGCGATTGCCGATACCGTTTTGCCTCTTTTTAAAGAGGTGTTTGATAAAGAGGAGACACTGCTAAAAGGGTGTGACCAAACCCGTGCGGTTATTAGTATCGCAGAGGCTAGTGAGATTGATTATGATACCGAATATGGGGAAAATATCTTGAATATTCGTGTTGTTGATGGTGTTGATGGGGCGATTGAACATATTGTCCGTTTTGGGTCTGCCCACTCTGAGTCAATTATTACCGAAAACATTACAACGGCGGAGATTTTTATGAATAGTATCGATTCTTCTACCTTGTATGTCAATGCCTCTACCCGTTTTACCGATGGTGGGATGTTTGGATTTGGGGCTGAAGTGGGGATTAGTACCAGTAAACTTCACGCCAGAGGACCGATGGGGATTGAAGGACTGACCACTTATAAATATAAAGTCTACGGCAAAGGTCAAATTCGTTGAGAGTTTTAGAGATCAGCAATCTCTCGTTTGGATACACCAAAGAGAAGATGGTTTTCGACGATTTCTCTCTAATCCTTAATAAAGGGGAGATAAAAGCGATAGTCGGACCCAGCGGTGTTGGAAAATCAACCCTCTTTGAACTTATCTTGGGACGATTAAAACCCAATCTCGGAAGTATAACTGCTCTTAATCTTTCTCAAGTTTTTCAAGACCCCTACAGCTCTTTTCACCCCACCTATACGATTCGTGAACAAATAAGGGATGTGGTCTCTATGGAGGGGTATGAGAGATTAATGGATACAATGGGGCTTGAAGAGGGATATCTAGATGTATTACCGCACAAACTCTCCGGTGGACAGCTTCAGCGATGTTCTATTTTACGCTCACTATTAATGAAGCCGAAATTATTATTGCTCGATGAGCCGACTTCGGCATTGGATAATCAAAATCAGCTTGAGATTATGAAATTGATTGTAGAACATTTAGAGGATATGGGGATTTTGATTATTACGCATGATGATTCTTTAGCGCAGTGGTGCGCCGATGAAATTATACAGCTTTCATAAAAAGGAATAAGCATGGAATATAAAGAATTTTTACCTGTCATTGCATTTGTAATTGTATTAATTATAAAAAATTTACTTGATTTACGGATAATGCCATTGTTCGTACAATACTTTTGGTGGTTTTCTGCACGGAATTTTTTACGTATTAAAACTGAAACAATAGCGGGACAGTGGGAACAACATTGGGAGAGTGGAGGCAGTACAACATTTGTTGAATCAACAGGTCGGCATGGACATCCTATAATCAAACAATGGGCACATTATTGTTATACGGAAACGGTTGCAAATCAAAAAGTATATGTTGTATTTGGAAAGATTGTAGGGGAGTTTTTTATTGGCGATTGGTATGATAAGGATGATCTAAGAGGTTATTTTGGTACATTTCAACTGCATATAAAAGATTCCAAAACGATGGAAGGTAAATGGATGGGTCATTCTAAAACAGAGATGACGATACGATGCGATGATTGGGTATGGAAGAAATTATAATTTCTTCCATTTTAGATCATAGAAAAATTTACTTATTTATACTCTCTTATTACTTTTCTGCATAAACCTAAGCTTCAAAATATATAATACATACTAATTCATTTTAACAATTATGTTTAAAAAAGGGATATGTATGACTTTCTGGCACCTACAAATGCATCCAAATGATCCATCTTTTGATAAAGAAATCGAAATAATTGAACAAAAAGGGGTTATAGGTTTAGGTGAGTGGTCGGATGGCAAAAATGTAATACACCAGTTTATCCATCAAATGCAAATTGGTGATATCGTACTTGTTCGTCATGGAAAACAATCTCTAGCACTTGTTGAAATAACTGGTGAGGCTACTTTTAGAGAAAAAAATGATATTCATTTAGATTGGTTTGAACACCGTAGAACTGTTAAGCCTTTACTGTTGTTTAAAGAAGAATATGAAGCTTTTCCAGGTGCTGGGACAGGAACATTAAATAAATTAGTTCGTTCAACAACCAAAACCTATCGATATATCGAACAGCTTTATCAGCGATTTTCGACGAAAAGTGCTAACCCTCTTAATCATGAATATTTGCTTCAAGACTCCTATCTCAATGGACATGCTGGTTTTATCACTGCAATTGTGACTACAGAGCAATATATTATTTCTGCTTCAAATGATGAAACGATACGACTATGGGATAAGGTGACAAAAAAAGAGGTTGCTACACTACAAGGGCATAAAAACTATATTGTTGCATTGGTGATTGTGGATGAAAATACTCTTGCCAGCGCAGATGAAGTCAGAATAAAATTGTGGGATCTCACCACGCATGAATGTATTGCTACTTTGGAAGGGGATTATTTTATCACATCACTAATCCTTGTTAATTCAAATATTCTTGCCAGTGGTTCCTATTCTCCGTTCATTCAATTATGGGATTTGACAACATATCAATGTATTGTTACCCTAAAAGGGCATAGCGATGGGATTCGATCATTAGCTCTTGTAGATGTAAACACTCTTGCCAGTGCATCAGATGATAAAACTATCAAACTTTGGGATTTATCTACCCAAAATTGTATTGTTACACTTGAAGGGAATGCTAGTAATGTTACATCTTTAGTCCTTATGGATAAAAATACTCTTGTAAGTGGTTCGCTTGAAAAAATCAAATTTTGGGACTTAGTCACATACGATTGTACCATGACCCTTAATGGAAATATTAGCTCACCCACAGCATTGGCTGTTGTGGATATAAACACTCTTGCTATAAGTTCAGGTGATACTATTAAGCTTTGGGATATCACTCAACAATCATATATTGCTCTTCAAGGGCATTCTAATTCTGTTACATCATTAGCTCTTATGGGGAAAAATACATTAGTTAGTGGTTCGTATGATAAAAAAATCAAATTTTGGGATCTTACTACTTACAAGTGTATTGCAACTATTAAAGGGAATAACAAAATTATTTCATCATTTACTTTTGTAGATAAGAATACACTTGCCATTGTATTAGATCATACAAGCATCAAACTTTGGGATATAACTAGCCGTATATATAGTGCCACTCTTGAGGGACATACTAAATCAATATCATCATTGGTCCTTGTAGACAAAAACACGCTTGCAAGTAGTTCGTATGATAATACTATTAAACTCTGGAATCTTACTAGTCATAAGTGCAATGTTACACTTGAAGGGCATACCAACGTAGTTTCATCATTAGCTCTTGTAGACAAAAACACACTTGCAAGTAGTTCGTATGATAATACTATTAAACTTTGGGATATTACCACTGGAAAGTGTATTACACTTGAGGGACATACTAGTTCAGTTACATCATTAGTCCTTGTTGATACAAATACTCTTGTAAGTAGTTCACATGATAAAACAATCAAATTTTGGGATATTTCTACTCATGAGTGCATTGCTACGATTGAAAGTCAGAACAGCTTTCTTGTTTCATTAACCCTTATCGATTCAAATACGCTTGCCAGTAGTAGTCCAAGTGATCAAACAATCAAACTATGGGATATTCGCGATAAGAACAATATTGAAGCTTTGGGAGAAATAAAACGAAAAAATAGAAATATATCGTATCACGATAACTTGTTATGGGTTGATGATGGTAACGGTACCATCAGTGCGCTAGATATAAGTGATAAAACAACTCCGAAGAATCGTGAAGTCTACAATGTCTCTTCAACTGTGAGTGCTCTACTGTATATGAATAATTTATTGGTATTTGCAACACAAGCAGGAGACTTTTATGTAGAGAAGATAGAACAAAATCGTTTTCAATCAACAAAACCAAATGTAGAAAATCGGTTTTATATTAAAACATTGTTGCTTGGGGACAGTGGAGTAGGGAAAACGTCATTAGGGCATTGGTGTGAGTATAAAACACATGACGATATGATCCATTCTACGCATGGGATGCGTTTTTTTGAATCAGATCTAAATGATAGAATTCCTATCACAATTCAGGGGAAAGAGGAAAAGCATCTATTTAGCTTCAATTTATGGGATTTCGGGGGACAACCGGAATATCAAATTGCGCATAAACAAAATTTTGATAAAACCCGTCTAATTTTTTTAGTAGTTGATCTTAGTCGTACGGATCATGATGATAATTCGATTTTGTTTTGGGTTAATAGTATCAAAGAACACTATGACAAAATGAACAAAGATCAGCTTGGTATTTTTGTTATAGGTACTAAAGGATCGGATAAACAAAAGCTTAAGACTATTACAGAACAGATTGAGGGTATGAGCAAAATATCCTATGTTAAACATTTTTTATGCGATGTGACACAAGAAAAGTTTGAAGACTCTGAACTTTATACAGAGATGCAAACTTATATAACTAACCAATTCAAACTAAAACATGATGCACTATTAGATAGTGATGGATTATTGGTTGTGCAGGAAGTCAAAAAATTACGAAAGCAAAAGTTCTATTTAGAAAACGCAGAGGAACTAAAACGTTCTTTGAAAGAAAATGATTCGCGCGAGAATAATAGTGTTGATGATGCTTTGGGAGTTATGGCAGATGATGGAATGATTGAAAAGTTGGATCATTATATTGTCCTTAGACCATACTGGAAAAATATTTTTGCAACTGCAATTTTACGTCATGCAGAGGAGAATCCAAAAGTTCATGCGAGTATTAGTAAACAGGCACTTTTTGAATATGCTTTTAAAGTTGAATTTGACAAATTACTTGATAGTGAGAAAAAGTCCTTAAAAGAGTATAAAAATTCTTTCCGATCCGATGCAGATATACACAAAGAAACGTTTGGCAATCGTTCTCATAATAACCTCAAAAAGCTCTTTATGAAAGAGTTAGTTAGAATATTTCTGGAAGACAAAATTTGCTACTTTAAAAATGGGATGTTTGTTTTTCCTTCCCGTTTTCATTATAAAAAATGGCAAGTTGATTCTAAAAAGTATTTTAAAGTTGGAAGTGTTGATTTAGTATCAACTAAAAATGTCGAGGTGACGATTAGCACAGTTGTTTGTTCACTTAATTACTGTGGTGAATATCAGATAGTTAAACACCTGAATAAAGGGGTTAAACTAAAAGATGCACATAATAATGAATATTTGGTTGAGTTTTCCCGTGAAGATATTATTGCAGATAAGAAAAACCAAGCATCGACTTCAATAATTGTATACGCAAAAAATAATGTTGAAGAAAGTAATCAGCATTTGTTAGCAAATATCAAAAGTATTTTGAAACACAGTTTAGAATCTATGTATGAATATCAAACTTTTGATTTGTATAAAAAGGATAATATACATATTGGCAGTGTCTCATTAACGACCAAGGGAACAATTACTTCGGAAGACATAATTCAAACAACGGAAGAGTATGTATTAACAAAAAGATCATCCTCAAATGGTGCTACCGATATTAGATTTATTCAAAAAATTCAAGAAGAGATTGAAAAAACGATCAAAGGTTTTGATGAAAAAATAGAGAAGTTTTTTGAAAGTAAAAATAATAAAACTAAGCTCAATATTCTACATTTAAGTGATCTGCATTTTGATGAAAAATGTATTATTGAAAATGAAATTACTTATTTGATAGAGGATGCTAAACGTCTTAATAGTTTTGAAAATGAAAAAAGCTTACAAGAGTTCGACTATATTATTTTGAGTGGGGATTTATCTGCTTCGGGAAGCGCTAATGAGTTTAGTAAAGTTGCACAGTTTGTATCACGTTTGATTGACCTTTGCGATATAGATGCCGAAAGAGTTTTGATCGTTCCTGGTAATCATGATTACAGTCGAGAGATAACACATGGAGCTTATCAGATTAGAAATTTTGATGCTTTAAAGTTTCGCGAAAAGAAAGATTTTAAAATAAATGATCGAATTTATTTAGAGCGTGACGATGAAAAATGGAAAAATAAATTTAAGTACTTTAGTGAAAGGCTTTATGAAACAATTTATCATGAACCGTTTAATACAGATTCGACAAAACAAATAAAAGTGATGCAAGATGATAAGCTAGCTTTTGTTTTGATGAATACATCTACACATATTGACCATTTTACACCTCTGCAAGTGAGTTTTGAAGTAGATTCTTTTATTAATGTGCAAAAGCAAATTGATAAAGGAAAATCTAAAATTGTGATTGGGCATCATCCGTTATCATTTGAACACAATTATGATTTTATTAATAACCTTCACCAATTTGATTATAAAGCATATATTCATGGGCATGTCCATCGTAATAATCTTATATCATTTCAAGATGTAATAGCAAGTACACAAAGAGTATTGCAGATTGGATCAGGTATCTTCTATGCAACCAATCCTAAGAGTATGATTCCAGGGGTTCCGTTACGTTATAACGTAATTATCATTGATATAGAAACAAAAAATATTTCTGTGGAAACAAGAGAACGAGAAAAACATACAATACATTGGAGGCCTGCTTGTTTGTATCCTCAAGAGGATGGGTCAATGAGCTGTATGTATGAGAATAAGCAATAATCTCTTTGGAGGGTGTGTCGATGAGATTATTAGTTTAGCCACGATTTAAAGAAATAATATCCAGAAGCTGCCATCAATACTGTACCGAATGTATTGAGTGCCATATTAAGTGCTGCCATCATGATATGACCTCCACTGAGCAACAAAAAAGTCTCCATGGCAAAAGTAGAATAGGTGGTTAACCCCCCTAGAAATCCTGTTGTGAGAAACGATTTCATATGGACACTAAAGAGCGTAGTATAGGTAAAATAGGCGAGAAGTGCACCGATAATAAAACTACCGAGCAGATTGACCGACATAGTCCCAAAGGGGAGGGTATGGGGGAGATGGTGATTAACTACACCATTTAAATAGGCGCGTAGCACTGCTCCTAAAAAAGCACCGCTACCGATTGCGAGGATGGTTTGCAAACTCATCATCATACACCTTTTGCATTTTTAGTTGCGTATTAGTGAGCCAATCGGGATCACTTTTATCGGCAACAAACGATTCTAAAAAAATAGCAGTAACGGTGCCCGGTGAGAAGTTCATTTGTTTGTTGCTAAAATAGGATGCTGTTGCGATGAAAACGATTGGCTGAACTCTGAGGGCATATTTATCGGCCACCATTTTAGCACCCGCTTTGAATGGTTTCATAGTACCGCTTTCACTGCGTGTACCTTCTGGAAAGATTGTGATAACACGATTCTCATCAAGTCGATCTTTGCAATCTTTCATCATTTTAATAAGGGCAGTTTTACTTTCACGCTCGACCGCTATATCATTTGGGAGGCGTAGAACCAATCCGAAAAATGGGACATGAAAAAGTTCTTGTTTGGCAACCCACGCTAAATCATGAGAAGTGATAGTCTCCATAACACCGATATCAATATCACTTTGATGGTTAATAAGGAACATTTGAGTTCCTTCATCGCACTCACCTTTGACCTTGATCGGAGAAAAGATAAAGAGGCGTATAAACCATGATGAGAGCTTAACGGCGTAAGGTTTAGGGAGAAGATAAAAGGTGACGATCATAATCGTCATCCCCGTAAAAATAATGATTACGGCATAGAGCCATTTAATGCGAGCAAAGATCGTTTTCATGAACCCACCCTAAAGTATTATCATCAAGATGAACTTTTTTGAACTCTCCCACGGTATTTTCAACTTCAAAACTCTCTTCTTGGGTGGTCGTTTTAAATACGGTTCCATTTTTGATCGGCAAAAGATGGACGGGGGCATTTTTCTTAACACAGATGTTATTGTTTGGTAGTAATGCAAATACAAAATAAAAAAGAGGCAATACCGAGGCGATAAGATACCATTTTTGTCGTTTCCAATAATAAAGGGCAATCATTAGCACACCGGCAATAGCAGAGGCACCTATTTTAATCTCTGTATGGCGTGAATCTGTCGGTGAGAGGTCACTTTGAGTTGATACGGTATCATCATCAACGACAATAGGGATACTAATCGATTCATAACGGTTCTTTTGAAGATTGAATATGGAAAATTCTAACGTTTGATCACTATTAGGGATAACTGCATAATAGGTCATTGTTGATTCATCAACATTGGGTGTTTTAGATTCAAAGCCTTGTTTTATAGCATTAACAAGCGAAAAAGTAGCGATATTACATCGTGTTGCTTTTACGGTAAAAACAACAATATTACTCTCTTGATTGTATGCGGTTGTTTTGTAGGCTATGACCTTAAAGGAGTTTGCTAAAACATTAGCGTATGTTGATGGGGGATTAAGGCCGGATGCATTAAGTGAGGTACCGATTAATGGCTCGGACACGGCACCGCTAGCCGAAACGGTTGCGGTAATATCAGGGAGCCTAATAGTGCTATCTTGAACGAGAAAATAAAAGGTATCGTAGACTCCATCGTTTTTTACAACACGTTGTGGCGTCTGACTAAAAATACGGATACCTGCTTCATTTTGAAGGGTATACTCAATATTTCCCGAAGCTACATCAGTAGGGGTGAGCTTGATCGTTAAGGGAAAAATTTCACCGATATAAAGTTCGGAAGGGGGCGGTGTTGTAGTGAGTATAACAGCGCTATTTTGCGGTGCAGCTTTAGAAAAGAGCTGATTAATACTCGCTTTTTCATCCGCAGTAGGATCTCTACCCTCTTCCGATTGAGGTGAGGCGGATTCTATCGGGGTGAGTACCGATGGCTCTGCAAATGCAATATGGGAGACGAGTAAAAGGAGGAGGGCTAACTGTTTCAAGCGGATAAAAAGCCCTCTAGCATCCGACGACCGTCATCACTTCCGAGTAATGTTTCCATTGCCCGTTCTGGATGTGGCATTAAACCAAATACATTCTTAGAACGGTTACAGATACCGGCAATGGAATCAACCGATCCATTTGGATTACTAACATACCCTTTTTCATCACAGTACTGCAACAAAACTTGTTGATTGGCGTAAAGCTCTTTAAGCCCTTCTTCATTAATATAGTAGTTACCGTCATGGTGTGCGATAGGGACATTTACAACATCACCCATTTCGCAATGGCGCAAGAAAGTATTCTCGTTGGAGATCACTTTAAGATGGTGATGGCGAGAGATAAAATGGAGCCCTTCGTTACGTTTAAGTGCACCGGGAAGAAGCCCAGTTTCGGTCAATACTTGAAAGCCGTTGCAGATACCGAGAACTTTCCCACCGTTATCTGCGAATACTTTGAGCGCTTTCATGATTGGAGACATTTTGGCAATAGCACCGCTACGGAGATAATCACCATAACTAAATCCACCGGCTACGACAACCAAATCGGTCCCCTCAGGGATAATATCTTCTTTGTGCCAAAGGATTTGTGTTTCACATCCTAATGCAGCAAATGCGTGTTGGGTATCGTACTCGCAGTTAGTCCCCGGAAACTGAACGATGCCGACTTTCACTTTTGTACTCATGCTTGAATCTCGATCTCATAATCTTCGATAACGGTGTTCGCTAAAAGTTCTTCACACATGTGAGCTACTTTTTCTTTAGCCGTTGCTATATCTGACTCATCCATTTCAATAATGATTTGTTTTCCGACGCGAACATCGCGAACACTTTCAAAACCGTGACCGCTGAGTGCGTGTTGTACTGCTTTACCTTGAGAATCCAAAACGCCGTTTTTCAAAAATACATTAACTATTGCTTTCATCTGATTACCCCATTATTCTTTTTAAAACTTCTTCATAGGCTACTTTGAGCCCCCCGAGTCCTTGACGGAAGCGGTCTTTATCCATTTTTTCTCCGGTTTCTAGATCCCAAAAACGGCAATTATCGGGACTAATCTCATCGGCGAGGATGATTTTACCATTTTCATCACGTCCGAATTCGAGTTTGAAATCAACAAGATTAAGCCCTTTTTCGGCAAAAAATGGACGGAGAATATCATTTACTTGACGAGCCATAGCGCGTAATTGATCGAGTTCCGCTTCATTTTTGACGAGTTCTAAAATCAAACAATGTTGATCGTTGAGTTTCGGATCACCGAGTGCGTCATTTTTGTAGTCAAATTCGACGAGGGTAAAGGGAAGAATAGTTCCGTCTTTAATACCAAGATTTTTACTAAGACTTCCGGTAGCGATATTACGGACGATTACTTCAATCATAATGATGTCCACTTTTTTACAAAGCATATTGGTATCATCAAGCATCTCAACAAAGTGAGACTCTACCCCGTTTTGTGCCAACATCTTAAAAAGTTCGGTTGAAATTTTATTATTCAATGCCCCCTTGCCGGCTTCGGAGTCTTTTTTTGCTCCGTTAAACGCAGTTAAATCATCCTTGAATTCAGCAATAACAAGATTGGCATCATCGGTGTTAAAAAGACGTTTCGCTTTCCCTTCGTAAATGAGTTCCCGTTTTTCCATGACTATTTTCCTTTTGTAATGATAAGTGCTTTGAGGATACCGACACCCTCTTTGAGTTGAATATCTTTAGTAAGTTGATCTTTGGTAATGGTGGTTTTGTTGCTTGCATTGCTCTCGGTAACATCCACCATCCCCTCTGTTTTTTCAAGCTCACTCTCAAGATGTTTTTTCAAGTCAGCCTCTTTGATATTGAAACCGTTTTCATGCTTTTTGATCTCTCCGGCATCTACTTCGACATCAGGGATGACACCAACAGCTTGTATAGTACGTCCGCTTGGGAGGTAGTATCGTGCAATGGTAAGTTTGATCGCTTCGGTATCGGTAATCGGCATGACCACTTGGACAGAACCTTTACCAAACGTTTTGGTTCCGACAATTACACCCCGTTTTAAATCTTGGATCGCCCCGCTGACGATTTCAGAGGCGCTCGCAGAACCTTCATTAACAAGTACAACTAACGGTACGTTGGTAACAGTTGCTTTTTTAGTTGCACTGTAGCTAATATCATCCGCTTTATTACGCCCTTTTTGGGAAACGATTACCCCTTCATCGACAAAAAGATCGGTCAGTTCAACCGCTTGATCGAGTAGTCCTCCCGGATTATTGCGGAGATCTAAAATAATCCCTTTTGTTTTTGCTGTATGTTTTTTGAGTGCGGCTCTAACATCGTTAGCAACTTTTTTATCAAAACTGGTAACTCGTATGTAGAGAATATTGTCATCGATAGTGCGTGCATAGACCGATTCGACGGTAATAATATCGCGAATAATGTGAAATTTGAGCGGTTCACCTGAACCTTTACGGACGATAGTAAGATCAATCGGTGTTTTTGGGGTTCCACGCATGATGGAAACAGCATCATCGATGTTCATGCTGAGAGTTGATTTATCATTGATTTTGAGGATAATATCACCCGCTTTAATCCCCGCTTTATCTGCCGGAGTCCCCTCAATAGGGGAGATAACGGTGAGGGCGTTATCACGCATTCCTACGGTTATCCCTAATCCGCCGAACTCACCATCGGTTTGACTTCTGAGAGAATCAAAACTTTTTTTATCCAAGAACGTGGAGTGAGCATCAAGATTAGAAAGTAACCCTTGAAGGGATTTATCGATAAGTTGATCCACTCCGAGCCCATCAACATTGTATTGCTCGACAATGCTAAGAACTTTGGTAAACTTGGCAAGAGATTGAAGCCGTGAAGCTTCGGCAGAGGCTTCAGATGGTAGCGGTTGAGTGTCACTTTTTGCAATGAGCGAAGTAGAAAGAGCAAACGAGAGCGTTATTGCACTCAAAAACCCAAATACCATCATTTTTTTATTTTTCATTTGTTATTTGCTTTCACATAAATAGTTGTGCAATTATAGTTAAAAGTTGATTAATAATCAATTGACGTGAATGGTTACATCCCCGATACGGATCACTTCACCTCTGGTGATTTTTGCACGTTTACGTGTTTCGAGTTCCCCGTTACGGTAAACATGCTCTTGCTCTATGAGCATTTTTGCTTGACCGCCGGAATCGACGAGGTCTAACACTTTTAATAATTTGTAGAGTTCGATGGTTTCATCGGTAAGGGTAAAGGTCATAATGTATCCAAAATAGTAAAATGAAAAACGATAAAAAGGGGTGTGTAGAGATGATTAAGAGACAAAGCCCAAAGAGGGGCCTTGAGCTTTAAATTACCAGCGAGGTTCGCGTGGAGGACGTGGAGCACGAGGACGTGCTTCATTTACACGGAGAGTACGTCCACCGAAATCGTTACCTTCAAGAGCAGTAATTGCTTTGTTTGCTTCATCAGAATTAACCATTTCAACAAAACCGAAACCACGGAAACGTCCTGTTTCTTTGTCGTTTACGAATTTTACTGAACTAACTTCACCGTATTGTCCGAAAAGATCTTTAAGATCGTTTTCATTTTTGCCGTAGGGAATATTCCCGACATAAATTTGTGTCACATTGTGCTCCGTGAGAAAAATCGAACTATAGCCTGCATAATCCTTAGACTTATTTTATCGCCTCCAATCTTAGGCTAATGTTAAAAAAGGTGAAAAAATCGTAAAATCACAAAGAATAATAGAAGGATAGTGTAATAAAAGATATTTTAAAAGGCGTTTCTTATTTCTCCTCAGTTATAATCGCGACTAAATAACCTCAATAAGAGAGTAGAGTCTTTCATGGTACAAGTTACAAAATTAACAATGCGCTTCGGCAGCCGAATTTTATTTGAGGGGATTAACCTCAAACTTGACCGTAACAAACGTTACGGGCTTATCGGTGCCAACGGTGCGGGAAAAACAACATTTTTAAAAATTCTTAGTGGTGAGATCAAAGAGTATGAGGGAGATATCTCCATTGAACCGGGTCTTAAAGTGGGAATTTTAGGACAAAATCAGTTTGCATTTGAAGATTTTACTATCGCTGATGCTGTATTATGGGGGAATAAACGTCTTTTTGATGCGATCAAAGAGAAAGAATATCTATACGCCAATGGTGATTTTGAGGACGATAAAACTAATGATCGTCTTGCTGAGCTGGAGATGATTTCGGTTGAAGAAGATCCAACTTATGAATACGATGTTCAAATCGCGAAAATTTTGGAGAATGTCGGGATTGCGGCTGAAAATCATCAAGATTTGATGTCGAGCCTCCCATCATCAGAAAAATTCAAAGTTTTGTTGGCGCAAGTCCTTTATCCGAAACCGGATGTTTTATTCCTCGATGAGCCTACCAATAACCTCGATATCGATACTATCGGATGGTTGGAACGTGAGCTTCAGCGCCACGAGGGGACATTGGTTATCATCTCGCATGACCGTCACTTTATCAATGCGGTTGTTACCAATATCCTCGACGTCGATTTTCAAAAAATCCGTGAATTTACTGGAACCTATGATGACTGGTATCTTGCATCGACGGTAATGGCGAATCAAGCACAGCTAGATCGGGATAAAAAAGTAAAAGAGAAAGAGCAACTCGAAGCGTTCGTTCGCCGTTTCTCCGCGAATGCATCAAAAGCGAAACAAGCAACCTCTCGTCAAAAACAGCTTGACAAATTAACCATCGAAGATATTAAGCCATCAAGCAGACGTGACCCGAGCATCGTTTTTAAAGCGAAACGCCAAATGGGGGATGAAGCTTTGCGTGTTGCGAATGTTTCTCATAGCTATGGTGATCTAGAAGTTTTACGTGATTTTGATATTTTGGTTGCTCCGGGGGAAAAAATTGCGGTTATCGGTGCCAATGGTGCTGGTAAATCAACTCTGTGCAAAATTCTCATGGAAGAGATGAAACCTACAGCCGGAAGTGTTACGTGGGGTGCAACGATTGAATACAGTTATTTCCCACAAGATACGACTGATAAAATCAAAGGCGATGGTACATTATACGATTGGCTTCGCGGGTTTGATCCAAAACGTGAAATCTCTGAGATTCGCAACTGTCTTGGACGTATGCTTTTCAATGGTGAACAGCAAGAGAAAAGTGTTGAGAAGATTTCAGGGGGAGAAAAACATCGTATGATGCTCTCTAAAATGATGCTAGAGGGGGGAAATTTTCTCGTTCTGGATGAGCCTACCAATCACCTCGACCTTGAAGCGATTATCGCGCTCGGTGAAGCGTTACTCGATTTTGAAGGGAATGTTATTTGTGTGAGCCATGACCGTGAGTTGCTCGATGCGTTTGCGGATCGTATTATTGAACTGCATCTCGATGGAACCTATATCGATTTCAAAGGTTCGTATGAAGAGTTTGCTGAAGCGAAAGCGAACGGAAGTTTATAATTTTATGTACTTTTCTTTTTAAAAAATAAAAGTACCAAAAGAAAAGCGCCCTCTCAACAAAATGCTGACGGTACGCGTTTGCGGTTAGACGCATGCGACCTTGCTCTAGGTGTGTTTCGAGGGCAATATGAAATTTAGGAATTTTGTATGAACGACTACACAAATTTTATCGGACTCGGCGTTGCGGGCAATTTTGCCCTTCATCTTGAACAAGCAGGTGAGAGTGCCGACTTTAAAGAGGTTGTCACCGATGACCCGAATGGTCCCAAAGGGATGTTCCCTTTTTATATCCCTAATCGGAACGATTTTTTAGGGATTTATCCTCTGAGTCATGACACTATCATTCTCCCACAAAAAACATGCAATGTCCAAATTGAGCCGGAAGTAGCATTGATTTGTGATTTGAGCTACGATATGCTTGGCAATGTGATCGAAATAACCCCACAATTTTTTGGTGCCTATAATGATTGTTCACTCCGCATCGAGGGTGCTCCTAAAATCAGTCACAAAAAAAACTGGGGCGCATCATCAAAAGGGCTTTCCTCTACGTTGATACCGATTGATCGGTTCGGGCGTGGCGGTATTATGGATCGTTATCGAATCGCCTCATTTTTACGACGAGACGGCATGACCATGCGCTACGGTGAAGATGTTGAGTTAAGTGGCTACAGCTATTTTTACAGTAAACTGATTGAGTGGATGACCCATCAGATCAATACCCAAGGCTCTACCGGACCGCTTGAGCCGATCAGTGAATATCTACGAGAAGCAGGACTTCCGACGCAGGCGATTATCAGTATTGGAGCGACCCGTTATACCCATTTCGGTGAAACTAATTTTCTCCAAGAGGGGGATGAGATTGTTGTTGTGGTGTATGATAACAATCTATACTGTATGAATCCACTGATGATGATGGTCAATCGAGGAGATTTGAATCAAGAGGGTGTGAGTGCATTGGTTCAGAAGGTAGTACGTGGTTAAAGAGGGGATCTATCGCCACTACAAAGGGAATTTGTATGAGGTGATGGGAATCGCTCAACACTCTGAAACCGAGGAAGAGTTGGTAGTATACCGTGCTCTTTATGGAGAGTATGAATTATGGGTTCGACCGTTAGAAATGTTTGATGGTTTCACTGATGATGGAGAAAAACGATTTACCTATAATGGAGCATCTGATGGCGAAGGGTGAAAAAATTTCTTTGGAGTTTGGCTCTTCATGGGGTGATGGGTGGAGTATGGAAGAGGAAAAAACCTCGAAAGTCCTGACAATCCTCGAACCCTCCGCGCATCGTTTGGTATTTCAAAAAGAGAAGCGTAAAGGGAAAGTTGTCACTCTCGTAGGGGTGTTTAACCTAAGTGAAGAGGATGCTCAAAAACTCCTCTCAACCCTTAAAAAGTCACTCGCGTGCGGTGGTGCGTACAAAGAGGGTTGGATGGAGTTTCAGGGTGATATTGCTCCAAAAGTGCGTGAACAGCTCGAAAAAATGGAGTTTAGATTTAAGAAGTGATTTTTAGATTCATGCGCACCATAATATATAGGATAAAAATCCACTAACTCTTGATAAACTTGCTTAAATAAAATTTTCATTACTGCATAATTTACAATCATCAATCCTGTATAAAAAAGTAACTAATCTAATTGTGACGTTAAAATAAAACATAAAATACTACAGCTTAAGTGCATTTTTATATGAATAGAATATTATTATATTATATTATATTATAAGAGGTTCTTAAGATGAAAAAACGTTATCTAACTGGATTGTCGATAGTTGCAATGGTTGCTTTAGTGGGATGTGGCGGCGGAAGCGATAGCACATCAACAGGTGGAACACAATCAAACGTGTTAAACGGAAATATCGTCGATGGAAATGTCAGCGGGGTGAGTTTTGAGTGCAAATCATCTGCGGGAGCGGTAGATACCAATGGTACGAGTGATGCCAACGGAGCCTTTACCTATAAAGCGGGAGATAAGTGTACTTTTAAAATCGGAGATATGATAATAGGGACAGTATCACCAACCGGTGCTAATGCCATTATCACCCCAAAAGAGCTGATGGGAGCGAGTAACTATACCGATGCGAACGTCACCAACCTCGCAATATTACTTCAATCGCTTGACAGTGATGGAAACGCATCCAACGGAATCGATTTGACCTCGGCGGTTCCACAGTTCAGAGGAACTACCCCTCCTGTATTTGATTTTAAAACAGCGGATGAAAACACAACCGTTGCTTTTGCTAAAAATCTCTTCCCAAGCGCGAAAACAATTACGGCAGTGGACGCAAAAGCGCATATGCTCTCAACATTGAACGGTATGGGGATTAATACAGGTACAGTAGATAATAATACCTCAACGGGCGGAGGCAGTACACCAACACCAACGGTAAGCGGATTTACTCCAGCTACGGGTGCTGTGGGGACGAGCGTTACTATCAGTGGTACCAATTTGGGTAACTTTACACCTGCACCAGTGGTCAAATTCGGCACGACAGTTGCTACGGTCTCAAGTGCAACGGCAACATCAATTACAGTAACGGTTCCAACTGGATTGTCGGTAGGTAATTCGACTATCACCCTTGCTAATTTCAACGGTACAGGTGTGGTAACAGCAGGGTCGTTTAATGTGAGTACTTCGAGCGGGGGGGGAGCAGTAGCTAAAATCCCGACAGTTGATACATCTATATGTGATTCGAATGCTTCATTGGGGACATTAGGAACACGTTATGATCAATGTCATGCTAGTGCTGTCACTAATTTTGCAACAACCGTTACTGATTCTGGAAGAAATGCAACATGTACCATGAGCTATACTGATGGAACAATGATTGTTTCAGATGGTACTACAACTGTCAATGTTTATTTAAACGGCGATGTAGATGATCGCATTAAAACTGGAAGTGACCCTATGTATATCATGGCTTCTGAAGCTGGAACTGAAAGAAAATGGGCACAAATCAATGTTTGGGGAACTACCGGATATGTGACAATAACCGGAAATTTAAATAATAGCACTCAGTTTACTTGTTATGGATTAGCACAGTAACGAAGGTTGAATATTAAAACAAAGGATCACGATGAAATCAGCCCATTACGTATTGAGTGCACTACTTCTAACATCTTTAAGTAATGTAGCGTTTGCTGAAGACAGTTCGCGGGAAAAAGTGATACGCAACAATACCCTCGGGTACAGCTCACAAGAAAACGCTATTGCGCAAGATCGTCAAAATCGTTTGGACAATCAGAATTTTAATTCCAATCAATTCGGTTCGGCATTAGACTTTGTAAATCGGATGGAACAGCGTTCTCGTGCAGGATCGACGAAAGAAGGATTGTTTGAATGTATGTTTTGTACCAAAGACGAAGAGGATAACTACCGATCGTTCGAAAGCAAAGGTGACGATTTTGAAATGCAGCAAAAAATAGGCAATGATGAACCTATTGGCAATATGCCCAACTATGCCGAAAGAGCGTATTACACCATTGAGTATAATTTGCGTTATTCGCGAGAGCGAGAGAATAGTGATCATGATCGGATTTATCGTCTTGATCAACGACGGGGTCTTGAAATCGCCAAAGCCAGTTTTTTATTAGGTTTGCGTGAACCAGGGATATATAAACCTGATCCGAAACGGGCTCTAACAATACTCAATCGACTTCTCATAGAGGATGGAGAGCTCTATAATGCAGGTAAATATACTGATGCTCCACGTATTAGATTTCTACTAGGGATGATCTATCTAAACGGTGCCGGGGTGACGGCCGATCCTCAAAAAGCATTGGATTACTTCAAGCAAGCATCCGAGTGGAAAAATGCTATGATCGACGATTGTCATGGTAAAAACAAAAGGTTGGATTTTTGGGCAGATAAATATGTGATTTTTTCGTATTATGCCCAGATATATATGGCGCGAAATGGGATAGGGATGGAGAAATCGGAAGAGAAAGCAAGATTTCTTGCACAAGAAACACTGGGGCTGATTAATAATGGACTAAATGGCAGCTTACTAGAAGCAGAAGCAGACGCTCACGTTTATCTTGGTAAAGATGCAAAATTTATTATGTGGAATGATGTCGGTGATATAATGGAACAAGAAAACAAGCTTACGTACGGTCAGCTGTATGCGAGTTTGATTGTGCATCCTGAGACGGAATATTTCAAGCCTTATAAGCCATCTATTCCGAAACCTCCCGTCAAACTCACTCCTCATGAGCAAGCGGCTAATTTGGTTCAAAGCGGAATTGCAAAAAATGGTGCAAAAGATTATAAAGGAGCCATTGCTGACTTCACCAATGCGATAGTGTTAGATCCAAAATACGCCGAAGCATATCGACGAAGAGGCGGCTCACGAGGGTGGCTTGACGATAATCAAGGATGGCTAGATGATCTAAATAAAGCGATTAGCTTAGACCCTAAGGATGTCGTTTCCTATGCTAATAGGGCGGTAGCAAAAGAGTATTTAAAAGATTGGGCAGGGCGTGTTTCGGATTATGAAAAAGCGATTGCACTCGATCCGAATAATCAGGATTATAAGAATAAGTTGAATAGTGCGAAAAGTACCCTGCAATGGGATACTATGATGGCTGCAGAAGAAAAATCACATCCAAAGGCGTATGCACTCTATCAAAACGGCATGACAAAATTTAGAACCAAAGATTATCAAGGTGCTATAACAGATTATACTGGCGCGATCAAATTTGATCCGAAATTTGCAGAAGCGTATAAAGCTAGAGGAAATAGCAAAGGCTGGCTTGATGATAATCAAGGGTGGTTGGAGGATCTAAACAAGGCGATTAGTTTGGAGGCAAAAAATCCTGCTTATTATGCTGACCGTGCAGTAGCAAAAGAGTATTTAAAAGATTGGGCAGGGCGTGTTTCGGATTATGAAAAAGCGGTTCTCCTCGATCCGAATAATCAAGAGTACAAAAATAAGCTTAATACCGCAAAGAGCAGTCTTCGATGGGATATAGTTGTGGGTGTGGAAGAAAAATTAAATCTTCAGGCGTATACACTTTTCCAAAGCGGGATCAAGAAACATAATGCTAAAGATTATCAAGGCGCAATTGTTGATTTTACCAGCGCAATAGAAGCTGATCCTAAATTTTCACCTGCTTATAAGCGAAGAGGAATTTCAAAAGGGTGGTTGGATGATAATCAAGGTTGGTTGGCTGATATGGACATTGCGATCAGCTTGGAATCGAATATTGCATACTACTATTCGGACAGAGCTATCGTAAAGTCCTATTTAAAAGATTATGTAGGGAGTATCGCGGATTGGGAAAAAGCAGTTCAGCTAGATCCGAATGATCAGGGCTATAAAGACAAACTCAATGCAGCGAAGAGTGCCCAGCATTAAATAGAATGGAAATAATCATCATATAAGTTGGGAACATTTATGCTCCTTGGTCAATACATATTTTACAGAGGAGTTATAAAGATGAAACATTTAGTATTGGCTATGAGCCTACTAATGGCTACTGTTCCCACTTTTGCCGGAATCAAAGAGGCAAAAGCGGCGATGCAAAAGGAAGATTTTGCAACTGCAATTAAGGAGTGGACTGCACTCGCCAACAAGGGTAATGCCGAAGCGCAGTTCAATCTTGGTGTGATATATGGTGCTGGCTTAGGGACAGAGTCTAATATGGATAAGGCGATCGGTTGGTACAATAAAGCCGCTACTCAAAACCATCCTGAAGCGGCATATATTATGAGTATCGCATATGCTAAGGGGCAAGGGATCAAGGAGGATAAGACAGCCTCAATGCAATGGCTGAAAAAAGCGGCAGAATTGGGCTCTGCCCGTGCACAAAATTCTCTGGGTGATGATTATTTTGACGGTATCGATGTTGCCCAAAACCGCTCAACCGCATTTTATTTGTATAAAAAAGCGGCGGAACAGGGAAATGCCGATGCTCAGCGTAATATGGGTTACGTGTATAGTAATGGTCAAGGAGCTGAGCAAAATGACCAAGAAGCGATTAAATGGTACACTCTGGCAGCTAAGCAGGAACTGGTGATTGCGTACGGTGAATTGGGCGGTATTTATATGAAGCTCAAAGATTATAAGCAAGGGATGTATTGGCTCCAAAAAGGCTCTGAAAGCGGCGATAATAATGCTCAGCGACAATATGGTGTAGGCTATTTTTTGGGTGATGGCGTTCCAGAAAATAAAGCAGAAGGTTTTAAGTGGGTATTTCTCGCTGTAGAAACCGGGCATGATGAGAATGCCTACGATTTGGAAGCTAAATTGGTAAAGATGATGACTCCCGAACAGGTCGAAGAGGGGAAACGTCTCGCTATGAAATGGCTCAATGATCACGGGTATATCAAATGAAAACAGCACAATTAAATGAAAAAGTATCAAAAAAAGATATGAAACGTGTAGTGATACATTCAATGCTTGTCATGAGTCTGATCACTTTTTCCTCCTGCTCGACCATGACCTCTTATGAATACTCTCAAGAAGCGAACGCAAAGATTGCGCGAGGTGAATTATCAAGTGCCCTTGAAAGTTATGCCGGCGCCATTTCGAAAGCCCCGCCGGAGGATGTAGCGTATTACGTCAAAAAACGTGCTGCACTTCAAGAGCAGATCAATCCGAAAGAGGCACTTAAAGAGTATGACAGCCTTATCGCAAACACCAAAGCCCAGAGTGATAAAATGATCTATTTGATGCTGCGAGGAGAACTCAAAACACGTTTAAAAGATAATACCGGAGCTTTGAGTGATTTTACAATGGCGTTAGATATGAGCGAGAAAGTAACTCCCACGTACGATCAAAAATTGCAATATGCGAAGACACTCATCGCACGGGCAAAAGTTTATCAATCGTTAGATAAATCGATGGAAGAGATGGCTGATTATGCGGCGGCGGCTTTGCTGATAAAGCCCGATAATACCTCAGAGAATATTGGTAAACACGCTCGTGAGCGACTCGCCGATGCATTATCACGTTTTGATAGAAAAAATACTGAGAGTGAAAAAGCATTGCACCCTGAAGCCTATCAGGCATATGAAAATGGTGTCCATATGTTCAGAGAAAAAGATTATTTTGGTGCTATCGGAGTGCTAAGCGATGCAATCAAGGCAAATTCAAATTTTGCCCCTTATTATAATTATCATGCACTTTCCGCAATCAGCATCAAGGATTATAAACTGGGGCTGTCTGATGCGGATAAAGCTCTACAACTCTCTCCATATCGTTCAGATTATTTGTATACACGCAGTATTGCCAAAGATTGGTTGGGGGAGTATAACGGTGCATTAGAAGACATCAACAAATCAATCATGCTGAGTGTGATGAACTCTGATTATTCTACCTATCAAGAGCATCGAGAAAATGTATTAGAACGGATTGAAAAGCGTGATCATCCTGATGCCTATGCCTTGTATTTGAGCGGTATCCAAAAACAGACGGATAAAAACTATGCCGGAGCGATAGCCGATTACACGGCGGCGATCAAGCTAAATCCGAAATACCCTGACTACTATTGGCGTCGAGCTATCAGCGAGAGTTGGAATGAGGGGAATGGATATATTGATCGATGGATGAATGATTGTTCTACGGCTTATAATTTAGACAATAGAGCGCGCTATTGGATTACGCGTGCGGAAGGTGCCATAGCCAAGGCAAATAGCTATGAGTATCTTAGTTTAGATATGGCTTATACCTATGGAGATGCCCGTTATGCTTATAAAAATGCCGCAGAACTTGATCCTGCCAATGCTGAGGATCTGATGGCAAAAAGCCGTGATGCAGAATATCGATCTAAAGACACTGAAAACAGAGTCCGTTATCCATCGTACTACAATGCACAAAGCTCTGCAACCTCGGCACCGACTACGACTACATTTAATCTGTTGCGTGACAAAAGCCGATCATCGTTTTTACACGATTACATCGTGATTTTCGAATGTCCATCGACCAAAGATAAGCGTCGCTATGAAGTGAGCGCAAACGATCAGAGCGAAGCAGCCAACCTCGCCCGTGATGATATGCACAGAAGCCAGTGGTGCAGTTACAACGAATCGTTCGTGAGTGCACAGCAGGCTCAATAAGGAAATATGATGAAACCCCATCAATTAGTAACAATGCTCATGTTATCACAATCGGTAACATGGGGTTCTCCGACGGATCTTTATTCGAATAATTATTTGAAACGTGAGATTGAATACAATCGACAGAGTCAAGCTCGTCATGTTTTTAGTCAAGATTATGGCAAGATTATATCAGGTCAAATGAGTGACCCATTTGATGCGCTGAATAAGTCTTTGCAAGCAAAAGAAAATGTGAAAAGAGAGCAGATACCGCAAAAAAGTGTACTCGAACAGATCATGGAAAAAGCCAATGCAGGTGATGCTGGCTCTATGAGAGCACTGGCAGGAGGATATGCAACGGGTACCAAAGTCGAAAAAGATATGAATAAAGCGATGCAATGGTTTGCCAAAGCTGCCGATGCCGGGGATCCATTTTCACAATCATACTATGGCTGGAGCTTGATAAATGGGATGAACGTAGGCAAAGATCAAGCACGCGGTTTGAACTATCTAAATCGTGCTGTGTCGCAGGGACAATCGGATGCAATGGCGTATTTAGGTATCGCTAAATCATTGGGATTGGGTACACAAACCAACCAAACCGAAGCAGAAACTTTGTTTAAACGTTCTGCTGAAGCGGGTAGTCCTGTAGGGGCATTTGCGTATGCTGCTACATTGAAAAATAATAAAAATGACCTAATCGCATCAGCACACTGGATGGAAAAAGCGGCAGTTTCCGGTGACCCTCAAGGGATGGCAGCATGGGGTGAGTATTTGATGAATGGGATAGGGACACCTAAAAATCCGCAAAAAGGGTTACAGTTTGTAAAACAAGCGGTCTCTGCGGGCGATCCTACTGGATTAGAAACATTGGGTAATTTTTATTATCAAGGTTCTGGTGTCAATAAAAATATAGCAGAGGCTATACGACTTTGGGAACAAGCAGTACAAGCAGGGGGAGGTTCCCCTTATAACCTCTATGCAGAATACGGCAGTGGTGTGAATGTACCGAAAGATTTAGTAAAAGCTCGTCGCTATGCATTGCTTGGAGCACAGCAGGGCGATCCGGTCATGGAAGGGACTGTCGGCAGTATGTATTTGTTTGGTGAGGGGGGCGAGAAAGATAGCGCGCAAGCCTTTCACTGGCTGAGTTTGGGTGCCGCACATGGTGATTCACAGGCTCAATACAATCTTGCGAAAATGTATGCGTCTGGAGATGGGGTACAATCCGATATCAAAATTGCAGCTCAGTGGCTGCGCAAATCGGCAGAGCAAGGTCGTTCTTCAGCGCAAGGGCTATTGGGTGCATATTACTTGAACGGTTGGGGAGGTTTACCAAACGATCATGCTCAAGCAGCGCAATGGTTTCAAAAAGGTGCCGAAAATGGTGATACTGACGCTCAAGTGCAGATTGGCTTGATGTACTACACTGGTGACGGAATAGCAAAGAATTTTTCATTATCAGCAAGATTTTGGAAATCTGCGGCACAATCGGGAAATAATTTTGCTCAAAATGCTTGGGGGTATCTCAATCATAAAGGTGAAGGAGTACCTGTCAACTATACCGAAGCCATGCACTGGTATCGACTCGCTGCTGCGAAAAATAATCTAAATTCGATTAACGGTATTGCAGAACTCTATGAGGGAGGATTAGGGGTTACGAGAGATATGAATGAAGCGATACGTTGGTGGAAAGTGGCCGCTTCCCTCGGTAGTCCTGACGCGAAAAAGAGACTCGATGAACTACGTGTGCAGTATTAATTTCGTATGAAAAAACACTATCTTGCATTGCTTGTCTTATTGATATCGGCTTCTACATTATTTGCAGCTGACGTATTTGTACACAATGGTGATATATTCTATCGTGATGCTACACAAGTCCGTCAACTCACCACCGATGCGAATAATTCAGAAGCAATTCTATCGCATGATGGCAAGAAGGTAGCGTATGTGCATACGGTAGGAGAAGAGTCTGAAATCTGGATGGTTGATATTAATGGACATGCATCTCATTGTTTAGTCCGCAGTCATACAGACAACGGTCCGAAGAAAAATTTGACGAATATGAATACCTTGATGTTTAGTTATGACGACGGGGTAATTTATTTTTTGAGTGAGGCGTGGGCAACGTCGAATGCGGTATATAAGTATGATTTGCACACCCATAAACAAAGCTATATTACAGACGGAAACGATATACGCGTCCTATCGAAAGGCAAATACGCAGGCTATCTCGTGGTAAATAAACACGAATATGTACAAGGCGGCGGTTCGGTGGATCGTGATTGGCTGATGTCACCATCGGGTCGTAAGATCCGACGGTGGAACCATTAAAATTTAGGAGTGAACACTATGGTTAAAATTATATTCTCAGGGCTGATGATTCTTTTGGGATTGGGTGGGTGTGCGACACCTACCCTAGAGGAGCAATTTACTAAAGCAATCAGAAACGGAGATATTTCTAGTGTTGATAAAATGGTGAAAGAGGGAGTTAAAACTACACATCCATTTCCCCCTGAATACTATTTGGAACACGCAATATTTTTTGACAAAAAAGAGGTTCTTGAATTATTACTGAACTCAGGGTATGCTGCAGATTCAAAAGATACATCAGGGTTAACAGCGTTGCATAAAGCTTCACAGCTTGGAAAACTTGAAATGGTAAAATTATTACTTAGTCGAAATGCTAATCCAAATATCATGGACAATTGCGGACAGTTGCCGTTAGGATGGGCAGATATCGGGGCAACGTCTACCGATGACAAAGAAAAAAAATATTTTGGTATTTCGGGTAAAAAAGAGGACTATTTAGAGATATCAAAGCTCCTAAAAGCGAATGGTGCGTCGTACTCTGTAAAAGAAGCGTGCGGTGTTACTCCATTATTGAAAATGGCTCAGCAAACTAGTTGCAATCTTTATTATAATCAAATACTGAACTATTACCAATATGATATTAATGCCGTTGACTGTGGAGGAAATACAGCATACCATTATGCGACACTTACAGGTTTACAAAGTTTATTGGAATCAAAAGGGGCTAATCCGAATATCAAGAATAAGCAAGGTTATACTCCATCAGAGAATTGGAAAGCTTATTGGGATAATGTGCGAGCTACTGAAGAACTTTCTGCCAAACAGCGAGCTGAGTCACATCCTAAGCCAGTCGAAGAACATGCTAACTTTACATCATCTAAGATCAACTTATTACGAGATAAAAGTCGCTCATCGTTTTTACACGATTATATCGTGATATTTGAATGTTTATCGACTAAGGATAAACGTCGCTATGAAGTGACTGCTGATGATCAAAGTGAAGCGACCAATCTCGCTCGCGATGATATTCATAAAAGTCAATGGTGCGGCTACAATGAAACATTTGTGAGTGTTAATCAGGCAACGCAAATGCAAGAAGTTCAAAGTCGTGAACCTAGTTATTGGCAAATGAACGTTGATGCGGCTAAAAGGGATTTAGAAAATATGCAAAATGCGGATTCAAAACGTAGAAATGCTGAATATAAAAATAGCGAATTTCTTAGAAAATGACCAATTTGAAATTTACCCTCCTGCAATATCGTCAACACGTTGCAGGTAATCACCATTATCTTCATAATTGTCTCATTCGTTAATAGAGAATGTGATGACTATGAACAATATTATTATCGCTCTTATCGAAAAAAAGTATCACGTAGATTGGAACGATAAAGACTCTCTCCAAAAGCTCACTACAGTGGATTTATCCTATACGATAGTGGGTGATATTTCACCCCTTTCAGAGCTTACGCAGCTGAATGAACTCTATTTGGATGACACTCAAATCACCGATATTTCCACACTCTCAAAACTCACACAGCTCCATAGTCTCTCGTTAGAAGATAATTCTATTACTGATCTTTCAGCGCTCTCAGCACTTAAAGAGCTTCGAGTATTGAATCTCAAGGAAAACCATATTGCCGATATTTCGCCTTTATTCGATCTGACACAGCTTACTATGCTTTCATTAGGTCACAACCAAATCACTGATCTCTCCCCACTCTCCGCTCTTAGACAGCTCTCTCAACTCTATTTGTTTAACAATGAACTGTGTGATATTGCACCTTTATCAAACCTCATTAATCTCACAGAGTTGGAGCTGTATTGGAATCATATCACCGATATTGCCCCTCTCTCAGCACTTAAAAAGCTCACGACATTGGATTTAGAGGGAAATAGCATTACCCATATTCCAAAAGAAATGATGGATTTGTCTCTGGAGATAAAACTGTATGATGATGACAACGGGGGAATTATTATCGAGGATAACCCTATCCAATCTCCCCCTTTAGAGATTATTGCACAGGGTAAAGAGGCAATAAAACGCTACTTTTCAGAAGCAATTTAGATGAATCGACTAAAATTATTAAAAGTTATTTTACAGTGAGGAGAAAAAGTGAAAAAAAGTTTTAGTATTTGGTTGACACTTATGCTTTCTATCTCAGCATGGTGCGGTGATGTGAACCCTGCTGAGATCGTCGCTACCCATAATAGTGTTCGTGCAGAAGTTGGTGTCCCGTCCATCACCTATTCCGCAGAAGTTGCCGCCTCGGCGCAAAGTTGGGCAGATCATCTCAAATCGACTAATAATTGTAAAATGACCCATTCTAACGGTTCAAACGGTGAAAATCTCTTTTGGGCAGGTGGTTGGTCAAACGGTCCTGCTCAGGATATTCGTTCGGCTGATCCTGTGAGCGCATGGGCAAATGAAAAGAGAGATTACGATCATGGCAAAAACGAGTGTGCTGTGGGAAAAGTGTGTGGTCACTACACACAATTGGTGTGGAAAAACAGTACTCAAGTGGGATGTGGTATGGCAATGTGTCCCAACAACGATCAAGTATGGGTGTGTCAATATGCACCAGCAGGTAACTGGGTGGGGCAAAAGCCTTACTAAAAATAACCACAGAGGAGTATAACAATGTCACGTTTCTTTTCAAAAATAGTTCTGCTAATATCATTAGCAATAATACCGAGCATATACGCGGATGCTTCCATAGATGAATCTGTAACAAAAGCAGAGAAAAGCTATCCCGAAGCCTATCGTTTTGAGCAGAGCGGAGTTAAAAAATATAATGCTAAAGATTATGATGGGGCGATAGCTGACTTTACCCGTGCGATTGAATTGTGGCCTGAATTCGCGCAAGCTTATTATTTAAGAGCAAATTCAAAAAGTTGGATAAATTTTTATAAAGATAAAGATGAGAGAAGGGCTGATCTAGACATGGCGATCAAACTAAATCCTAATAACGCGGATTATTATGTTGCAAGAGGGAACCTTAGGGTGTGCATGACGGATTGGTTATTTAGAATAGATAATCGAGGGGCAATAGAGGACTATAACCGCGCGATCGAATTGAATCCAAAATATGATGAAGCATACAGACAACGTGCAGATGCTAGATACAACTTGGATGATTATAGAGAGCAATATGATGATTTAACTAAGGCGATTGATATAAATCCAAATGTAGCAGCCTATTATGCTGCGCGCTCAAAAAATATGTATAACTCATATAGTGTTAAGGATGCTGAAAAAGCAGTTGCACTCGAACCAAATAATCAGAGTTATCTTGAAAATCGGAACTATGTTCGTGCTAAGTACAGAGAAGATGCAGAAAGATACGACAAATATTTAGAACAGCAGAGAGCAAATGACTCTCAACCCAGCTTTTGGGATCGTAACGCAGAAACTTTGGGGAATAATTTGAAAGCGATGCAAGAGGGCGATGCTGCTCGAAGAAATGCAGATTATCGTCTTCAAAATAATTGTTCAGGTGCTAATTGTGTTAATCGATAGTAAAAAGGTCAGTATTTGCAACTGATTTTGATTGCTTGTGCCCTCTTTTACACAGTAACATGGGCAACATCGGAGTTTGATTTCGGACCTCGATTTGAGTCAAAAGATATACAGGTATTGACCCCGACACCTTGCACTCTAAAGGCTGAAACCGCTTTTGTGCTAAATACTGATGAAGTCATTAGAGCACACTGTGGCAAAGATGAACTCACTATCACCGGAATAGAGCGGAGAGATAAAAGTGCTGATGAGAAAACAACCACTCATGTACGAATTCAATTAATACGCGCACAACAGCAGACGCTATCGACAATGATCCGTGAACCCGAGTTTCCTGCCGATTTTGTCGATTGTGTGAGTATGTTGGATTTAAACGGAGATGGGAAGAGTGATTACATTATCGATCTTAGTTCTCACGGTAACGGTTTGGCAGCAAACATGGGAGGTGTTTTACTCTTGTTATCACAAAAAAACGGGTATCGATACGTGAGTATGGAACATCTCATCAATATGCCTAATCGTTTTCTCCGATTTAACGAGGCTAAAACGGTAGTTATGGTATTACAGCGATTATACCCATATCGTTTACACAACTATTTTGTTTTTGATCTCATACGGTTTCCACTTGATTCATCTCATGGGGCACGTTCTGCCAATGGGCTTGATAATCGATTCCCTTTTTGGGCACTCTATACTGACAAACAAGCTCACACGCAAACAAATCATCTAAGTCCGACTGCCAAACGCACATTGTGGCGTGATCCGATTTCACGGATACGCTTTGGTATATTTTAACAGATATGAAACTTTTATGATATGTTAAAAATCTGAAATAACTACTGTAAGGTAGAAGTAAATATTACTTTATTTCGACCCCGCTCTTTTGCCGCGTAGAGATTGGTGTCGGCACTGTGCAGGAGTGCTTCATTGTTCATGCTTTCTGTCGGTATAGCACATATTGCTCCGATAGAGATAGTGACGGTGGCGGTGAGTTTATTCGCTTTGTGTTCCATCCCTAATGATTCCACGTTAAATCGAATCCTCTCTGCCATTTGCCGAGCATTAGGGCAGTCGGTATCGGTGATGAGTATCCCAAACTCTTCTCCTCCTAAGCGAAAGACAAAATCTCCCGGTCGCAGTAGTGATGTTTTGAGAACATGGGCAACATTTTTGAGAGCAATATCTCCTTGGAGATGACCGTAGGTGTCATTGTATTGTTTGAAAAAATCGATATCCACCATCATAAAAGTGATTGATTTACCACCTCGAACGGCACGTTTGAACTCTCTTTCATAGACGAGATTAAAATAGCGGCGATTAAAAATTCCGGTAAGTGAATCGGTGTAAGAGGCCTGTTCAAGTTTTATATTGACATGTTTGAGCGCGTTGGTGGATTCGACAAGTTGTTGTTGCTGTATTTCGATTTGGGTAAAAATACGCCATGCAAATCCCAAAACACCCGTTAAAATAATTCCTAGAATAACAGCTAATTGTTTTAAAGAGTTTTCATGATGGGTAAGTAGAATAGAACGTTCATATTTGGCGGAAGAGATCTCGTACGAGATGAGTCTTGAGATTGTTGTATGGATTGAGGTGGTATTATCGGAAAGCCTGACAATCGAGATAGCAGATTTACTGGTATGTTCACCGACAAGAGAACGTATCTCTTCAAAATAACGCCCCATTATTTCCATTTGATTTTCAGTGTAACGGAGATAGGGGAGCTCTTCGGGGCGTTTATGATGGGAGAGATAGCTTCCCCACATTTGATCGACGTGCTGTAGTCCGAGTGTGATGTTCGTTGCAAGGGTATTATCATCAATAAGCCCCTCTTTCCAGCGGTAGACACTCGATTCAAGTTCATGATGATATGCGGTATTGATGGAACTGAGTTCGGTCAGCGGAAGGAGAGAACCAAAATAGAGAGTATCCACATTTTTTTTCATTATTAAGAGGTTAAAATAGCCTACTAAGCCAATCACTACGAGACCGATTGCTACGCTGATGAGGAGATAGAGCAATTTGGTTTTAAGCTGTAGGGATTTCATAAGCTCAGATATACCTTTGCGGTAGTAGATGGTTATTCTAAGCAACTCCTATACCAAAAGGGACTAAAATAGTGGATAAAAAATCGGGGAGGCAAAGATGTCCAAACGGGTCATTAAGGGTGAACGGATAAAGACAATCATTCACAATATTGCAGAAGATTTTCGTTTTTCCGGAGAGATGGGAGATTATCCCCTTTTATTTTATAAAGCGGATACTGAAGGGGTAATTCGCGGGGGTGAAATCGATCAAATGATCGAGTATTTGAGTACAGGACTCAAAGAGTTGCAAGACAATATCCAATGGCGAAGAGAATTTTTGAGTGAAAATCCCGGTATCGATGAGATGAGGATGTTGGAGAGTTTGAGTGTGATTGAAAAAGAGTATATTGAGCTATTAGAATTTTTAGGTTAATAGCCAATATAACCCACAGAAATCGACCTATTAAGATTTTATGGTCGATACGGTTCTATTGGAATTTTTTTACTGATAGCGTATTGAATCCCCCCTTGTAAATCGAGGACGCTATACCCCATTTTATTCCCTAGATGCTCCCCTAGTGTTCGAGAACGGTTTCCGCTGTTACAGATAAGGGCGAAGTGTTCCCCTTTTTTGATCGTTTTGTTGAGTTGGGTAATAAAAGCATTTAAATCATAATTCCCTTTTTCATCAAAAAACATGATGGGAATAGAGCCTTTGACTAAACCGGTTGTTTTCCACTCTCCCGGGGTGCGGATATCGATGATTTTGATTTTTGAATCGAGTATTTTTTGATCAATCGGTTGTGCGGTATACTCTGCCATCAATGAGGAAGTTAGTAATGTCAAAAGAAGTAGCCATTGTTTCATGAAAAAACCTTTACCTATAAAATATATAGATATAATTGTATCTGATAATGTTTAACTGAGGATATATGGGATCATCAAAAGAGGAAAATTCAAAGCGGCTTAGGTATATTCGGCTATTAGGACGCTTTATTAGTGGGATTATTGCATGGCTAGGAAAAGCTGAAAACCCTACTAAAGAGCAGTATGACCAAAAAGTGGACATGAACTTCCGTTTTTTAGAGAAAAATGAAGCGGTGAAGCTGTATAAAGATGAATATATGGAACTCGAAGCATTAGGACAAAAAATTCTCGATCTTCGTGCTAGTGATACCGATATTGAAACGATTAAAGAAGAGCTTTTTTACACACAAAATCAGCTTGAAAAACGGGTCAATGCCCGTCGCTACAAAAAATCCAAACACGATAATCATGCTAGTGATGGATGGTGATTAAGGGAGACGGTTGAGGTGCTCTTTGACATCGCTGAGACGGACAAAACTGTACCCTTGCGCTTTGAGTTTGGCAATCCCTTCCATTATCCCCTCGCGTGTTCCGCTCTCAGGGTGGTTCATATGAAAAATAACAATATCACCGCTGTGCGCACTCTCTAACTGCTGAGCGACTTTCGGGGCGCTAAACGTTGCCCCCGCATCCCCAAGTACACTGAATCCTGCTATTTCAACGCCGTTATAATGTGCAAGTGCAACGGCTAGCTCGTCATAATAGGCGGTACCGGAGCGGAAAAAACGGGGACGTTTGCCGGTAAGTTTTTCAATCAAATCACCATTACCGTTGATTTCTTGGGAAACCTCTTCGGGTGACGTTGTGCCTGCTATGTTGTAGACACTTTTGCCATTCACTGAGAGAGGACGGTGTGCCGTACCGTGGTTGGCAATTTCGAACAATGGGTTAGAGGCTAATCGGATAAATATTTCAGGATTGCTGTGTATCCAACGGGAGTTGATAAAGAGGGTGGCAGGAATATGATTGTCGTTTAAGTAGTCGATCAGTCCCGCATCATATCCAGAACTGCGAAAACTCCCTCCGCACGCATCGAAGGTGAGGGCTATCTCTTTTTTAGAGGTATGAAACGTGGTGACGACACCGGTAACATTTTCACCCCATTGAGTAGGGAGAATGGAGGAGGTATCACTCCATAGGACACATGCGCTAAAGAGTAAAATGCTAAAGAATTTCACTTTGTTTTTTCTTGGACGTAAGTAGCACTCTCATTAACCTGTTTTTTTGTCCAATCGCTTAGTGAATGGGTATCTTCTTTAATTCCGCTCCATGTTGCCGAGCAACCAGAAAGGATAAGGAGTGTTAGGGATAAAAATAGGGAAGCTTTCACAGGATAATCCTTTCTACAATAACAAATATTTTTGTGTCCGTTATTGTAGCAAAAGATGTGAAATGAATATTAACCGCTAGTAATAGCAGAAAAGATTTTTATACTTTTTTACTGAGGGCTTCGATATTGTTGCTGTTTCCGAGTACAACGAGAATATCCCCTTTTTCGAGAATATCATCTTTTTCAAATGAGGTGTGCCACTCCCCTTGGTGCTTGTAAGCGACTGGTTTTACCTCATAATCGACTTCAAACGTTGGGGAGAGGATGGAAGTCCCGATCCAAAATTCGGGTAAAGTCATTTTAGCAAGTTTCATGGTGATTGAGAGGTCGATGGTTTCGTAATGCATATTTTTAACCAGTTTTTTGACCAATTTTTTGGCCGATTCCATCTCAGGATAGATCACTTTGGCCGCTCCCAGTTTGGAGAGGATCTGCCCGTGTACTTGGGTAATGGCTTTAGCGACAACGGTCTCTATCCCCAGCTCTTTGAGTGCCATAACGGTGAGGATACTTGCCTCAATATTTTCACCGATACTCACGATAGCGACATCAGCATCGGAGATTCCCGCTTCTTGAAGTGCTCGTAAATCGGTTGAATCGAGGGTAATGGCGTCTTGAACCATATCGCTGACATCACGAACTTTCTCTTCGCTATGGTCAATGGCGATTACTGCCTCTCCTTGTTGTGCTAACCCTTTGGCTACATTGTGTCCAAATTTACCTAATCCAATGACGACGTATGTCATATAATTACCCTTCCTTCTGCGTATTTAATACGGGTTTGAGCCGCTTTTCCAACGATGACGATAGTGAACGCAAAGACACCGACACGCCCCATCAACATCAAAAAGATGATATTGAGTTTACCCACATCACTAAAAAGGGCACTGTAGCTAAGCACCCCTCCGTTACCGGTAGAAACCCCTACCGTACCGAAAGCTGAACAGGTCTCAAAGAGAGTCCGAACAAAATGGAGATGTTCACTTTCGTTCAAAATAACGGTCGAGAGTAAAATATAAAATGATGCAACAAAAATAACGGCGTAAGCTTTGTTGATTTGATACGGTACTAGACTACGGTGAAAAATATGGGGATTGTTTTGACCGCGTAGGGTAAACCATACTCCGATGATCGAGAGGGCTAAAACGGTAGTTTTAATCCCTCCGGCTGTCCCACCCGGGCTACCTCCGGTAATCATAAAGACGGTTCCAAAAAAGAGATCGGAATCGTTAAATGTCGAAAAATCGATGGTGTTGAATCCAGCTGTTCGGTAGTTGACCGATGCGAACCATGCCGCTGTTATTTTATGCATTATATCCATGTTACCAAAGGATGTAGGATTATTCCACTCTAGAGAAAGGATGATTGCCATACCCGCGATTATCATGATCCCTGATGCCCACAAAACGATTTTGGTATGGGTGGAGAGGCGGGTAATCGATTTGCGTCGAAAATTATAGAGTTCTAAAAGGACTAAATATCCTAACCCCCCTAAAATAACCAATACGGGAATGGTTAGATTAATAATAAAATCCCCTTGATAGCGCATCAGATTATCGCTAAAGAGAGAAAATCCGGCATTGTTAAAAGCAGAAACAGAGTGGAAAAATCCAAACCAAAGGGCATGAGTAAACGGCATATCAGCCCAAAATCGGAGGGTTAAAATGAGTGCACCGATCACTTCGATAATGATGATACTGGCAAAAACGATTTTTAAAAAGCGGTAAATTCCTGCCATACCCGGATGGTTTAAAGACTCTTTGAGAATCAAACGATCTCGGTAAGTGAGTCGTTTACGACGCATAATGGCTAAGAAGGTGACCGCCGTCATATATCCTAACCCTCCGATTTGGATGAGGGAGAGGATAATCACATGACCGAAGGTAGTGAAATCGACGGGGGTATCTTTGACAATCAGTCCTGTAACGCAGACCGCTGAGGTGGAGGTGAAGAGTGCATCAATGATGGTAAGTTCACCTCGATGGGCAAATGGAAGCATCAGCATCATTGCCCCCACTCCAATGAGGATAACAAAGCTCATAAAAACAATTTTGACGTCTTGTGTTTGCGTGGGAAATCCTTGCAGTTATTTTATTAAGTAGCGAAATAATAGAGCGGTTTGGATAAAAAAGATATTAAATGAAATGCGGAAAATCAGTGGGTCGGTGAAAAATGTTTGAAGCGTTTAAAAGTGTGTGTTTTAAGGGGTTTGAGTTGGTGACTCCAAGGGGATTTGAACCCCTATGACCAGAATGAAAATCTGAGATCCTAACCATTAGATGATGGAGCCACGCGTAAAAAAAATATGGTGTCCCGTGATGGACTCGAACCATCGACCCCTTCATTAAAAGTGAAATGCTCTACCGACTGAGCTAACGGGACACACAAAACACTAAACTGTCTCAGTACAATTTGTGGACGGGAATTATAGCGGTTATCTGCTTTTATGTCAATGCTTTACACGTGAAATTACCAAGATCGCAGTGGAAATGGTATAATTTGTCCAGTATGCAATCAAGGATAGGGGATAGTAAATGAAATATATGGTTTTAATGTGGATGTTTGTCTGGAGTTTATGGGGTGGAACGATTCACAATGATGAGCAGTTTAAGGGTGCGCTTGGTGAGATGGGAAAAGAGAATAAGATTGTGTTGATGATTTACAGTACGGATGATTGTCCTGAATGTGCCTATATGAAGAAAAAAGTGTTTCATGATACAACAGTGGAAACGTATTTGAGTCAAAATTTTGTCGTGATTGAGAAAAATATACACAAAAGCAAGCTTCCTGATGGATTTGATTATTTTGGGATTCCGACGATGTTTTTTATCGACAAAGCGGGGAATAAAAAAGAGACGATTGTCGGGAGTAAACGACCACAACTCTTTTTGAGTGAGCTAAAGCGTATTCGAGGGATGAAATGAGAGCACTATTGTTAGCTCTGTTGATGGGAGCCTCTGTGGGTGCTTACGATGCGGCGCATCTGAAACAAGCGTTGGAAACAAAAGAGTGTATCGGATGTGATTTGAGGGGTGCTAATTTATCAAAAATGGATTTTAGCGGTGGAGACTTTCACGGTAGTAATCTCAGTGGTGCCGACCTGCGCGGTAGTGTGTTTGAGATGGGGGATTTCAATGAAGCTAATCTCAGCAGAGCACGTGCTGAGGGGACGGTGTTTTGGAAATCAACGATGGAGCGTGCTGATTTGCGAAAGATAAGTGCCAAGGGGGCAAATTTCAAAGGGACCCATCTCAAAGGGAGTGATTTGAGTTTTGCCGATATACGCAATGCAAAAGTTTGGAAAGCCGATTTTACCGATGCCATTTTGAATAAAACCGATCTGCGCGGTTCAGAGATCGGAGGATCGAAATTCATCCATAATGATTTGCGCTCTGTGAAGATGAAAAATACACTTTTGTGGGAAACGACATTTGCCAATGTTGTAATGAGTAAAGTTCAATGCGCTCACGCCCAAAAAGAAGAGGCTATTTTTGACGCAAACGTGACGTGCCGTTAAAACAAATAATCGGCGATAATCCTCACATTGGTCTCATCATACGCTTTGTTTTTGTAAAGAGAAGTGCTTCCGCTCTCATAATCGATGGTGGCTAAACGGGTTCTCAACCGAAATTCTTTGTAAGGCTGATACGTTGCATCAATGTTGACTTCGTCGGAATCGGGGCGAGGATTTTGGGTGAGCGATGAGGGGTTGGATTGGCGTGCATCATTTTGATCGATATGAACGTACTTGGCAGAAATCTCAAAAGTGGATGACGGACGATAGGTGAGGGTTCCGCCGTAGGCTTCCGCACCGGCGTTTTCACTCTCTCCGTCGATTTGCAGATCGGTATAGGTGATAAACGCTCCCCAACCCATCTTCTCGTATCGTCCCCCCGTACCTAGTAAGCTTTGAGCGCCGATACGGGTGTATAGAGCGCTCAGACTCCACTCACCCTTCGTTAGAGTCCCTCGTAGCCCTAAAAGAGAGGTATCGACTTCTCCTGCGGCACTATCTCCGACACTCTCTTCGTTCAGATATTGCAATGCTCCTGAAAAGGTCGTCCCCTCAGAAGATTTCCAAATAGCATTGTCAATGATTTGCAGATAGGGGGCATTCATCACATCGCGCACATAGGTGTCGTAGAGTTCGATTTTCCATGCAGCAGCAGGAGAATAGATTGCCCCGAGGACGGCGATGTCACGATTGATCCCGAGCGAGTATGTGGGTGAGACGAAGGTATCGGAACCTTTGTATTTCCACCCCGTGATATAAGCACCTTTGAGGGTGACATGGTCGATGGAACGATTCTCACAACTGAGCGCTTCGAAACTGTTGGGGAGCATTCGGTTGTAGTAGTCGTTTGAGAGGGGCAGATCAAGACGCTGTCGTCCGTATTTCACAACGGTATCATATCCGCTGTATTGGAGGTACGCTTCGCCGAGGGTGTTGATGGAGCTACCGTCAAGATTGAGGTTATGGGTTTGTCCCGATTCGGGCATTTTAGTAAGCGATGTGATCCCATTGCTCGAAAAGAGCGAAACGCCGCCGCTGAATCCCTCGTAGGGGGCTGTTTTATAACTCAAAATTCCCCCTACGGTGAGGGCGGTACGGTCAATACGAAGTTCACGGTCGCCGTCGTACCAAAAAACGCGGAGATTACCGCTCACTTTTCCTTCGGTGAAAATATCTTCAAGATTTTGAGCAGAGCTATGAGTAGTGATGATGAAGCTCAAAAGTGTGAACATTAAAGGGCGTTGAAGCATGAATAATTATGAATCCAATCTTTTTGAATAGAGTGTATCTAATTTTTTTCAAGTTCCCAAATGATTATTTAAAAACATTCATATAAAAACAACGGCAAAGAGACGAAAAGGTATAATCGGGTTATATATTAATAGTTATTTATTTTGAGGCAGAACTATGACATGGCTAATCATAAAATATTTACTGACCGCAGGGGTTGTGGTACTCGTCTCCGAGATGGCAAAACGGAGTGATAAGCTTGGAGGACTGGTAGCAGCATTGCCGATCGTGACCTTTTTAGCGTTGATATGGCTCTATCTTGAAAATCAGAGTACGGAAAAGATCGCTAATCATGCGTGGTATACGTTTTGGTACGTTGTTCCGACATTGCCGATGTTCTTGGCATTTCCGATACTGTTGGAGAAAATCGGATTTTGGTGGGCGATGGGGACATCGGTGATGATTACAGTGGTATGTTTTATCGCTTTTTCGCTTGTTGTTCGTCAGTTTGGAATAGAGTTGTGGTGATATGACGTTTTGGTCATTTGATTTTGTATGGGCTTTTTTGGCTCTTCCGCCGATTCTGTATTGTCTCTATCGTTGTAAAATAATCCCTCAAAAGCGTTATTTCCCCCATTTAAAGTTCTTCGCTAATCCTCAAAAATGGCGCAGTCTCGAATGGATTCTCACCGTAGTGACACTCCTTTTGATGATAGGTGCGTTGGCAACTCCTGTGGTGGTCGATTTTTCCGATCCGCGAAATCGTAACGGGATTGATATCGTTTTGAGTTTGGATGGGAGCGGGTCGATGAATGCGTCGGGATTTTCAGTCGATGATAGCCGATCTACCCGTTTTGAGATTGTTCAAAAAATCGCACAAGATTTTGTGATGAAACGGCGAGAAGATAACGTCGGGGTGGTGTTATTCGGAGATTTCGCTTTTATCGCGACCCCTGTGACCTATGAAAAAGAGATTATAGCCGAGATGATAGGGTATCTCAATTTTGGGATGGCAGGGCAAAATACCGCTATCGGCGAAGGGGTGGCTCAGGGGGTTCGTGCATTACAAGATTCAAAAGCAAAAAGTAAAATCATTATCCTCCTCACCGACGGGGAGCACAACAGTGGGGCTATTTCTCCCAAAGAGGCTGTTGAGATGGTTCGTAAAGCGGGGATAAAACTCTACACCATAGGGATAGGGACAAAAGGGGAGTTTGATAGTAAGCTTTTAGAACAAATGGCGCATGAGGGCGGGGGGGAGTATTTTAGTGCTCTCAACGAAAAAGAGCTCAAAGAGGTCTATAATCAAATTGATACATTGGAGAAATCGCGTATCAAGAGTGCTGAACATACCTTCTTTGAACACTATTTTCAGTATCCACTTGCAGGGGCATTATTGATGATAGTGTGGTTAATGTGGCGACGAAGGGGTCATGCATGAGTTTCCTCTCACCGCTTTGGCTTTTTGCCCTTTGGTTCATACCCCTTTATCTTTTGGGTGTACGTCGGTATAAATGGCATTTTCAAGGGTGGCTCTTACTCTCTTTGGCGTGTTTAATCCTCTCGCTTGGACGTCCGGTAGTGAATGAAAAACCGATTAGTGTCGAAGAGGCGGGGAGTGATGTTATTTTAGCGCTCGATATGTCGTATTCGATGAGGGCTACGGATATAACTCCGAGCCGTTTGGGGGCGGCAAAGAGGGTTTTGAGAGAGGTGGTAGAGTCTGATAGCCGTGATCGCTTTGGGGTACTTGCCCATACGACGAGCGCTATCGTTCTCTCTCCTCTCACCAAAGATAGTGAGCTTCTCAAACACCTCTTTAGCTCGCTCGATGAATCGCAGATTATTACCAAAGGGACAGAGGTGATGGGCGCATTAGAGCTTTCACGCAAAATGTCCCATGCGCAGCATCCCCTTGTCGTTTTGTTCACCGATGGAGGGGATGAACTGAGTTATGAAAAAGAGTCGGCATACGCGCAAGAGCATGGACTGAAGGTGTGTGTCGTGATGTTAGCTTCAGCTCAGGGGAGCACACTCCAAAGCGATGAGGGATTGCTCAAAGATGAGGGTGGGCATATCGTAGTGAGTTCTCGAAATGAGGCGATTAACCAAATTTCCTCGATGAGCGGAGGAAAAGTAATCGAAGGGGCAGATAGTAAAAGTGTTTTAGAGTGGATTGAGCGGGAGAGGGGCGAAGATTTTGCCGGATCAACGACCGTGACCCGCTATAAAGAGCTTTTTTACATTCCACTGATTTTGGGGATGATTGCTTTTGTGTTGGCATACACGACATTAGGGGAGAGGGTGGTTAAAAAAATAATACCCCTCCTAACCCTCATCGGAATCAGCCTCCACGCAGGGGTTCTCGATTACCCTTATCAGATTGCGGGAGAGATGGCATATTCTCAGGGGAAATACGAACACTCTGCCAAATGGTTCGGGTATTTGGACTCAGCAGAGGGGAAATTTAACCGTGCAGCTTCTCTGTATAAAGGGGGAAAATATCCTGAAGCATTAGCAGTGTATCGCTCAATCCGCTCCGATAATCCGATGTTTAAATCCTATGTTTATTACAATATGGGTAACTGCTATATCCGATTAAATGAGTTTGAAAACGCTCGTAATGCTCTGCTCAAATCGCTCACTCTGCATTATAGCCATCAAGCCGACCAGAATCTAAAAGCGATTGCCATAGAGCAAGAGCAAAAATCGCTCAATGTCCGTAAAGAGAAAAAAGATAAATTCTCATCAGACGAGAACAAACCCGCGGGTGAGGGGAAAAAAACCAAAGAGGGGGGCGGATCGAATATGCAAAGTGATATTGCCTCCTCGGGTGCGGGAGATGCGGGAAAAAAAGTTCAAGCAGACCCACGTTTCTCCCTCTCACAGGGGAAAGCCGCCCTGAGTTCGCATCAATACGAACTCATCAATCAAAGGAGTGTCCATGAAACGAAGCCTTGGTAGGATTATTGGTGCGATTTTAATCCTCAACACTATGGCATGGGGGATGAAGTACCAATGGCGTGTAGTAGAATCCCCGCAAACGCTTCGGGTCGGGCAAAGCGGTGTGATACGGTATGTGTGTACGTTTGATAGCAGTGCAGCGGAGTATTCGGCGAAATTGAAATTGGCGGATAACCCCTCGTATACCACCTCTATTCTCTCTGAAAAAAGCCAAGTACTACAAGGGAAGCGGAGCGATACAATCGATTTACTCGTGACTCCGACAAATACGGGAACAGTGAGTGTCGCGCTAAAAGCATTGGTTCGCTATACCCCATCAGGAGCAGTTGAAAACACTGTTTTGGGACGTGATAATCTCAGCAAAGAGGATATTTTGGAAGAGGAGGCTCTTTTGCCCGACGTGAGTATTCGCGTAGGGGAGAACAGAGCGACGTTGATTGGGGATATTTCATTGGAAGTGAGTGTCGATAAGCGCAGTGTCATAGCGCACGAACCGCTACATCTGAGCCTTTATCTACGGGGGACGGGGAATCTTGAGCGCTACATCCCTTATGAGCTTAATATCAGCGGTGTCCATGTATTTGCGGAAGCTCCCCAAAAAAATATTACTCCCGATGTCAACGGTTATAGGGGGGAGATACGTCAGGAATTCGCCCTCGTGAGTGAACAAAGTTTTGTGATTCCGAAAATCTCTATCGAGGTGTTCGATACCCAAAGTCAAAAGATTAAACGCTTAGAGAGTGAGGCGGTAGCAATCGAAGTGGCACAAGGGTTTGAGCGCTCCAACCTCCTCGATCCTCCCGCTTTACGTGATTGGAGCGGCTGGATGCGCTATACCCTTTATGGGGGATTAGTGGTGTTGGGAATTGTATTGGGTGAAGCTGGGAAACGATTATGGAAAATACGTCCGAGACGCCGAAAAAAAGAGTTTTGGGATGGAACTAAAAATACAAAAGAGCTGATAATGCTCCTCGCTCTCTCAGGAGAGAAACGCTTTGATGAGGTTATAGCCGAACTCGAAGCGGGAACACTGGATTTACGTGAAGCGAAGAAGAGATTAAGAGAAGTATAATTCCTATTTAAGCTTTAAAAGCCTATTATGAGAAATATATTTCTTATTAGGAGTGATTTTGACTTTAGAAGAACTTGGTAAAGAGATACAACGTTTACGCAAACAAAAGAAGTGGTCACAAAGTGATTTAGAAGCGTATTCAGGTATCACAAAACGGACTCTTTCTAAAATCGAAAATGGTTTTATCGATGAAGTGGGGATTAAAAAAGTAGAAATACTTTTGACCTTGTTGGGTGTTGAGTTTGCCCTCCGTCCAAAAGATCGCCCAAGAACATTAGAAGAGTTACAAGATGGCAGATAAACTCAAAGTCTATACCAACAAAACACTCAGCGGTGAACTTTCAAAAGAAGATGGCAACTATATTTTTAATTATTTGAGCGATTCACAAGAGTTAGTCAGTCTCACTATGCCGATTCGAGCTGAGAGTTGGGTGAGTAAATCGCTTCATCCCATTTTTCAGATGAATATGCCCGAGGGTGCCCTCAAAGATGTGATAAAAAATCACTTTGCAAAAATAGTGACCATGGATGAGATAAACCTCCTGAAACTTATCGGTCCTTATATGTTGGGTCGTGTAAAATTTGAAAAAATCATCAGTGACACGGATGTTTTAGAACTCGAAGAGATCGTTCACTCCTCTAAACAAAACCTTTTTAATGAGCTGATGGAGAAGTTTGCTATTCGTTCTGGTGTCTCAGGGGTACAACCTAAATTGCTCCTAGGCGCACACAACAAAACAACCATGAAGTTCGAGCATTACATCGTGAAATCATGGGAAAAAGAGTATCCAAATCTCGCGCTTAATGAATATTTTTGCATGAGAGCGATTCAAAATGCACATCTGCCAACGCCAGAGTTTTATCTCAGTGACGATTACTCGATGTTTATCATGAAACGATTTGATGTCAAAGAAGAGGGAACCTATCTTGGATTCGAGGATATGTGTGTACTCAGTGGCAGAGGAACGGAGCAAAAATACGAGGGAAGTTACGAAGAGTGTGCCCGAATCATCAAAGATGTTATAGCTCCCCAAAAGTTGAAAGAGTCACTAAGGGTATTTTTTAAAGCACTGGTTATGAATCACTTTCTTCAAAATGGGGATGGTCATTTAAAAAATTATGGAATATTGTATGAAAACGACTTTACCGATAGTTTTCTAGCCCCTATTTATGATGTCATTACTACAACCGTTTACATCCAAAACGATATACCTGCTCTAAAAATGAGTGATGCAAAACTGTGGTGGAAAGAAAAAACATATAAAAATTTTGCAAAACTCAGTTGCGGTTTGTCCAACAAAGAGTATGAAACTATTTTGCTAGAGTGTGCAGAAGCACTCAGAAAAACCAAAGATGAGATGGATGCATTTGAAACCAATGACGCTAGTGTTTTGCAATTTTTAGATAAACTGAGAGGATGTTGGAGGGAGAGCTTTTGATATGAAAATTTTTTTAAATGATGCCGTCCGAAATATAGCGTATTTCACGAGAGCAAATCTTGTTTTAACGCTTCCCTAGAGGTGCAAAATAGAATTTCGATGAATTAAGGGCATAAAAGATACCATTAAAACACATATAAATTTTGTCGTTCGCCCTGAGCTAGTCGAAGGGTAAAACGGACGGTTTGTCATCCTCGGGCTTGACCCGGGGATCCATCCCAAAAAAAGAAAAACAAAATTAGGAATTTGGATGGAATTAGTCTATTTATGGGTTGAAAAGTATAAAAATATAGATAAGCAAGGGTTTAATTTTAGTCCTCGGTTTGAGTGTACATTTCATGACAAATATAATGATGATTGTACTTTAGAAAATGATTGCGTATTAGATATTAAACCAAAAGAACATATTGAAAACTTTTTTGGTAAAAATATCAATATCACAGCGATTGTGGGAGAAAATGGAAGTGGGAAAAGTAGTATATTTGAATTTTTAATAAATGAACTTTCAAAAAAAGAAATAAATTATGTATGTGTATTTCAGAATAAAACAAATAATAAAATAATATATACTTCAACTAAACAAATTGAGTGTGCTTTGGAATCGATTAATATAGATGATAAGTTATTTGGATATATTAATATCTCAGCACATGAAAATACAATTAATATAAAGATTAATCACTACTTTGGCTTGATGGGAGATGACGGCTTCACAGCAACAAATTTTGATAACTATATTGGTAAAGCAAAAACAGAACTTAATAATACAGATCCATTATATCAACAAGTTAAAAAAGAAATCGAAAAACTACCATTCCTTCAAAATCAATCCTCTAATAAAATCAATAGTAGTGGTGAAAAAGCTATGATTTATTATCTTAGTTGTATCTATTTACTTTTAGAAAAAGTACAAAATCAAAGCTTAATAGTGTGTATTGATGAAATAGAACTTTTTATGCATCCAAATTGGCAAAAAAAAGTTATTCAAATTTTTATTCAATCATTGGTAAATAAATTAGATAAAAATTTACATATCATTTTTGCTTCTCATTCCCCCTTTATCCTCTCCGACATCCCCAAAGAAAATGTAATATTTTTAGAAAATGGTATACAAAAACATCCATTTAAAGATAATGAACAAACTTTTGGAGCCAACATCCACACCCTTCTTTCTCACGGATTTTTTATGGAAGATGGTTTGATGGGAGAGTTTGCGAAAGATAGGCTCAGTAAAATTTTAAAATATTTGATAGTAGATTTACCTACTATTGATTTAACACAAGAAGAAATAAAGTTTACAATTGATGCCGTAGGAGAAGAACTATTGCAAAATAAATTAGAAAATTTATATAATAAATTTTATCAGATTGAAACAAAAGAAGATAAATATTTAAAGAGAATATCTGAGCTTGAAGCATTGTTGAAAGAAAAAAGTAATGCTTAAAATTCTTATTGATTCAAAAAATAAAGTATTAAGAGACTTGCATTTTTCAAAAATTAAAACAGGTTTGGATAACTTAGTACTCACAAAACGAAATTCATTTCATAACCATACATCTATTGAATATCAAATACTTGATTGGATTTATAACAATTTAGATGATCTATTAGTTGGAGAGATTCATAGATTAAAAGAATTGATTATTGAGTTTCATGCTCTTCTTAAAACTTTTCCACTTTTAAAAACAGAAGATTATGATTATAAAAAATTATATGTTAGAATATTAAAAAAAACTTGTAAGGACAATAATTTAGCGTGTAACGTATCTAAAAAGAAAGATATACAAAAATTTATTCTGAAACATAAAAGTAGTATTGTTAATGTAGATGAAATTTTAATTCAACAATATAGAGAATATTCTTTTGACCATTTAAATGAAATATTTATAAATTTTTACGAAAAAGAATGGGACAAGATTACAGACTATACAAGATATGCTTTTGTAAAAGAACATGGCATAAAAACGTGCCCATATTGCAATAGAAATTATATTTTTGTAGTCGATAGTGACAAAAAAAAATTAAGACCAGAAATAGATCACTTTTATCCTAAGTCTATCTATCCATTTTTGGCTATGAGTTTTTACAATTTAATCCCAAGTTGCCAAATTTGTAATCATACAAAAAAAGACAAAGATGCCTTTCAAGATAATTTGAAAAGTCCTTATGAAATTACATTGATAGACTTTGGGTTCAAATATATACCAAAAAATATAAATTATTATCAATTAAAAAGACAAAAAATTAAAGAGAACGATATTGAAATACAATTGAAAACTGGAAATGGAGTTGATAAAAATAATGAATATTTCAAATTAGATAAGCTGTATGAACAACATACGGATATAGTGATTGACTTACTTGTTAAAAAAACTATTTATACTAAATCATATATTAGAGAATTAAAAGAAAATTTTAAATTTACAGACGATGAAATATATCGATACTTACTGTGCAATTATCAAAAAGATGAAGACCTCCATAAACGCCCACTAAGCAAACTCATCAAAGACATTAGCGAAGAGCTGGGATTGGTATAGAAGAATGATATTAAATGCCGAAGATGGATCCCGTATCTAGTACGGGATGACGGTGCAGATTGCTATGGAAAGAGAAACCTAAAAAGAAACAAGGTAAACTCACAACAGATAAAAAGGTGACACTATGATAAATGTAATTAACCAAATACGCTCCGAAGTAGCCAAAGTCGTCGTCGGGCAGGAAAAAATGATCGACGGGTTGTTGATCGGGTTGCTGTGTGATGGGCATATCCTGATAGAGGGGGTTCCGGGATTAGCGAAAACAACGACCGTTAATGCCCTCTCTGCGGCATTGGGACTGGGATTTAAACGGGTGCAGTTTACCCCTGATTTGCTCCCGAGTGACATTTTGGGTGCTGAGGTCTATGATCCGCAAAACAATGGATTCAAAATCAAAAAAGGGCCGATTTTTACCAATCTCCTTCTCGCCGATGAGATCAACCGCGCCCCGGCCAAAGTGCAATCGGCACTGCTGGAAGTGATGGCGGAGCGACAGGTGACACTGGGGGATGAGAGTTTTAAACTCTCCCCTCCGTTTCTCGTTATGGCGACCCAAAATCCCATCGAGAACGAAGGTGTTTATCCACTCCCTGAAGCACAACTTGATCGTTTTATGCTCAAAATCAATGTCGGCTACAACACTCCCGAAGAAGAACTCTCCATCGCACGGCGTGTCGGATCGGGTCTAGGAGAGGCAATCAAGCCCATCATCGATACGGCGACGTTAAATGCACTCAAAGAGAGAGTCAAAGCAATCCACATCGATGAAGAGGTGGAGAGATACATGATTAGTCTTGTCACCGCAACCCGTGAACCCGAAGCGTATGGACTCGGTGAGATAAAAGGGTATTTGCAATTTGGAGCATCACCGCGTGTGAGTATCGATATGTTTAAAGCAACTCGTGCGGTGGCGTTTTTACGTGGGAAAGAGTTTGTAAGTCCGAGTGATATTGCGCAGGTTATCAAAGAGCTGATGCGTCACCGTCTGGTTCTCTCCTATGAAGCGGAAGCAGAGGGGATAAACGTGGACGAGTTGATTGAGAAGATCGTTAAAGCGGTACCGATACCGTAATGAGAAATCTATATTCGTCATTCCCGCGAAGGCGGGAATCCAGCTTTGCTTTTTGGGATGGATCCCCGGGTCGAGCCCGAGGACCTCTCAGAGGTTCTTGTGCCCTTCGGGTATGACGGGGAGTGTAAAATAATGCAGAACTCTCGTCAGATTTTAATAAAAGCCCGTCGCCAGATTATCGGAGATCGTATCGGTAACAACCCTTCGATGTTTCGAGGGGAGGGGTTTGACTTCATCGAATTGCGTGAATATATGAGCGGTGATGATACCCGTCATATCGACTGGAACGTTACGGCAAAAATGGGAAAACCTTACGTCAAAGTGTTTCGCGAAGAGCGCGAGCTTAATGTCCTCACGGTGGCACTGCTCGGTGGGGGGCTTCATTTTGGTTCCGAGAAGTTTAAAATCGAGTCTGTTGCCGAAGCGGTAGCGTTGATAGGTTATTCGGCAGTAGCAAACGGGGATGTTTTCGCTCATGCCAATTATTCGGAAACATTGCGAAACGAGATTCGTCCCGCCAAAAAACGTTTTTCGGTTCAGCAGGCGACGCAAAGCGTTCTGGATGCTGAGATACTGCATCACCGTGTCGATTTGAACCATACGGTAAAAGAGCTTTATCGTCGAACTGCTCGCCGTTCTTTGATTGTGTTAATCGGCGATTTTTTCGAGATACCCGATTTGCGTCTTTTGGCACGTAAACATGAGGTGGTTGCACTCGTCGTCCGTGATTTGGTCGAAGAGAATCCGAGCCCGATGGGCTACACCACACTTATCGATCCTGAGAGCGGTGCGGTATTGGAGGGGGATTTTAACGGACACAGTGTCAAGCGGTATCGGGAGCGGGTAAGAGGGCATGATATCGAACTCTTTGAGTCGTTTCGCAAAGCAGGGGTGAGAGCGACGAAACTCTATACCAACGGCAATGCTATCGTCACTTTGAGACGACTGTTTGAGGGGCGTGTATGAGTCAGATGGTTAATATCCCTGTGAATGATATCGCACCATTGGCGGAGATACACGATTATTCGTTCTATTATTTTATTGCACTTATTTTGGTCGTTATTGTCGTGATTATTACCGCCCTCATTGTGGGGTTAAAGTATCTTCGGCATCGTCAAAAATCGGTTCGGCGTCTTGCATATGAGCAACTCTCTACGATTGATTTGGGTGAACCGAAACGGGCGGCGTATGCGATGAGTGAGCTTGGGAGAGTATTTGCACATGATAATGAGCGAACCGAAAAAGCATTTCATAATCTCTTTGAGCGGTTAGAGCCCTATAAATATGCTCCAAAAGTAGAGATGATTGATGAGGAGACGTTAGGATATTACCATCTCTATTTAGGTATTGTTGATGTTTGAGGGGATTTATTTCGAATTTCCGAAACTGAGTTTTTTGCTGTTTGTTTTTTTTGCGTGTGATAATCTTTGCCCTTTGCGCGCTTCGGCCCTCTATTTTCCCCATCTGGAGCGTTTTCAAAACGTAGGGGTGAAAAAACCTGCGTGGATGTGGATATCCAAATGGGTGATGATTGCATCGTTGGTTGTTGCTGGTATGTCACCGATCAAGGATATTGAACAACCAATCAAGTTCGAGGGGTATTCGACACTGATAGTGTGTGATTCTTTAACGCCGCAAAAAATTGAGCAATTAGAGCAATGGTGTGCCCTTCGTCCGTATGATAAAATCGCGTTCTATCTTCCACCCGCTATCAAACTTCCTCTGAGTTACGATCATGAGGCAATGTTATCGATGATACGACAAATCCCCTACACCACACAAAGCACCTCTATCACTTATACGATTCAATCTTTTTTTCCTACCAATGAGCGGAACTGGATTGTGGTTTTTTCCGATAACCCCAAATATGTTATCCACTCTCTCCCCCATGACATTGAAAACTCTATGGTACCGCAAGATAATTGGCGAGAATGGATGAAACAAGAAAGCGCTATTCACAAACCGCTTTTGATTGAACCCTCCCATCCCATGTCACAACATTTTTATGCATATCCTCTCTTTTTAGGGTTGATGGCGATGATTGTTTACCTCTATGGACGAAATCAAAAAGGGTTGCTATGAGTTTTGAACATAGCGAATTTTTCTTTTGGATGGGGATTCCTATCTCGATTTTATTTTATTTATGGATGTCTCAAAAACCGCTTCATGAACACGATTTTAGTGATAATATCCTCGATAAATTGCGGGTTAACGATAACACATGGAGTTTAAAAGAGAGAAATATCCTTTTTTTTATTGCGGCATGGTTGATGATTTTAGCACTCAGTGACCCAATTGCCCAAGGAGAAAAGGTAAAACAGAGTGCAGAAGAGAAAAAAATTGTCTTAAATATTGCTCAACAACCCAATACAGAGTTTGAAGCGATGAAAAAAAACGCTCTTATAGAGATTGATAGCGCTGAGGGGAATATCGAACTTTTAGCGTATGATGAGCATCTCTATCGGATAGCTCCCAGTAGCGATGATAAGGGGCTTTTAAAAGAGTTTGTGCACCATTTGAGAGATACTCAATCTTTGATAAGTGATGAAGAATTATTAACGCGTTTAGAGGGGGAAACTGTCATTTTGAAAGGGGCTGAGAAGAGGGTTAAGAATGGTCAAAAAAAGGGAGAAATGTATGAAAAAATCCCCCTTTTTTATTATCCACTGGCACTTGCGATGATGGTAATAGTATTCGCCCTGTCGTCGATGAGCAAACGGCAGAGTGTTTCGATAGCGATTGGATTGATGATATGTCTATCCCCTCGAAATGTGGATGCGGGGGTACTCGATTTTAGATTATTAGACGGTGCTTACAGCGCGTATGCAAAAGGGGATTATCGTACGAGCGAGGTATTATTTGCCCGCTATCAAGAGATGCATGATAGTCCGCAAATACGGTATAACCGAGCCAATGCTCTCTTTAAGATGCACCGCTATGAGAGGGCACGTTATTGGTATGAGCGTGTGTATACGACTAATCCGCAACTACGCTCTTGGGTACAATACAATCTTGAACGTTTGCCGAAAACAACGATTGAGTCGGAGATGTCCGTTAAACAAGAGGCTAAAAGAGTTGAAAGTAAAAAAATAGAAGAGAACAAAGTGGTAATAGGGGAAGGAAAAACCCCTCTTTTTAGGTATTAACTGATGTTACGTATTTTATTAAAAGAAGCTCTTGAGAGGTCTATTTTGCTTCCGTCATTCCCGCGAAGGCGGGAATCCAGCTTTGTTTGATGGGGATGGATCCCCGGGTCAAGCCCGAGGATGACGGGAAATAAATCTACCGCTAACTAAAAATCTCATAGAGCTTATTTGCCCCTTTCATCTCTTTGTGAAGTGTTGTGTAATCTTTCTCTTGGAGTGCCTCTTTGAGGGTTTTTAGCTCCTCTTCAAAAAGTTCAACCGCTTCGAGGACATTTTGACGGTTTTGACGAAAAATATCTTCCCACATAGTGGGTGAGCTTTTTGCCAAACGGCTCATCGAACGAAATCCCCCTGCGGCGAGGGCGAGGATGTTCTCTTTCTCCTCTTGTGCCAGTACAGTGTTGGCGAGAGCGTAGGAGATGACGTGGGGCATATGGCTGATAAACGCGGCATGACGGTCGTGTTGCGCGGCTCCCATAGTATGAATCTGCATCCCGATAGAGCGGAACAGTTTGAGGGCAATATCACGTTGAATCGAACCACTGTGTTCCAAATCGCACAATACGACAACTTTATCGGTATAAAGCCCCTCAAATGCCGCTTTTGGACCGAACTGTTCTGTCCCTGTCATCGGATGAGCTGCGACGACATTTTGACGAATTTCAGGGGGGATGGCATCGATGATAAGGGCTTTCGTACTTCCTAAATCGATGAGTGTTTTATCGCTTCCGGCTAAATCGACCGACTGATTGAGTAGGGCAATAACCCCATCGACAGGGACGGCGAAGAAAATGACATCGCACCGTTGTTTGAGCTCTTCAAAAGGGAGAATTGCATGGACAAGACCCAATTCCAAAGCAGTGTGTTGATGCTCAAGATTGTGATCGCTTCCAACGACGGAGGTGACGAAGGGGAGTTTCTTAAGTGAAAGTGCTAACGATCCTCCCATAAGTCCCAATCCTACAATTCCAATCTCCATCCGATAACCCTTCAATATATTCTTGTTTGTGCGTATTCTAGCAGATTTACGGAATATTAACCAATAGGGTGGTAAAATAAATTTAAATATACACCTAAAATGGATTTACATTTGAAAAAAATCACCCTCTCAATGCTACTTTGTTCAGTTCTTCTCCACGCATCGACACAAAAAGTTGAAGCGATTAAATACGATGGGATGATTCATATCTCAGATTCTGTTGCCAAGCGGTTTAACAGTGTCAAAATAGGGGAACCGTTAGACCCGATAGAGGTAGATAAAACGGTCAAAGCTTTTTTTGATCAGGGATATTTTGAAGATATTTGGGCTGATGAAGAGAATGGGACGGTAACGTTTCATTTTAAAGAGAAGCCGGTTATCTCCAAAATAGAACTCAAAGGGTATAAAGATAACGACGAAGAGGCAAAAAAAACACTTTTGCAAATTGAAAAAGGGTCATTGTATGATGTTCGACGTATCGAAAATACCCGTAAGCGTATTATTGAGGCACTAAACCAAGACGGTAAGATTGATTCTATGGTGGAAGTAGAGACAAAAAAGCTTGATAATGGGAGTATGCAAGTTACTTTTTTAGCCAATGAGGGTGAAGAAATCATCATTAAAGAGCTTAAGTATTATGGTGTAAATGAGTTAGATCCTCATGATTTCGAAAAAATGACTGCCAATAAAGAGAAACAATTTATGGGGTGGATGTGGGGACGTAATGACGGTAAAATGAAACTTGCCGAGTTGCAGTATGATCCGATGCGTATTCGTGATTACTATATGCAAAACGGTTATTTGGATGCCAAAGTGGATCAACCGTTTGTCTCTGTCGATTTTAATCATTATGAAGCCAAAATGGATTACAACGTGTTTGAAGGGGATATTTATCGGGTGAGCGACATTTTGGTTTTTCAAGATGAATCGGTCATTGATGATGCAGAATTGTTGAAGATCATCAAACTGGAGAAAAATAAACCGTTTAATATCAAAACGTTTCGTGATGATGCAGAGCGTATTAAAACGAAGATTGCCGATTTGGGATATGCGTTTGTTCAAGTTCAACCCGATCTAAAAAAAGATAAAGAGGGAAAATCGGTAGACGTTGTCTATCGTATTGTCCCGGGTAAAAAAGTACACATTAATAATGTGATTGTTGCCGGAAATAATCGTACACTTGATCGGATAGTGCGTCGTGAACTTTTCCTTGCACCGGGAGATTTGTACAGTCTTACCAATCTTAAAGACTCTCGTAATACATTGGGACGTACGGGGTATTTTGAGAGCAGTACCATCGAAGAGAAGCGCATTGATGATGAGACGATGGATTTGATCGTCCAAGTCAAAGAGGCTCCTACGGGGAATATTCAGCTCGGCGGCGGATACGGTAGCTATGGGGGAATCTTACTTAGTGTCGCGATAAGTGATCGCAATATTTTTGGTTCAGGTATCACTATGGGGTTAAATTTAGAAAAATCTCAACGTACCCGTAACTATTCATTTAATATCACCAATCCACGTCTCAACGATAGTGATTTTAGCGGTAATTTCTCTGTATCCAAAACATCGACCGAATACGATAGTTATACCATTAAATCTGATGGGATCAGTGTCGGGGCAGGGCATAAATTTAACCGTTATACCAATGGGTACATCGGATATAACTACTCTCAAAATCGATACAGCGATATGAATACTTCGATGGTCAATTCCTATCTTTATCAAAGCTACGCCAAAAGCTCGATAAGCCTCTCTGCTACCTACGATAATACTGATGATTATTATACTCCGCGTGAGGGGATAGCACTTTCCCAAGGTTTTGAAGTTGCCGGGTTGGGGGGAGATACCAGTTTTTGGAAAAGCCAAACCAGCTTTAATGTCTATCAAGGGCTCCAAAAATGGACCGATTTTGATTTGATTCTCCGTTATAAATCCCGTTATAAATATGCCAAATGCTTGGATTCTGAGGGGATGAAGCTGGGTGAAAAGTTTTATATGGGGGGGATCGGCTCGGTACGCGGTTACCAATCGTATTCTTTATCACCGAACAGTGGAGCGGATTCGGATAATAATGGCAAATTGGATCTAATAGGGGGAACTCAAACCTTCTCTAACAGCTTTGAGTTAAGTGTCCCTCTCGTTCCGGAAGCCAAAATGCGGGCAACGGCATTTGTCGATTATGGGATGATCGGTGAAAGTAGTTTAAATGAGATTAAACGGGGGGGCTATGGGATATCATTAGAGTGGTTTAGCCCTGTAGGACCGTTACAACTGGTTTTTGCCAATGCTATCGGCAGTAAGCCGGGTGATGATATAAACCACTTCGAATTTACGATTGGACAGAGATTCTAATTGATGTTATGCACTAAAACGGATATATCCGTTTTAGAGTTGCAGAGACAAATTACTCCACAACTCTCTAATTCCTAATTTAAGCAACTACCACCGTTAGATTTTTTGGGAGAACAATATTTTTGAGTTGTTCTTGTGCGAGATAGAGATGGGGTGCTTGTATTGTAAGGAGAGAGTTTTCTAAGGACAACTCAAAACTCTGAGCACTGTATCGACCCGCTAATAAAATATGGGAAAGCCATAGCAATGCATGAAGCGAATTAAGAGTTTTATCATCAGGGAGAAGTGATTCGTAACTGTTTTTAGGGATGAGATCGGCAGATTCCACCCCTTTTTTAAAGAGAAGCAGATGTGATATTAGGGCTATGTCTGTGTGCCAAAATCCATAGTCGAGTGCACTGAGGGCTAAGAAATGGCTATGTTTTTGATAGGCATAGTAGCGAATCCCTATCCCTATAGGGAGAAGTTTTGCCGCTATCACGAGGGTACTTCTCCATTTAGGGTCTAAACCGAGATAATCGTATGTGATATCAAAGAGTCGTTTAACCAATGTTGAACACTCCACTCCATGATGGGAGTGCGTTGCGTAGGTATCGAGCAGATAACGGACGCTTGGATTGTAATTGGCAGGGAACTTATGGGAAGAGTGGCGTAAAAGATCGCTTAAAAAGACCCCTTCACGAATCCCAGCACCGCTACATAATAGTGTTTTTGCATTGAGCCGTTTAAGAATACGTGCAAAAATTAATGCCCCTGATTTGATTGTATCAAACCGTTCAGCTTTGATGTTAAGGGCTTTAAGCTTTTTAGGCGTTGCATCGAGGATGGCGTTACAGAGATTTTCAAAGGATTTATCATTAACAGAGTAACCATGCATTTTTTTGAGGGGATAATCCTCTTTTTTCATTAGGGCATGCGTCATGGCACGAAATGTTCCGCCGATGCCGATCAGTGTCTCACATACCTCAAATGGAAGCTCATTTAGTGCTTGATCGATGTAAGAAATCGCTCCGGCAAAATCTTCTTGATCCATAAAAAGCTCTTTGAGTCGAACCGTACCAATATTTAATGAGATGGTTTGAGTTACTTTCCCCTCATGGAGTAGGGCAAACTCACTGGAACCTCCCCCAACATCCACCGCAATAGCATTAATCTTTGGGAGGAGATTTGCACAGGCGATCCCTCCGAAATATGCCTCTTTATCTCCATCAATTACTTTGATCGATAGGGAGTGTTCATTTTGAATACGTCGGATAAAATCAGCTTTATTGGGGGCATCACGAAGTGCAGAGGTGGCAACGCATAAAATTTTACGTGCTTTAAACGAGTGGGCTATGAGTAAAAATTCACCCAGCGCATTCGATGCTCTATCCATCGCCTCTTGTTGTAGAAAACCGCCGTTATTATAGGCATGCTCTGCTAAACGGACAGAACTTTTAACTTCATGAATAATATGAAACGCGAAACGGCTGGTTTTTTGAAATACCGCCATACGCATTGAGTTTGACCCAATGTCAATGACGGCGGTACATTGTGCCATCTATTCTGTATCTTCTTCAGTGAGTTGTTTATGTTTATACAAGAGCTCTTGCATAGTCTCTACGTTGTCTTTATCGGGAATAATACAATCAACAGGACATACTGCAATACATGCAGGCTCATCATACGTTCCTACGCACTCTGTACAACGATCCGGATCAATCACATAAATCGGATCGCCCTCTTCGATCGCATCCATAGGACACTCTTCACGGCATGCATCACATGCGATACATTCATCGACGATAATTAATGGCATATAGTAAACCTTAGTGTAAAGTATAGTGCGCGATTTATAACAAAAGGTAGCTTAACTCTATCTTGTAGGAAGCAAACAATAGAGTTTTGATGGGAGGATAAGCTTGGCAATGGTTCCCTCAAAGCCGTCATTACGATTAGTAAGGGTAATTTGTGCTCCGATTGCTTCTGCCGCACTTTTAGCCAAAAACAGTCCCAATCCAACCCCCGATTTGCTCCCCTGACGCATAAAAGGGGCAAAAAGATCAACAGTGTCATCGATTCCGCACCCCTCGTCAATCACTTCGATAATAATATTGTTACCATCAAGGGAACTTTGGAAGATGATAGTTCTCCCCTCAGGGGTAAATTTAAGGGCATTTTGTAAAAAGTTTTGGAGTATTTGATTCAGTAGCGTCACTTGCAATACGGCACTAAAACTCTCCGGTTCAAAATGGGTTTGGAGATGTTTATTTTCACTGTTTGCTAAAAGGGTAAAATCCCCCTCCCACTTTTTGAGTACTTTGATAATATCGGCTTCGGAAGGCATTTCCAGTTGAGCCCCCTCTTGGCGACCGATGTTGAGGATATTGGCGACAATCTTATTCATCTCATCGACACTTTGGTTGGTGATTCTTATCGCTTCGATGTACTCTTCAGGAGAGCGTTTTTTGATGAGTGTTACTTGATTTTTGAGTTTGATAACGGCAAGAGGGGTTTTAAGCTCATGGGCAGCTCCGATAAAAAGCTCCTTTTGATATTTGACAAAATTCTGAATCCGTCCCATCAGGCGGTTAAGTGTTTCCCCCAACGGTTCAAACTCCTCTGGGAGGTGTTCTACGGCAATAGGACGCAGTAAGTGCTCATTCATGTTGGCAAGACGGCGGCTGAGGGCACTGACAGGGGCAATAAGCATTTTAGAAAAAGCGATAGCGTAGAGGATAATAACGATAAACCCAAAAGCATTAATCAAAAAAATAGAGCGGAGAATTTTTTTGAGTAATAGTTTGGTTGAGGTAATATCGCGACTCACTTTGAGGTAGGTTGAGTGTTCAAAATCAAAAGGATAGACAAGGGTAAGATCGGTTCTTTTATTCTCTTTTGGTGTTTCATAAAACTCGAGTAAGTTCTCCTCTTTATGGAGAGTTATAAGCTCTACGTTAAGTCCTAATAAAAGTTCAGGATTGTTTTGTTGTGAAGAGATAAGCGATTTTGAGGTACAAATATTTTGCGCGGTACGAACCAAATCAGCTTGTTTTTCGTCATAAATGGATTGTTTGATAAAGAGATAGAGTGATGAAGAAAAAAGTAAAACCAGTGCCGCAGATGCGACAATGAGTTGAAGTAAAAAACGACGTCTTATGCTCCGTTTTGAAAACATAATCCGTCCCTTTTATGATAGCAAAAGTTAATTTACTTCTTTAGGGAAGCAAAAACGGTATCCGCGACGACGAACGGTTTCAATCGTAGTAATACCGAGTGGTTTATCCATTTTTTGACGGATTTGGTTGATAGCAACCTCAATAACGTTTGGTGTAACCAATTCAGGTTCTTCCCAGATAGCATCAAGAAGTTGTTCTTTAGAGACGATTTGATCACGGTGACGAGCAAGGTGGGTCAATACTTCGAAAGGTTTCCCTTTAAGTTCAATCTCTTTTTCTTTATAGATGATTTTTTCCTCTTCAGGATTAATCGTCAAATCATCAATTTCGATGATATTACTACCACCAAAACGTAAACGTGCTTCGATACGGGCGATCAATACGTCAAAATCGAACGGTTTACGGATATAATCATCCGCACCGGCACGGAGTGCTTCGATCTCACTTTCATTATCATCACGTGCAGAAAGTACAACAACGACTGTTTTAGGAGTGTTGTGTTTGATATCAGGGATGATATCGACGCTGTTACCATCAGGAAGCATCCAATCCATTAAAATTAGGTCATAGTTACGGATATCGAGATAATACTCACCGTCTTTTAGTGTCTCAACGACATCGCTTTGGTAGCCGAACTCTTTTAGCCCTTCTGCTAGGGTTTTATTGAGGGTTACTTCATCTTCAATGATCAGAATACGCATTCACATTCCTCTAGGTGAAATTTTCCCGAAATCATACCATAGTTTTAGAAATTTTTAAACTATTTTTAAATAATTTTTAAAAAATGAAATGATTTTGAACAGAGTTGGTGTATTTTTTGGGGTTTTTACACCCCATTTTAAGGGAGGTAAAAACTCTTATGCAGGATTTGGAACGATTTTAATTTCAACACGTCGGTTAGATTCACGACCTGCTGGTGTATCGTTAGACGCTTTTGGCATACTCTCACCATATCCGACCGATTTAATACGGGAAGAGTCTACGCCGTGTGAGGTGAGGTAGGTAGCAACACTTTGTGCACGTAATTGAGAGAGAGTAAGGTTGTTTGTATCACTTCCTACATTATCGGTATGCCCTTGAACTTCAATCTTAGTTTCCGGATATTTGCTCATGATATTAGCAATATCATCTAAAACCGATGTGAAGTTAGGTTTGATATTTGCTTGTGCCGTATCAAATGTAATTCCACCAGGCATATTGAGATTAATGTTATTTCCTTGACGGTCTACTTGGACACCACTCCCTTTAAGCTCTTGATTTAAATCAGCTTGTTGTTTGTCCATATAGGCACCAATGCCGTATCCAGCAAGTGCACCGACTGCTCCACCGATAACGGCGCGCTTATTGCTATGGTTGCTAGTACTTTTACCTGCTACAGCACCTGCTAAGCCTCCAATGAGGGCACCTGTTTGCGCTTTGGTAAGACCGCTTTCAGCGCATCCGATGAATAAAAAGCCTGCCATGAGGAGAGATATTGAAGTTCGTTTCATAGTGAAAATCCTTGTTTTTTTGAAATTATAATGGATTATTGTGAATAAATTGTTTACTATAGGAAACGCCTACCGTGCAATTTGGAAGAATATTGGGTTTACGAATGGTTAATTCGAGTGTATGAATACGGGGAAAAGCATCTTTGAGGATTTTGGAGAGAGATTCCAATGCCTCTTCGATCAACTCAAATTTTTCTTTATCCATAGTGGTTTGAATGAGGTGTACAACATCGGCATAGTTGATAAAGTAGTTCAAAGAGTAATGGTAATCGATTGTACAATCAACCTGTACGGTTTGAGGGGTTGTACGTTCATGATCAAGAATCCCGATAATTGACTCAAAGGTGAGATTCTCGATTAAAATTTTCATGCTACCCGTTTCTCTTCCCCTTTAAATAAGCGGACGAAATTGGGAATGTGTTTGTAAAAGATAATAAAAGAGATAAAAAGAACTGGAGCGTGAAACAGTTCAGGTTGCATTACGAATGAGGCGATGATAAGTGCAAGAAGACCGAGCATCGACGACAATGATGAAATGCGGATAGTTTTTGCCGCAATTGCCCATACAACCAAGGCGATTGCTGTCTGGATGGGGAGCATAACCGCCATAACGCCCATACCTGTTGCCACCCCTTTACCCCCTTCAAACCACATATAAGGGCTAAAGCAGTGACCTAAAACGGCGAGAACCGCAACGAGCCATTGGACACTCTCATCGAATCCAAAATATTTAGCGGCGAGAACTACCAAAATTCCTTTGAGAGCATCGAGTGCTAAGGTTGCGGCTCCCAATTTTTTGGCGAGAGAGGGGTTAGTCTCTTTGACAACACGTAAAACATTGGTTGCTCCGATACTCCCTGAACCCGATTCTTTGATATTGACACCTGCAAACATTTTTGCCAACAGAAGACCAAAGGGGATTCCCCCTAAAAGATACGCTACGAGATACATTTGTACGTTGTGGTTGAAGAATAAATCCATAAGTCATGACTCTTTAATATATAAATTTGTTCGGCAATTATAATTGAATAATCGTAACAGATAGCTAAAAAAGCTATAATATCGTTTTAACGAATATGAAGGAACGGTTTTGAAAACTACCGCAGAAGAATATAAACAAAAAATTATGGATTTAAAAAATCGTCTCAGTGTCACTGTAGTGGCGCACTTTTATCAACGTGATGAAGTGTTTGAGATGGGGGATATTACGGGTGATTCGTTAGAACTGGCGAAACGGACGATGGCGGATGATAAAGAGTTTGTCGTGTTTTGCGGTGTCGGATTTATGGGACAAAGTGTCAAAATCCTCAGCCCCCACAAACGGGTTGTAATGCCGAAAATCGCCTGTTGCGCGATGGCAAAAATGATTGATGGATTGTATTATGACCAATCGATTCAAAAACTCGAAGATGCAGGGATCAAAGCGGAAAACATCCTCCCGATCACCTATATCAACTCTGATGCGGCGGTAAAAGCTCGCGTCGGAAAAATGGGTGGAATGGTGTGCACCAGCTCCAATGCCAAAACGATTATTACCAATGCACTCGCAGAAGGTAAAAAAATCCTTTTCGTCCCTGATCGCTGTTTAGGACAAAATATCGCCAATATGATGGGACTCAAATCGTGCGTACTCGGTGATGGAACCGATCCCAAAGAAGCCGATATCATTTGCTACGACGGATTTTGCTCCGTCCATCAGCTCTTTAGCGTCGATGACATCGAGTTTTACCGCAACAAATATCCCGGAATTTTGATCGCTGTCCACCCTGAATGTGATCCTGCTATTTGTGACCGTGCCGATTTCGTCGGATCGACTTCGCAACTTATCAAATACATCACCGAACTCCCCGCAGAGCAAAAAGTGGCGGTAGGGACGGAGTTTAACATGGTCAACCGCCTCCGCCCATCCAATACGTATATCCTCTCCTCGACCAAGCCCGAATGTCCGACGATGAACGAGACGACATTGGAAGATTTGTACAATACGCTCAAAGCGATTGAGGACGGTGAACCGATTAATGAGATTTTTGTCGATGAAGATACGGCATATTGGGCGAAAATCGCATTAGAGAGAATGATGGCGTTATAGTAAATTTCCGTTCGCCCTGAGCTAGTCGAACCATGAACTTTTCTCACCCTTCGACAGGCTCAGGGCGAACGGGAATCTAGTTATAAAAAAGAAGATGACTTACTATGAATAAAAACCCCTTATCTGCCCAAGAAATAATTAAAAAGATCAGTACTTTAATAGCAGATAAAATTGAAGAAGATAATATTAAAGGTGCTTGTAACCGGATACCATTCATACTAAAATATTATTTGCATCGATATTATCATATTGATATAGATATTCATTTTGGTCTTATCGAACATAATAATATATATGCTCCACATAATTGGAATAGTTATGAAGGTCAAAAAATAGATATAACTATTCACAATCAACTTATAAAAGATCTTAACTCAGATTGTGTAATATTGAATGAGATATATATCCAAAAGAGTGGTAATGTGGTCTATTATTCTCACGATGACTTACCTAAGGATTATTTGGATCTGATAGCGCAAGCAATAGATGAAGAACGTTGGTTAAAAAGTATTTCTAATCGAACTGTAGAGGATGAACACAATCTTCAAAAATTGACAGAAATGTTAGATGACGACAGTCGTATGATTGCGCTAGAAAAACGGAAAATGAGAGAGATAAAAAGTATTAAAACTTTTATAAAAAATTATTATAAAGATGATTGGAATAATATTTTGCAATATCTAAAGACAAAAAAAATATAAAACTATCAGTTTTGGGATATAATTTATCCAATTACGAAGGGGAGGGATAGATGCCAGAAGTGAGCCGTTTTTTAGGGATCATCATCTCATTTTACTATGATGAACACAACCCTCCTCATTTTCATGTAAAATACAATGAATATCGAGCAAGTTTCCTCATCCATGAGTTAAAAATTCAAGAAGGAAATTTACCCAAAAAAGTTGTTTCTTTGGTTCTTGAATGGGCTTATGATCATCGTGATGAATTGCTTGCGGATTGGGAACTTGCCCGAGCAGGTAAAGAACCACAAAAAATAGAACCTTTGGTATAGGAGGTAGGTAATGATTTGGTTAGTTGATGCCGTATATCGTGGTGATTATCGAGTATTCGTCCGTTTTAATGACGGTAAAGAATCAGAAATTGATTTAGAAAATTATATCAAATCAAAAAACGACGAGACCGTTTTTGCTCCATTAAAAGAGTTAGACGTTTTTCAAACGGTTCATTTTGATAGTGATTTAGACACGATTGTGTGGGTAAATGGTGCTGATATTGCACCTGAACGACTGTATGAGATGGCTGGGTGACTGGCAAGGTATGAAAAAACAAATTTATCTTGTCGGTGGGGCGGTTCGTGATGCTTTGCTTGGGCGGGAGATAAAAGACAAAGACTATGTTGCGGTCGGTTATGGTGTGGATGAGTTTTCGCATCTCAGACAAGTGGGGAAAGATTTTCCTGTTTTTCTCAGAGAGGATGGCTCAGAATTGGCACTGGCAAGGGTTGAGCGTAAAATAGGGGTGGGGTACAACGGTTTTGAAACCGATACTGCCGATGTAACCTTGCACGAAGATTTGATGCGACGGGATTTGAGCATCAATGCGATAGCCTATGATGAAGAGAATGGGTGCTATATCGACCCTTTTAATGGGAGAGATGATATAGAAAAAAAGATGTTACGCCACACTTCCGATGCTTTTGTCGAAGACCCTCTGCGGGTGCTCCGTTTGGCGAGATTTCGGGCGACGTTTGGCTATGAATGGAGTATCCACCCCTCTACGAAAGTGTTAGTGTACCGTATGCGAGAGGAGCTAAAACACCTACAAGGTGATCGGGTTTGGAAGGAGATCGAAAAGGTACTGATGCTGGAAGATTCCCATCTTTTTTTTGAGACGTTGTTTGAACTGGGGGTTTTGGGGTATGTATTCCCCTCTATTTATAACCTAACAACGCTCAAAGAGGGGACGAAGCATCACCACGAATCATCTCTTTTTGTCCATGCGATGATGGTGCTTCGGGAGTTACGAAATGAGTCACCTCTCTTAAAACTGTGTGCGATTTATCATGATATCGCAAAACCGCAGTGCTACCGCGAATACGGTAACGGTTCAGGTCATGAGGATAAAAATCGGGTGGAGCCGTTAATCGATATTCAGATTCCGGTCAAAATCAAGAGTCGTATGCTCTTTATCATCGATAATCATGGGAAAGTTTCGAAACTTCAGCAGATGCGGGCGAGTAAAATAGCGACGTTTTTTGAGCAATTTAAAAAAGATAGAGTGTTATTGCTGGAGTTGCTTTGCTTTAACGAGGGGGATAATCTGGGTCGTATCACGGATAATCCCAAAGTGCCGCTCGATAAGGAAATGATTTTAAAGATTTTCGATGGTATCGCCTCATATAGTCCGAAAAACTGGATGAGTGAGCAAGAAGAGAATCCCAAAGGGAGCACGATTGCCCAACATGTCCATAAATATAATATTGGTGTTGTAACCGAAATGATGAATAAACATATCTTGGTGAAGTCACTATAAAGCTATGAATCATCAATCCTTGGCACCTAACAAACCGCCAATATGTTACAATAAGAGTAATAATTAGTCATATTTAGTATTTTGATAATAGTTAAAAAGGTAATCGCATGATTGAGCAATTTATCCGTGAAGTGTTAGCCGAAGATGTGGGGCGTGGGGATTTGTATGCGCGGGTATCCGAAGCAGTTCCTGCGAGTGCAAAGATTATCGCGAAAAGTGATGGTGTTTTCGCGGGGGAAGAGTACTTGCGCGTGTTGGCGCAGATGGAGCGGTTTGAGATTTTTTGGCACAAACGTGATGGTGAACGGTTTCTCAAAGGGGAGGTGCTTTTAGGGCTTAGCGGGGATTCTCATACATTGTTACGTATCGAGAGAACGTTGCTCAATATGTTGCTCCATGCGAGTTCTATCGCGACATTGACCTCTCAATACGTCGATCTCGTCGCACCGTATGGGACAAAACTCCTCGATACTCGAAAGACCCGTCCGTTGTTACGAAATTTCGAGAAATACGCTACCCGTATCGGTGGAGCGACGAACCATCGGATGGGGTTGGATGATGCATTGATGCTCAAAGATACTCATCTCAAAACAATCACCAATCTCGAACTTTTTATGGAAGAGGCGCGTGCGAAAATACCGTTTACGTCGAAAATAGAGATAGAGGCTGAAACCATCGAGATGGCGAAAAAAGCGATGGAAGTGGGGGCGGATATCGTAATGTGCGACAATATGAGTGTGGAGCAGTTGCGAGAGGTGGTGGAGTACAAATGGGAACACCACAGCGGTGTGTTGCTTGAAGCGAGTGGAAACATAACATTAGAGACGATTGAGAGCTACGCACAAACAGGGGTGGACGCGATTAGTACGGGTTCGATGGTTCATCAAGCCAATTGGATTGATATTTCTATGAAAATGGACTAATAAGTGGCTGACGATCAAGAAAAGACCGAGGAACCCACCGCCAAGAAGCTCGAAGACGCCAGAGAGGAGGGGAATGTCCCTCGGAGTCAAGATACGGCGGGGGTTATTGTCCTTTTTGTGGCGATTTTAGCACTCTTAATGCTTCTCCCTTTTATTTCTGAGCACCTTTTAGCGTTGGTTCGATACTATTTTTCGTTGATGAATAAGCCTTTGGAAGAGGTCAATTTGGTCGATATCGCGTTTGTGACATTCAAAGAGTTTTTAATTATGGTGTTACCGATAACGATTATCATCGCGGTTGCTGGGGTTGCGGGGACGGTTGCTCAGATAGGGTTTAATTTTACTACCAAGCCCCTCTCTCCCAATTTCTCGAAACTCGATCCGATTGCGGGATTAAAAAATATGCTCAGTATGCAAAAAGTGCTCGAAGCCCTCAAAATCACTTTTAAATCGTTTGCCGCAATGGGGGTCGGATTTTTATTTTTTTGGGCGTACATGAAAGAGCTTCCGACGGTTGCATTGTTCGGGCTGTGGGATCAGATGGCATGGTTTAAAGAGAAGGCGATTGTTTTGGCATCGGTGATGTTAATCGTCCTTTTTTTATTTGCGATGATAGATCTCTTTCTGACCCGAAAACACTATTTTGACAAACTCAAAATGTCGTTACAAGAGATTAAAGATGAGATGAAAAACATGGAAGGGGATCCGCACGTTAAGGCTAAAATCCGTCAAATACAGATGCAAGCGGCACGAAAGCGGATGATGTCGGCTATTCCCACTGCCGATGTGGTTATTACCAATCCGACCCACTATGCGGTTGCCATCAAATACGATGAGACGAAACATTTTGCTCCCGTGGTGGTAGCCAAAGGGGTTGATAACATTGCGATACAGATTAAAAAGATTGCACGTGAAAACGGTGTTCATGTCGTTCAAAATCCTCCACTCGCACGTTCACTCTATAAAGAGGTGGAGATTGACCATCCGATTCCTGAGTTAATGTTTGCTGCAGTGGCGGAAGTGTTGGCGTATGTTTATAAAATGGGTAAAAAGAAAAAGGAAAATGTGTGATGAATCATTGGTACCGCTTTTTAGCCGATAAAAAGACGATTGCTGGGTTTTTTCTCTTTATTGCGTTGATTTTAGGAGGGGTGTTGCTCTATTTGGAGCAAAAAGTCACCTCTCAAACACTGGAGCGTTTAAGCGATCAGCTCTCATTAGCCCTGAACAATCAGCTCGAAAAAGAGCGCTCTACCGCATTGCGTTATGCATTGATCCTTTCGCAAAATACGGCACTGAGTGATGCATTGGAGCAAGAAGATGAGGATAAAGGGTTTAAAATTCTCTCAGAAGTGATGGAGTCGATTAAACTTCATACCGATATCTTGATTCGGTCTCAAATTATCACGTCGGACTATGTCATTTTTGCTCGTAGCTGGGATAACTCGTATGCAGGGATGCCGCTCGATTATCATCGCCCCGATTTGCTCTATTTTCAAACCCATAAAAACCCCCGTTCCGCTATCGAAGTGGGACGAAAACTGGGGGTAAAAGCGACGGTTCCGGTGTATCAAGAGAAAAATATGCTCGGTTTTGTCGAAGTGGTCTCTTTTTTTGAAACGACGCAAGAGTATTTTGACCGTTTAGGGATAAAGATGTATGTTCTGATGGACTCACGGTTTTATGAAACAGCCGTTTTTATGCAAGAAAATCCTGCTATCGGGAAAGAGTATATTCTAGCAAATCCCAAATATACCCAAAGCGATTTAAAACTTTTAAACGGAGTTAATTTTAAAACACTAAAAGCCTCCCGTGTTATTTTCAGCGGAGGGCAATATCTCTTTTATGAGCCGATGAAAAACGGTGAAGGGGAGACGATAGGGGCGTTTATTTTTTCCCTTTCGCCGAAACAGATCAGTACCTATGCCCACTCTGATGAAGAGGATATTTCGTTTTTAATCCATCTCTCCCGTAATGAACTGTATGATGTTATGGCAAAAAAAACGTCAGGTAAAGGGCAGTTTCAAAGTATCTACGATAAAGATCTTCTTTATCTCAAAGATACGGTTGCTTCTGAAGATCGGGAGATATATCTCCAAGAAGCGCATGATCGGCTCAACGCGTATTCTAAAGAAGAACTGATTGGGATACTGTTGGATTATAAAGTGACCAAAGAGATAAAAGGGGAAATCCGATGAAAGTGCTGTTGCTCGAAGATGAATACATGCTCCGTGTAAGCATCACTGAATTTTTAGAAGAGTTAGGGTTGGAAGTTATCGGATTTTCAAACGGTGAGAAGGCATTTGATGCCATTTATGAGACCCATTTTGATTTGTTTCTCCTCGATGTCAACGTTCCAGGGATGAATGGATTTGAGTTATTACGTACCTTACGAAAAGAGGGGAATAAAACTCCCGCTATATTTCTCACGTCGATGGTCAATGTATCCGATTTGCAAGAGGGGTATAAATCGGGGTGTTGTGATTATATCCGCAAACCGTTCGATCTCACTGAGTTACAGATACGGATTATGCATGCATTGAAAAGTTTTTATCATGATGGGGAAAATAAAATCGATTTTGGTTCAAATTTGATCTATGACACGGAACATTTTACATTGACTCATGAGGGGGAGAGTATTGCTCTCTCTAAAACTGAAAAAGAGATTTTTACAGTGTTACTTAAACATACGAACCAAGTAGTATCAGTAGAGATGTTCCAAGATGAGATTTGGGGCGAATACGTCGATCCTGCTAATATCCGTGTTCAGATCAATAATCTGCGTAAAAAACTCCCCATTGAGATCATCCAAAATCGACGCGGGTTAGGATACATCATTGAACGATAATTTTTACGCCCTTAAAAATGCGTTTATCTATACGATGTTGGTTGCAGCATTACTGCTCGTCCCCACCTATCTCTATGTCACCTATATGAAATATGTTACCGAGATACAATACGAATTTAAGCTCAAACGGCAATCGCATCTCATAATCCGTTCAATGGAAGAGTTTGATCCTAAAGAGAAGCAAAATTTTGAGTACCCAAGATTTCGTTCTTTTCAATCGGGATTGTATGACATCCATTTTAACCCGATTTTTACGTTGATAAAAGCTCCATTGGAGGAGCAAAAAGTGGGATATCATATTCAAAACGGATATGCCTATCAAGTGATTGCACTTCCTGATGGGCGTTATTTTGATGCGTCGTATCTGGTGGTCGGCGGAGAAATCTCGTATGCTCGTATATATCAAGATGTGGTGATGATTTTGTTGGCTACGGCCGCTTTATTTTTTGTGTTGTCACTCTTTTTTCTCGATCGCTTTGCTCTACCGTTTCAGCGTCTTAATAAACGGTTGGATCAGTTTATCAAAGACTCGATGCATGAGATTAATACGCCACTTTCCATTATAAACGTCAATATCGATCTCTATCACCGCTCTAATCCGGTGAATAAATATCTCCAACGGATTAAAGCGGCGACCAAAACCCTCTCGACTCTTTATAACGATATGGATTATCTCATCAAAAACGAGCGCCTCTCTTTTGAATATGAAACAATCGATTTGAGCCGATTTCTGAGAGAACGGTGTGACTATTTTCACGAAGTGGCGGCGTTGAAAAACATTGTGATTGATCCGAGTATCGAGGAGAAGATTGAGATTGTATTTAATCCGACGCAGTTACAGCGTATTATCGATAATAACCTCTCCAATGCGATTAAGTATTCGAATGAAGAGGGAAAAATCGAAGTGATATTGGAACGCAATCTTGAGGGGTGTGTGTTACGATTCCGAGATGACGGTGTCGGGATCGAAGACGTCAATCGAATCTTTGAACGCTATTATCGTGAAAATCAGGATAAGGGGGGGTTCGGTATCGGGTTGAATATCGTCAAATCGATTATCGATAAAGCGGGGATTGAGCTTCAAATCGACTCCGTATACGGCGAGGGGAGTACCTTTTCGTATACGTTTACTCCGCCGATTTATATTTCTGCATAAAACTTTTTCTTTTTTACATTAATTTTACACTCCTGTTCTACAATACTCCTCGAAATAAGAATTCAAGGAGAGCCAATGCGAAAAGTGATTATGCTCGGTCTCGCTACTTTTTTAAGTGCAGCCGATTTATCGCAGGTGATTGAGAGTCCGGATGCGACGGCAATTTTGAAAAAAGATGCCCTTCCTCTAGCAAAAATGTATACTATGCCTGAGGGGTGTGTTAGCGATGACAAAGCGGCCATTGCTCGCGGTCAGTACCTTTTTCATAATCTCAATGGAAAAGATGCCAAAGAGAATCCGCCGGAGGGTATCAGCCGTAAATTAGCGGATGGGAAAGACAAACAGTTCGGAAACTGTGTTGCTTGTCATAATATCGAAGGGGCAAAAGGGTACGGTAATATCGGACCCGATTTGAGTAAATACAAAGAACTTTTTATGGATAGCGGCGCTCGCAATCCTCAGTTCATGTATCAAAAAATTGCCGATCCACGTGTGGACAACGCACAAACTCATATGACGGTTAATTTGGCAAACGGTTTGTTTAGTGAACGCGAAGTGTGCGATTTAGTATCCTATATCGCAGCGGTTAAAAAGTAATTCAAGGAGAATATTATGGAAAGAAGATCATTTTTAAAAGGTTTTGGTGCAGCAGCGGCATGTGCAATGGCATTGCCACAAATCGCAAGTGCGGCGGAAGAAAAAAAGTCGGGTGGTCCGAATGAGATGAATTATGAGACAGCTGTATCGGCGATTACCGGTGGTAAAGCGTTGGTTCCATCACCAAAAGTAAAAATGGAAGCTCCTGAAATCGCTGAAAACGGTGCAGTTGTTCCGGTAAAAATCACAGTTGATAGCCCGATGAGCGCAAAAGATTACGTCAAAGCAATCCATGTATTGGCCTCTAAAAATGGAAACGTCCGTTGTGCAAATATCTATTTGAGCCCTTCAAACGGTGAAGCGTATTTTGGCACTCGTGTCAAACTCGGAGGAACTCAAGATGTTGTGGCGATTGCTGAAATGAGTGATGGAACATTCCTCACTGCAAAACAAAACGTAAAAGTAACCATCGGTGGATGTGGTTGATAATAATCAACTATCTCAATTAAAAAAATATAACCAAAGGATTTATTATGGCAGAGATGAAAACATTGATTAAAATCAAACCGAAAGATTATAAAGCGGGCGATATTGTAAAAATCGACTTTATGGCGATGCATCCGATGGAAACCGGTATGCGTAAAAACAAAGATACGGGAGAGATTATTCCGGCAAATTATATCGATGAGGTGAAATTTTCTTTCAACGATACATTGATTACCAAAATGGTGATTTGGGAGTCACTTTCGGTTAATCCGTTGATGTCTATCAGTTTTAAAGTACCGGGTGCCGGAACGCTCAAAGTTGTTGCAAAAGACAACAAAGGGCAAAGCGTAGAGAGTACGACGCAAATTACCCCTAAAGGATAAGTGATGCGAACTTTATCAATCAGTGCGGCATTGGTGTGTTTGGCACTTTTGAGTTCACTCAATGCGGAAGATAAACTCAGCATGAGTGAAGCCGATAAAGCAATGTATGCGGAGCTTCTCGAAAATAATCCGGCTGAGATGGAAGTGAGTGAGGGTGAACAACTGTTTAATTCCCTTATCGGCTCATCTGCCTATGCCAAAATGTTAGGTGTTAAAGAGAAAGATTTGCCAAAAACGATCGCGGGATTCCCTCGTGTTGTTAAAGCGGCTGGTAAAGTAGTTACTTTGTCTCAATCGCTTCAAATGGCGTTGGCGGATCAAGGTAAAGAGGTTTCCAAATTGGAAAGTCCTGAAATCGTTAAAATGAGCGCGTATGTCAAATCATTGGCAAACGGACAAAAAACCAATATCGATGTCAAAGCGAATCCGCAAATGAAAGAGATGATGGCTCTTGGGCAACAAGTGTTTGAAGAGCGTCGCGGTGGTCGTGGACTTTCGTGCAACAACTGTCACAGTGCCGACATCGTCGGACAACGTCTTCGTATGCAGGCTCTTCCTGATTTGGGTGCTGCTGTAACAGCTGCTGCGGGAACATGGCCGGCGTATCGTATGACACAGGGGCAAATGGTAACGTTGGACAAACGTATGCAACAATGTATGGAAAATGCCCTTTTGGCAAAAATTCCACTCGGATCACGTGAAATCGTTGCATTGGAAGTGTATGTCACGAACAAAACCAAAGGCAATGCGATACAAATCCCCGGTTTGAAACGCTAAGGGGGAGAGAATGGATTTATCACGAAGAGATTTTTTTCATATCGCAGCAGCTTTAGGTATCGGGTTGCCTTCATTGGCAACTGCTGGAAGCAGTGCAAAGCGTGTCGATGAAGTGGGATTGAAAGATATTTACGGCTTCAATGCTCGCGGAAATGTGACATTGTTACATATCTGTGACATGCATGCCCACCTCAAACCGCTCTACTGGCGTGAACCATCGACGTTGATTTCGGCTCCGAATTTGACGGGAACACCGGGATTTTTGTGCGGAGAGTCATTTTTGAAACATTACGGAATGCAAGGTAAAACCTTGGATGCCTATTTTGATACCTTTATGAACTTTGATGCATTGGCGCATAAATTTGGTAAAATGGGGGGGATTTCACACATGAAAACCCTCATCAACCATGTCAAAAAAGAGCGTGGTGCTGACAATGTTCTCCTTCTCGATTCTGGGGATACATGGCAAGGGACGGGCGTTGCCCTCAAAACGGGTGGTGAAGCGATCGTCAAAGCGCAAAACTATCTCGGTGTGGACGTTATGGTCGGACACTGGGAGTTTACTTACGGTAAAAAACGGGTTAAAGAGCTGATCGAGATGCTCAATGCGAAATTCATTTCTCAAAATATCGTTGGTGATGATTCGTTTGCCGATGATTTTGAAGAGTTGATTTTTGAACCGTATACGATTATGGAACGGGGTGGTGCGAAAATCGGTATTATCGGTCAATCGTTTCCGTTTACCTCGACGGCAAATCCGAAAGAGTTTACGCAGGGGTGGAGTTTCGGTTTACGTTTAGATACACTCCAAACGTATGTTGATAAACTCCGTAAAGAGGAAAAAGTGGACTGTGTCGTCGTGTTGTCTCATGATGGTTTCAGTGTTGACCAAGAGGTTGCCCGTCAAGTCAAAGGGATCGATTTCATCCTCAGCGGTCACACCCATGATCCATCACCACAACCGACAGTTATCAACGGTACGGTGATTATCATTGCCGGAAGTCACGGTAAATACGTAGGACGTTTGGATATCGATATCCAAAACCATAAGGTTAAAGGGTACGAGTACAAACTCATTCCGGTGGCATCAAATCTGATTCCGGCTGATCCTGAGGGTGAAAAATTGGTAAAAGAGTTGTACTCACCGTACGATTCAGAACTCTCCGAAGTGTTGGGGATTACGAAAAATACGTTGTTCAAACGCGATACGTTTCACTCAACATTCGATCAATTGATCAATGATTCTATTATCGATGCGATGGATTCGGATATTTCGTTTACTCCTGGGTATCGTTGGGGAACGACGGTGTTAGAGGGTGATTCGATTACGATGGATCACGTCTATGATATGACGGCGATAACCTATCCGAATGTTTATACGTTTGAGTTAACCGGATTGCATATTCGTACATTGTTGGAAGATATTGCTGATAATGTCTTTAATGCGAATCCTCTCTATCAACAAGGGGGCGATATGAGCCGTCTTGGCGGAGTGACCTATGAGATTCGTATTGGTGCGCCTAGCGGTAAACGTATTACCAACATCATGATCGGGGGTAAACCTCTGAGTGATTCAAAAGTGTACAAAGTCTCCTCATGGGGTGGAAATTTACAAAATGCGGGTAGCAATCTAAAAGAACAGCTCACTCGTCCGGTATATGATGTTACATCGGCGTATATTCGCCGTCAGAAAAATGTGAACATCAGCGGCAATAGTAATGTCCGTATTATGGATTATGACTGCGGATGTCCGAAAAAAGGTTCAAGAGGGTGCTAGTCCCCACCTCTTGTTAGTTAATAAAGCTTAAGGAGTTAGAAATGAAATTAGTCAATCTCAGTATCGTAGCAGCCGCTACATGTTTGTTAGCAACGTCGGCGTATGCCCTTAAAACAGAAGATCGTAACCTTAAAGGTAACTATCAAGTAGAGTACATAAAAGCACCGGGTGCTGTAAACTCAGTGACTGAAATGTTTACAGAAGGTGAACTCTATGGGCGTTTACGTTCTAATATGTTCTGGAATGTATGGGACAATGAACAAGGCGCGACTAATGCTACAGCCAAAACACGTGATAATAATATGTGGGGGCTTGGGGGAAGTTTAATCTATAAAACAGGATTCTTGTACGGTTTCGGTGCGACAGCAGGGTTCTATGGAACTGTTCCAATGCACGATGAAAATACTGTTCCTGGAAATACTGCAAACTTTGGTAAAATGGGTAAAGATACTTACCATACCCGTGCTGATGGTACTGAGGGGGGAATGGCTAATCTTGCGGAAGGTTATTTGGAATACAAGATTGGAAAAACTGATGCAAAAGTGGGGCGTCAAGGTATCGACAGCATTATGTTGGCGACCAATGACACTAAAATGATCCCTAATACATTTACAGCAGCACTAGTTGAAAATAAAGACATCAAAGATACGACGTTACGCGCAGGTTATGTAATGTCTCAAAAACTTCGAGATCACCAATCATTTCACAGTATTTTGGCATACGACTCGACATCTAAAGTAAATGAAAATGATGATTCGGGAGCACACAAAGGGTTGAGTGTTGCAAAAATTAATGCAGCTGGTGAAGATGTCAATCCTGAAATGATTTTGGTTACTGCTTCGAATAAATCGGTGTCAAATCTAAAGCTTGATGGTGAATATGTAGGTATAAGTGGGTTTTTTAGTACCGCTATCGCGGAAGCAAACTATCAAATCAAATTAGGCGATTCATGGACATTAACTCCAGGTGTTCGCTATTTGAAACAAATGGATGACGGTGCAGGTAAAATAGGGGGAGCAGCATTGAATGGAAACGTTACCGCTGCTTCAGCAAAAGGATACAGTAACCCGACAAGTGTTGACGGTAGTATTATTATGGGACGTTTAGTAGCGGCAAGTGGTCCATTGGAACTATCTGCCGGATATTCTAAAGTTGCCGATAAAGCGGATATTATAGCTCCATGGCGTGGTTTCCCGACAGGTGGTTATACCCGTTCAATGGCACAAGTCGATTGGGTAGCTAATACTAAAAACTGGGCTGTAAAAGCGGTATATGATTTTGGAAAAGCGGGTCTTGTACCGGGATTGCTTGTCGCAGCGGATTATGAAAACATGAACTTCGATGATGCTAAAATGTTAGCGGGTTCTAGTGTATTTTCAGATCGTACTATTTTCCACGTAGATGCATGGCAAACATTTAAAGCTATACCGAATACAGAGTTTAAATTCCGTTTTGCAACGGTGAATGCTGATCCTGTAACAACAACAGCTACGCCTGTTACAACAGATTATGCTTCATATAATGAATACCGTTTTGAAATTAACTACCTTTTCTAAAGGCTAAATGATGCGCCGATTATTGGGAACACTATTCTTTATCGTCACAAGTTTGAGTGCGTATGATTACGCACTCAAACCGGTACGTATTACCTCGGATGTGACCTGTTTTATAGGTCTACCGGAGGTGATGAATACAACCAACAACGGCAACATCACCAACAACTGTTATATCGATGCAGGCGATGGATATGTGGTAGTCGATACCGGCCCCTCATACGCCTATGCCGCATCGGCGTACAAAGCGATGCAACGTATTAAACCTCTACCAGTAAAACTTGTGATCAATACCCATATCCATGATGATCATTGGCTTGGTAATAATTTTTATACGCAAATGGGAGTTAGAGTTTTGGGTTCGGATGATTTCAAAGTGAGTGCCGATATGAGCACCCCTGCCCGAATGCAAACCTATATCTCTCCTAATGCATACGCACAGAGCGTTCCGACGATGCCAACAGATTTTATTTCTACCGATACCAATCTGAGCATTGGAAATCAAACGTTGCATCTCATCTTTGCAAAACAAAAAGCCCATACACTGAAAGATATGGTCGTTTATGTGCCAAAATCAAAAGTACTAATCGCTGCCGATTTGGTGTTTAACGATCGCCTCCCCTCCGTTCGGGGAGGTGACATCAACGGTTGGCTCTCTACTTTGGATGATTTGGATAAACTGGGAGCCGAACATGTTGTCGGTGGGCACGGATACAGAACCGATAAGAATGCCGCGCAGATGACGAGAGAGTATTTTATGCAGATGAGAGCGGAAATACGCGCAGCGATTGCCGATGGGCTAGGGATCGATGAGACGGTTAAAAAGGTGAGTATGGATACGTATAAAAAGTATAAGCTGTATGAGGGGACGCATCGCCAAAATGTTGAAACCTCTTATCGTACACTAGAATGGGAGCAACAATAATGAAACGGTTCATAATTTTATCGTCACTCTTCTCAACACTTGCTTTCGGGGATATTCGCCTTGCCAATCCCATTCCGACGATGGAAAAACCGCGCGAAGTGGTGATGGGGATCAGTCACGGGGATGATGAAGCGATCCATCACGGGCTGAGTACCGCGAATAATGTTCTCAAATTTTACGGACCTGAAAAGGTTCATTTACGGATCGTCGCTTATTACCACGGAATCCGTACGCTCCTTAAAAGCGAAAAAGAGATTGCGGTGCGGGTACGTGCGTTGCAACAGTACGGTGTCGAATTCGTAGCATGCGGCAATACGATGGAGACCAAAAAGATTTCTCCCGATCAGCTCGATGATGATGTCGAAATTGTCAGTGCGGGGATTGCCGAAGTGATCGAACGTGCCACTGAAGGCGCATTTTACATTCAACCATAGGAGTCAACATGAAAAAAATTGTTCTAATACTACTGGTGGGAGTTCTCTCCCTTTTTGGCGGAGATTTGCATCTCATTAGTGTCCCAAATGCGGATGGTAAGCTTAACGCGTCGGTGATTGAAAAAGCGTTAGAGGCTAACGGTTTTGTAATCGCGGCAGACAGCGAAATGAACGGTCCGTTTACAAAACAGTTCGGTCAAAGCGATTTTGCTCAGTTTAACCTTTTGACCGCGTATCATAAAAAATTAGCGGATTCACTGGTTAGATCTCATCCGGATGCCGGAATATTTGTTCCGATGGGATTTGGGATTTATCAACGTAACGGAGATAAAAATCTCCATGTCTCTATTCTCACTGCCGAAGCTATGGCAAAAATAGCAGGATTTAAAGCAAAAGAGTTTGGTCTAATCGAAAAAGAGGCACTCTCAACACTTAAAAAAGCGTTACCGAATGCGAAAATCACTATGAGCGAAACCTCCCTCCCTGCCGAGGGTACATTACTCAGCCGTTATGTTAAAGCAAGTAGTAGTGATAGTTGGAAAAGTGACAAAGATAGTACAGAGATGATGATTGAAGAGGGATTAAAACCTGCCGGATTTGTTTTGTCCAACTTTACCGATTATAACTTTGCCCTCAATGAGAGCAGTGTAGCGAGCCCGTTTGATTTTTACGATACCTATTCGATTTGCAAACTCAAAGTTATCTATACGGTAGCCAAAACACGTCCCGAAGCAGCTGCTTTTGCACCGTGTACATTGATGGTATATAAAAAGAAAGATGCTAATGAAATCGTGATGGGCTTTCCGGGGGTTTATAACTGGATGAGCAGTGCTCGCGTGAGTGACAGTGAAGCAAAAGCTGTTTTAGTACAGGCACAAAAAGATTTTGAAGCGGTTTTACAAAATACTGTTGAATAAAAAGTACTTCTTAATTATAAATTAAGCTTTTCGTTTTATACTTGATTCTAATTAAAGGTATAAAATGAGAATCAAGTTTTTAAGTACATCTATTATTTTACTATTTTTTTCGGTTTCTTTATGGGCTGATTCTGCACTAATCACTCAGAAGAAAGAGGCAGTAATCGGTGTTTTGGCATTTCGTTCTAAAGCCGAAACACTTCAAGAATGGGGACCTTTAGCTATCTATTTATCTAATAAAATACCCACACACCATTTTTCTATCCGTCCACTGACCTACGCGGAATTCAATAAAGCTGCCGCATTAAATGAGCTTGACTTTATGTTTACCAATCCAGAACACTATATTTTTCTCTCCTCTAAATACGAAGCAAGTCGTATGGCAACGTTAATTCGAGCTAATGTCGGTGAAAAAGAGCTGACTCAGTTCGGTGGGGTGATTATTGCCCGTTCTAATCGTCACGATATTCAAACCCTAAACGATTTGCGTGATAAGCATATTGCTGCCGTTGATAAATTTTCATTGGGAGGCTATTTGGCTCAAAGGGTATTGCTCCAAGAGAACGGTATCTATATCTCAAAAAATTCGGATATTCAATTTACCGATATGCCCCATGATAAAGTTGTGAATCTTGTCAAAAACGGTTCAGCCGATGTGGGATTTATCCGTACTGGTGTGTTGGAAAAAATGGTCAAACAGGGGAAAATAGATCGAAACGATTTCAAAATTATCCACCCAATGGGAAATTTTCCGCAAGCTCTTTCAACAGTTCTGTACCCCGAATGGCCATTCGCTTCATCTAAAAAAACGGATCGTTATTTGGCAAATAAAGTTGCCGTCGCACTCTTAAACTTGCCCTATGGCTCTGAGATAACCAAAACAGCGGGGTATTATGGGTGGAGTATCCCATTGTCATACGAAGGAATTCGGATGATGATGCAAAACTTACGGGTCCCCCCTTTTGATGAAGCTCCTAATTTTACTTTAAATGACATTATCCAAAAATATGCTTTTATGATTATTCTTAGTATGAGTTTGACCGTCCTCCTTCTAACTTTTTTTGTATTCAAAATGGGTAATATGACGCGAAAACTCAAACGTGAATCGGATGAGTTGGAAGAACAAATTCGTATTCGGAAAGAGGGTGAAAAATATCTTAAACGGGCAGCTAATGTTTTTCATAACTCAGGTGAGGGGATTGTTATTACCGATGCGCATAAAGTGATTATAGATGTTAATGAATCTTTTTCCTTTTTAACTGGCTACAGTAGCGAAGAGGTGTTAGGAAAAACGCCTAAAATTCTCCGTTCTGGGAGGCATGAGCAGTTCTTTTATCTTCAAATGGATGAAGCCCTTAATCAGGGAAAATCATGGCGTGGTGAGATTTGGAATAAGAAAAAAAGTGGTGAAGAGTATGCTGAATATTTACGTATTGACACTATCCGTAACCCTCAAGGGGCGATTGAAAATTATATCGGAATTTTCAGCGATATAACGGAACAAAAAAAACAAGAAGATTTGTTGCACCACATGGCAAATTATGATCCGCTAACTAACCTCCCAAATCGTCATTTATATATGACATTAGCGCAACAAATGCTCGGTACTGCAAAACGTCAAGGGTCAAAAGCTGTGGTAGTCTTTTTGGATTTAGATGGTTTTAAACCGGTCAATGATACCTACGGACACGAAATGGGAGATTACGTTTTAAAAAAAGTGGCACTTAGACTAAAAGAGCAATTGCGACAAAGTGATGCAGTTGCCCGTGTAGGAGGGGATGAATTTGTTATATTATTAAGTGATGCTTATAATAAAGGGGATGTTCACCCATTTTTGGAACGAATATTAAAATCACTCAAAGAGCCATTTGTTGTGAATAATATCACTATTACTATAGGCGCAAGTATCGGTGCGGCATTCTATCCTGATGATGGTGAAGATGTTGATATGCTTATCCGTTATGCAGATATGGCAATGTACCGTTCAAAACAAAATGGGCGGAATCAGGTAACGTACTTCGATCAAGAAAAAATGGGAAAAGAAGTGTTATAATTTTAGTATTTCAGCCTCTGGATAGGCTATTTTTAGAGTATTAATGCCTTTAACCCTTATCGATTCTGCTCATCACATCGTCCTCGTTGCCCATGAACATCCTGATGCTGATTCGTTGGGATCGGCATGTGCTTTTTATTCTCACGTTCTCCGATACCAAAAAAAAGTAACCCTCTATTGTTCCACAACGGTTGGCGATCATAATCTTTTATTTTTGCCATGGTCTGATAAAATTCGCCATAATTTTCCCGATGATGCCGATTTGGTCATCAGTTTTGATTGCGGTCATTTTAAACGGTTGGGGATTGAATACAGTGGTGAGCTGATTAACTTTGATCACCATATCAGTAACGAACAGTATGGAACGTATAACTGTATTGATGCAACCGCATTAAGTACAACGCAGATTCTTTATGGGTGGTTTGTTGCCAACGGTATCAAAATCAATGGTAAAATGGCAAATGCGCTTTATGCAGGCTTATTAGACGATACCGATTGTTTTAGTGATCCGCTTTGTACTAGTGTGGTTTTTGAGATGGCTCAGGCTTTGATTGGGCTGGGCGCTGATCATGAGCAATGTGTAAAATGGCTTTTTAACAGCCATTCTTTGGCCTCTATGAGACTCAGAGGGGTAATGCTTTCAAAAATGAAAATAGTTCATGATGGAGAAGTTGCACTTTTTGAGGTGGATCGATCCATGCTGGATTCTACCGGTGCACTCTTGCGTGATTGTAAAACTACTCTGGATGAGGCATTAAGCATTAAAACAGTTCGTGTTGCTTTGTTGGTCGTAGAATTAAAACAAGGCGGCGTCAAAATCTCATTGCGCAGCGATGGAAGCGTTAATACCGCACATATTCTTGAGGAATATGGCGGTGGGGGACATTATAGCCGCTCAGGGGCTCGGATAGCCGGTATCGAAATGGTCGAAGCGGTTAAAAAATTATTAATCAGTATTACAAGGGAGTTAGATGAGACGCAATCGTAACGGTGCAGGAATAGTAGGATGGGTTTTGGGTGCAGCAGCGATAGGGATGATTGGTTTTATGGCATTTTCACCCCGTTTTGAGCGAGAAGATCCTGTTGTGACGTTAAGTCATGATGCTTATTGGAATTTTAAAGAGCCGATTAAAGTTGATGTGAGTGACATAAGCGGTCTAAAATCTTTTAGTGCAACGATTGAAGGGACTCATGATGAGTGGGTTGTTGTCGATGAGACTACCCCATCCAAAGAGACTAAACGCCATTTTGAAATTCTCCCACCAAAGGGAAAGCGTACCAGTGAAGCAGAATCGGTTGTCCTTAAAATTAAAGCGACCGACAACAGCTTATGGGGACTTTTTATGGGGAATACAATCAAAAAAGAGGTAACTCTGGTAATCGATCAGCACCGTCCTACCCTCTCGATTATTGCTAACTCGTATAAGATCCAAAAAGGGGGATCGGCTATCGTTGTTTTCAAAGCAGATGATGCCCATATGGAGAGTTTGAATATCGAGACCTCTTTTGGTAAAAAGTTTATTGCTCAACCGTTTTATAAAAAAGGGTATTACGCCTCACTCCTTGCATGGCCGGTACAAAACGATACTTTCAGTGCTACCGTTGTCGCACGTGATAAAGCAGGAAATGAAACCCGAAGTTCTGTCCCTTTGCGATTGAAAGACCATGCGTATAAAGTCTCTAAGCTGGAACTGAGCGATGCCTTTTTAGATGGAAAAATCGCGGAATTAGCCAGTGTCTATAAGCAAACAGAGGGGATTGACGATCGCTTAGAGCAGTTTAAAGTTATTAACGAAAACGTCCGTGCCGATAATGAAAAAATCATCCATACCATCACCTCAAAAGTCTCAAAAGGTATGGTAAGTGATTTTAGACCAGCCCCTTTTTATCCATTGGTAAACGGACAAAAGGTAGCTGATTTTGGTGACCACCGTATTTACAGTTTCAAAGGAAAAACGGATCTTTCCAATGCTTACCATATGGGGCTTGACCTTGCTAGTATCCATATGGGGGCGATTACGTCATCTAACAGTGGAAAAGTGGTCTTTGCAGAATCCAACGGTATCTATGGAAATCTTCCGATTATTGATCACGGATTAGGGTTATATACCCTTTATGGACACTGTTCAGAGCTTGAGGTCAAAGAGGGCGATAGTGTTACGGCAAATCAACAAATCGCTAAAACCGGTTTGAGCGGATATGCGATGGGTGATCATCTCCATTTTGGTATTTTAGTCCAAGGGATCGAAGTGCGTCCGGAAGAGTGGATGGATCGTAAATGGATTAGTGATAATATTACCAGTGTTATTGATACGGCGAAAATGTTTATTGATCAGAAGTAAAACGGCTATAATAAGAACAACTATTCCCGAAGAGGATAAAAGGCAATGAAAAAACAAACCACAATCGGTAAAAGTGTTGAACTCGTAGGGATCGGTTTACACAAAGGGGTGCCGGTTCATTTACGACTTGAACCGCTTGATAGTAACAGCGGAATTGTTTTTTTTCGAAGCGATGCCGGTGTTTCTATCCCACTGCTTCCTGGGAATGTCGTTGATACTAAAATGGCTACCGTTATCGGAAAAGACGGGGTTTTTATCTCCACGATAGAACACATGCTTTCAGCGATTTATGCTTATGGGATTGATAATCTCCGTGTTATTGTCGATGCAGATGAAGTTCCGGTAATGGACGGTTCCTCGATGAGTTTTTGCATGTTATTAGATGAAGCGGGTGTTGTTGAGTTGGATGCTCCGAAAAAAATAATGCGGATTAAAAAAGAGGTTATTGTTCAAGAGGGGGACAAATATGTCAAATTAATCCCTTCCAATGATATGAATTACGATTTTACGATTAAATTTTCCCATCCCGTAATCGATAAACAAAGCTATGTTCTGAAATTTAATAAAGAAAACTATAAAAAAGAGATTGCCCGCGCACGGACGTTCGGCTTTGTACATGAAGTACAATATCTCCGTTCAAAAGGGCTTGCCCTTGGCGGAAGTTTGGAAAACGCGGTAGTATTGGACGATAAAAAAGTGCTCAATCCGGAAGGGTTACGATTCGGCGATGAATTTGTTCGCCATAAAATCCTCGATGCCATCGGTGATATGTCCTTGATAGGGATGAATTTTATTGGTAATTATGAAGCGTTTGCGGGAAGTCATGATCTTAACCACAAACTCACATTGGAACTTCTCAAAGATCCCGCAAATTATGAAATTTTAGAACTCTCTAGCGAAGAGTCCAAAGAGTTGGCAAAAGCGTATGCATGATGCAGTGGTGATTGCTCTGGGCTCACCATTGTGTGTCGGTGTGTATGATCAAAACGGTGATATTGTCGAAGAGATTATCTCTTTGGAAATGGGTTCCGATGCCCTTCCTAAAATTTTTGAAGATTTACTGAATCGTTACACTTTCGCCCATCTTATTTATGCGAATGGTCCGGGGAGTTTTATGGGGATAAAAGTGACCTATCTCTTTTTGCAAACACTCAGCATCGTCAAAAAAATCCCATTATTGGCGATAGATGGATTCTTTTTTAACCAAAATCACCCCATCAAAGCAGTTGGAAAGCTCTATTTCGTTAAAAATAGCAATACGATTTCGTTGCAACCGTTGGAAGAGGCTGTTTTGAGTGGCTTTGAACTTCCACGGAGGATATGTACGGAAAATTTTAATACCGAGAATGCCCCTTCTTATGGAATTGATGCACTTTAGGGATGTGTCCATTTCTCCCATATCCGAAAGATATGGGAAGCTTTAGGGGGTTGTAGGGACGTTAGTCCCTGCTACTTTGCGCGCTTTGCTTGTAAAGTGTTTAACATAGTTATGAAGGAAATAGAGTGTTTGTAAGCGTACCCGCAACCAGTGCCAACTTAGGACCAGGATTTGATTCACTGGGACTTGCTGTCGATTTACGTAATCGTGTAGAGCTTGTTCCGTCCCGTTTTTTTGCCGTTTCGATCAAAGGGGAGGGTGAAAATAACCCTCGTCTCAAAGGGAACAACCTTTTTGTCTCTATTTTTAACGAACATTACCGTCGTCTTACCCAAAAGCGTCAAAATTTTAAATTTACGTTTTATAATCAAATCCCTATGTCTCGCGGGCTTGGAAGTTCATCAGCCGTAATCGTGAGCGCTATCAGTTGTGCTCATGAAGCAGCAGGGGTAAAAGTCTCTAAACGCCGTATCCTCAATTATGCATTAGTCTATGAGACCCATCCGGATAATATCACTCCTGCGGTTATGGGGGGATTTAACTCAAGTATGGTAGAGAAGCAAAAAGTTTTTTCTCAGCAAAAACATATGCCTGATTACCTCCGAGCGGTGGTGGTGATCCCTAATAAACCGATTTCGACTGCAAAATCACGCACAACACTCCCAAAGTCATACAGTAAAGAGAATGCTGTTTTTAATCTCTCTCACACAGCAGTGACGGTTGGGGCGTTTTATAACGAAGATTGGGAGATGCTTCGTCTTGCTACCCAAGATCGTTTCCATCAACGGTTACGGATGAAAATGCTTCCGGAACTCTTTGATATTCAACGGATTGCGTATGAAAATGGTGCCTTGATGTCAACCCTCTCAGGTAGTGGTTCAACCTTCTTTAATATGGTCTATGACCAAGATGCTGCGATGATGGCCGATAAATTTGTGAGTGCATTTCCAGATTTTGATGTCAAAATCTTAAACTTTGACAACGATGGACTCGTTGTCGAACGATAACTAAAGAAAGATTTAGGTATAATGGCGCGAAATATAAATCAGCCTGTACGTATGTGCATTGTTTGTAGGGAGAGATTTACACAATCGTCTCTCGTGCGACTTCAATGCAAAGAAGGACATTTAGAACCCTACATGGGAATGGGGCGAAGTTTTTATCTGTGCAACACGTGTACCGATCATAAAAAAACTTCGGGGCAGCTAGCCCGCTACTGTAAGAGCAACACCCCAGCAGCGCTGATGAATCGTTTAAAGGAGATCGTCGTTAATGATGGATAAAGTAAGAGTTCATGAAATCGCCAAGGAACTTGGAATCAATTCTAAAGAGGTGGTGGATAAAGCAGCCGCTATGGGGTTGAATGTTAAAACTGCTTCAAGTACTGTATCAATGGAAGAAGCTGAAAAAATCATGAACTACATCATGAGCGGAGCAGCACATGAGTCAAGTGCTCCTAAAGCAGCTGTTAAAGAGGTTGTAGAGGAAGCTCCGGTTGTTGCTGTAGAAGAGCCAAAAGCGGTTGAGCCTGTTAGCGTTGTTGAGACAACTCCTGTTATTGAGGTAGTGGAAGAAGAAGCTCCAAAACGTTCTGGGCTTAAAATTGTCAAAAAAGCACGCCCTGTTGAAGTTGTCACTGCACCGGTAAAAAATGAGAGTGTAAATATTTCTCAATATGGTAAGGTAAGTGCAGAAGTACAGCGTGAGCTTGAAGCCAAAAAAGCGAAGAAAAATCAAAGTAATGCCCCTGTCAGCAAAAAAGAGCAAGGGGTACGTCTTGATATTTTTGGCGGTGATATTTCTGATGTCTCTATGGATTATGAAGATGAACAAGTAGTACTTCTTGATTTCAGTGATCTCCATACCAATATCCCTCCGGAAGAAGAGCAAAAACCAAAAGAGAAAAAACCACTCGGACGAAATTCAGGTAAAAAACAGGGTGCAAATCGTGGTAAACCGCGTCAAGTTTCTCGTGAAGCACGTAAAAAATATTCTAAAGATATTAAAGAAGATGAAGTTATTACTCACGTAGAAATCGCTGAAGATGTTCGTGTTTATGAATTTGCCGAAAAAGTAGGACAAACTATCTCTGCGGTTATCAAAGTCCTTTTTGATTTAGGGATGATGGTAACTAAAAATGACTTCCTCGGAAAAGATGAAATCGAAATTTTGGCAAGTGAGTTTGGGGTTGAAGTAACGACTATCGATCCAAAAGATGCCTTTAATCTCGAAACAGCTTACGATGAAGAGCACGAAGACAGTGAAGGTTCAGTTGAGCGTCCTCCTGTTATTACGATTATGGGGCACGTTGACCACGGTAAAACATCACTTTTGGATGCAATCCGTAATGCAAAAGTTGCACACGGCGAAGCGGGTGGCATTACTCAACATATCGGTGCATACTCAGTAGAGCAAAAAGGTAAATTGATTACATTCCTCGATACTCCGGGGCATGAAGCGTTTAGTGCTATGCGTTCACGCGGGGCTCAGCTTACCGATATTATCGTTATCGTCGTAGCGGCGGATGATGGAGTTAAGCCACAAACACGCGAATCGGTAAAACATGCACAAGATGCAAAAGTTCCGGTTATCGTTGCAGTCAATAAAATGGATAAACCGGGTGCAAATCCAGATATGGTAAAAGCCCAAATGGCAGAACTTGGACTTAATCCTACAGAGTGGGGCGGAGATGTAGAGTTCGTTGGTGTCTCTGCAAAAGCAATGACAGGAATCGATGAACTATTAGAAGCTATCTTACTTCAATCTGAAGTGATGGAGCTTACAGCAAACCCTGATGTCATGGCAAAAGCGGTCGTTGTTGAGTCTACATTGGAAAAAGGGCGTGGACCGGTTGCTACCGTCATCGTTCAAAACGGAACGCTTCATGTCGGTGATAACATCGTTTGTGGTGGTGCATACGGGCGTGTTCGTGCACTTATTAATGATCGTAAAGTGCAACTCAAAGAGATCGGACCGAGTCAAACAGCTGTTGTCGTCGGTTTGAGCGATGTACCGCCATCAGGTGAAGTTATGATGGTTATGGAAAGTGATCGTGAAGCACGTGAAGTAGCGCAAAAACGTGCTGATTATGATCGTCACCGCGAACTCTCATTGAGTACTAAAGCATCGTTTGATGACTTGACGTCGTTGATTGCCGAAGGTCGTATTAAAGCTCTTAAAGTAGTTCTTAAAACCGATGTTCACGGTTCTTTGGAAGCGATTAAATCAGCACTTGCTGATTTACGTAATGAAGAGGTTAAAGTTGAAGTTATCTCCAGCGGTGTCGGTGGAATTACCGAAAACGATGTTGCCTTGGTCAATAACAGTGAGAACTGCGCCCTTCTTGGATTTAATGTCCGTCCTACCGGTAATGTTAACGCGATGGCAAAACAGATGGGTGTAGAGATCAAAACTTACTCTATCATTTACCAATTGATTGACGATGTTAAATTGTTGCTCGGTGGTATGATGGCACCGCAATTTAGAGAAGAGAACACCGGACAAGCGGAAGTTCGTGATACCTTCCCAATGCCTAAAGGCTCAGGAACCATTGCAGGATGTGTGGTTGTTGATGGTAAATTGGTTCGTGGTGGAATGGTTCGTGTTATCCGTGAGGGTGTCGTTATCCATGAGGGTGATCTTACTTCTCTCCGCCGTTTCAAAGACGATGTCAAAGAGGTTACCAAAGGGTTCGATTGTGGTGTTGTCCTCAACGGATACACCGATGTTAAAGTGGGTGACGTAATCGAAACCTTCAAAAAAATCGAGACTAAAGTAACCCTGTGACACCGGCACAAATAAAAATCAAACGTACGGAGTCAATGCTCAAAGAGCTGATTCCTGAAGCGATTTCAGCTCTTGCTGATGCACGTATACGCGAAGTAGATGTTGTGGATGTTAAATGTTCACGCGGTCGTAGTGATGCAAAAGTCTATCTTGATCCCCATGATTACACTGCGCAAGAGCAAGCCGCATTTATAAAACTGCTGGAAAAAGTTCGTCCTATTATCGAAGAGCATTGTATGAAAGATCAAGGGTGGTTTCGTTCTCCCCGTCTAACATTTGTCTTTGATGATACGTTAGAGCGTAGCCGAAATATTGAAGCATTGTTTGCCAAAATTGCCAAGGAGAAGAAAGATGAGTCTTGAACGTGATATCCAAAAAATGGCAGAGTCCATCGGTCTTGCTTTGTATGACACGCAACTTCTGCACGAAAATGAGAATACCATCTATCGTGTCAGTGTAACAGCTCCGGGCGGTGTAACATTGAATCAATGTGCAGAACTCACCCATCTTATCAATCCCCTTTTAGACGTTACCTCTCCCGTAGGTGGTGAGTATCGTCTCGAAGTGAGTAGTCCAGGGATTGAGAGACGTTTGAAAACGTTGGATCATTTTGTTCAATCTGTCGGTGAAAAAGTAGCTTTGAGCACCATCGCAAAAGAGAAATTTGAGGGAGAAATGATGGGTGTCGAAAACGATGAAATCATTTTAATGACCAAAGAAAACGGGGAGCAAAGAATCCCTTTTCGCTCCATTAGCAAGGCTAAAACCTACTTCGAGTGGTAATGAAAACCACCGCTCATGCTATGAAACTCGCGCTCGATCTAGCGTGGGACTATCAACTCCTTACCTTTCCTAATCCTGCCGTCGGTGCAGTATGTATCTCAGCAGATGGAGCTATCCTCTCAGTCGGGGCGCATAAAGTTGCGGGTGGACCTCACGCCGAAGTCTACGCATTGCGGGATGCTTACTCACTCCTCAGCGGGGATAACACTTTAGCCGAGTGTTATGATGCACACACCATACACGATTATCTCCGAACCCATCACAACAACATTTTTAACTCTGTGTCGATGGCGGTGACGTTGGAGCCGTGTTCTCACAGCGGTAAAACCCCCTCTTGTGCTTTGCTAATACGTGACTTAGGGATAAAAGAGCTTTTTATAGCGTGTAAAGATCCGAACCCCCAAGCGGCAAATGGGGGAAAAATCCTCGAAGATGCGGGGATTAAATGTACTTTTGAAGTGATGGAGTCTGAGGGTCAGAAATTGTTAGAACCATTTATAAAATGGCAAAATTCCCCTTTTGTGTTTTTTAAATGGGCTCAACGCCTTGATGGAACGATAGATAACGGTATTATCAGCTCTGAAATGTCTCGTAAGCATGTCCATGCTCTTCGTGAACAATGCGACTTAATCGTGATTGGGGGAAATACCGTTCGACATGATCGTCCGAGCCTCGATGCACGACTGGTCAACGGAAAAGCTCCCGATGTACTGATTTACTCACAGAAAAGCGATTTTGATATCACAATCCCCCTTTTTAGTATCCCGAACCGCCAAGTATTTATCGCTTCTGATTTTGAACGGATAAAAGAGTATCGTCTTGTGATGATTGAGGGGGGAGTAGGGATGTTTGAAGCGAGTCGTGAGGTGTGTGATTGGTATCTCAGTTACATTGCACCCAAAATCGGAGGCGGTTTGCAAACTCTTGGAATCATTACAGAGGATTTTGAGGTACTGCACGCTAAAATCACCGATAATATTATCCTTTGGATGAAAAAGAAGTAGGAATTTTTATGACCAAACAAGAAAAAATCGTCTCGATGTTCAACGATATCGCCCCAACATATGACCGTGCTAATCGGGTACTTAGTATGGGTGTCGATACTTTTTGGCGTCGTAAGGCATGTGATTTAGCGTTTGGCTACTGTGCTACGAAAAATATCGATTCGATTGTCGATGTCGCGTGCGGTACGGGTGATATGATGGGATACTGGAAGCGTCGTGCAGACAAAGCGGGTATTACTGTAAGTGAGATTGTCGGTGTTGATCCTAGTGAGGGGATGGTGGGTGTAGGACGTGAAAAATTTCCGAAAATGACGTTTCATATCGCCCCTGCAACAGCACTTCCAGAATCTGACACCACTGCTGACATCATCAGTATCTCGTATGGTATTCGTAATGTCGTTGAACGTCAAGCAGGATTACGCGAATTTAACCGTGTCCTCAAAAGTGGAGGACTGGTCGTAATCCTCGAATTTATGAAAAATGAAAATCCTTCATTGCTTGGTAAAGTGCGCGATTGGTACATGAACAACGTCCTTCCCCGCATCGGTGGATTAATCTCCAATAACTACGAAGCGTATCGCTATCTCCCTGACTCTATCGAGGGTTTTTTGACCGTGGCTAAAATGAGAGCTGAACTCGAAGAAGCAGGTTTTGAGATGCTCTATACTAAAAGCTTCTCTATGGATATTTCGACCTTGATGATTGCCCGTAAAAAGTAACCTTATGGCTTCTGTGCTCAGTGTTTCGGGGATTAATGAACAGATTAAAACTCTCATCGAAACAACGTTTGAATTTGTCAGTGTCGAGGGGGAACTCTCCCGCGTCACTAAACACGGTAGCGGACACATCTACTTCACACTCAAAGATGCCAACTCTTCGATAAAATGTGTTATGTTTCGCGGTAATGCGGTGCGGTTAAAATTCTCTCTCGAAGAGGGTGCTCATGTGGTTATTCACGGTGCATTATCACTCTATACTCCTCGCGGTGAATATCAGATTAACTGTGTCAGTGCCGAACCCTATGGTGCAGGGGCATTGGCGGTTGCGTTCGAGCAACTCAAACAAAAGTTAGAATCAAAAGAGTACTTCGACCCGACACGTAAAAAAAGCTTTCCTAAATTCCCCCAAACAATCATTTTAGTCACCTCCGCGACAGGGGCAGCATTACAGGATATGCAGCGCGTCGCATCGCATCGATGGCCGTTGGTCAAACTCATCGTTTTGGATGTATTGGTACAAGGTTCAAGTGCGGCGGGACAAATAGCCGATGCACTGCGTTATGCTGATACGTTAAACGCGGATGTGGTCGTTGTGGGACGGGGTGGTGGAAGTATCGAGGATTTATGGGCGTTTAACGAGGAGATTGTTGCCGATGCCATCTTTGCCATGAACACTCCCGTAATGTCGGCGGTGGGACATGAAATCGACTGGGTTATCAGCGATTATGTCGCCGATATGCGCGCTCCGACACCGAGCACGGCGATGCAGATGCTTCTCCCCGATCAAAACGAGCTATACCAAAGTATCGATGAGATTCGTACCCGTGCGTTTGGGATGATTACACAACGACTAGAGCGTAAGCGTGAACAGCTCACCTCGATGCAAGAGGCATTTAAACGTCACGGGGTAGAACATCGTTTAGAGGTTCAACGCGAGCTGGTCAAAGAACTACGAGAGCGGTTAAATCGACAGATGACACAACGCTTAGAGCAAAGCAGACGGGAGATTATCCCGTTGATGGAGCGGTTAACGCAGAGTATCGAATCGACACTCCGTCAAAAGCAGTTTATGATTACACAGTTAGAGCAAGGATTCAATGCCAATCATCCCAAAAATAAAAACAAAAGCGGATTTGCACAGATCGCCCGTGAGGGGAAAGTGATCGATTTGGATGTTCTCAGTGTCGGGGATCAGTTTGAGGCTATGAATGATAAGCGGGTTGTGAGAGCTGAAGTGGTAGAAATTACTTCAGCGTAACGGGTGGAAAGTACATGTGAGCCAAACTGGCTCCCTCTGCTGCGAACCGTTTGAAAAATTTATCCATAGGATCTTCTTTGTTCCATTCGGGGTCTTGGACTTTTGTTAACACCTCTACCCGTTTTTTGGCATCGAATTCTACTCCGATACTGTCGATAAGCCCCACTTTTTTAGCTTGTTCAGCGGTAAAGATATGGGCATCGGCGTACTCACTGCTACGATTAATGTCGAGTTTACGGGCCCGGGCTACGTCTCCGACGAAGAGATTATAAGTCCCGCCGATTACTTTGTCGAGTTCGGCACGCTCCACTGCGCTCCATGGGCGATCAAACGTCCCCACTTGTTTGTAAGTTCCGGCATGAACCACTTGGGTTTTTACCCCCACTTTTTCCATAAGTCCTGAGATGTCGGCACCCTCCATAATGACACCGATAGAGCCGATCATACTACCGGGATTGGCGATAATCTCTTTCCCCCAAATCCCTGAATAATACCCTCCGCTCGCCATAATCCCTGCCGCGTAAACAACGGTCGGTTTGGTATCAGAGAGCCGTTTGAGGGCATAAGCAATTTCGACTGATGGAGCAACCGCGCCGCCGGGAGAGTCGATACTAAAAAGTACCCCTTTAACCTCTTTGTTTTCACGTGCTTCATCAAGCTGTTCAACGATAGAGGTAGCATCCATAATAGGACCCGTAAGGGCTATTTTTTGGAGATTATGGGATTTTAACCCCTCTTCACTTGATGGGAGGATAAGCCATAGGACTAATACAACTAAAACCGTTGCTTTGAAATGAGCTTGGATGAATTTGAGCCCTGTTGCTAAACATGAGCCGATTTTTTTGATGATTTCCATCATTGTATTTTTTCCCCTTGGATATAAATCGATTCAATACTATGCGGTTGCGTGATAAGATGAATCGGTAATTGATCGTTGATCGGATAATCGATTCGCATCACAAGAATATCGGCATCGAAAGTTGGTGCGATTTTACCACAATTGAGTTGCAATGCTTCTGCTGCGTTGGTGGTGACACTTTTCCAGAGTTGGTGAGCGAGAGGGAGAAGCTCGCGAGAATGGTGCAAAAATAGAGCAACTTTCATCTCTTCAAACAAATCAAGGGAGTAGTTAGAACTAAGACCATCGGTTCCACAAACCCATCGAATCGACTCTTCTTCTAGTCTATTTAAATCAAGTTTCCCGTTTCCAAGAAGTCGGTTGGAAATAGGGCAATGGATAATGGTGTGATTCCCATCAGCAATGGTTGAAAGCTCTTTGTCTGAGGCTTGAACGGCGTGGGTAAAGAGGGTGGGAACATCACGAAAATAGCTTAAAAATTCTTCAGCGGTATTAGCGGCTTGGGTCTGTTTGAGAAAATTTTGGAAAAACGGTGCAAATGCTCCGCTGTTACTCTCCAACCATTCGCGCTCAGCAGGACTTTCCATGAAATGAGCAGTCACACGAAGATGTTTTTCACGGGCGTATTTGAGCGCTTTTTGGATCAAGATACGGTGAACCGAGTAGGGGGAGTGGATGGCGATAGAGGGGTGAAATCCTTCGCGTTTTAACGCTTGTGCGGCAAACAATCGCTCTTGAAAATTGGCATAAAGGGCATCCGCCATTTGGGGATCAGAGCCGATAAGTTCGTTAAAAAAGACTACTTTTTGAGGTGCTTGAAAGCAGGGGTTTAAGTCAAATCCATACGAGCTAACTGCTCCGAATGCGGTGATTCCGTTGGAGAGCATGGTTTTGATAGCGCGTGTTGTGCACTCATCATCGCATCCGTTAATAAGTTCATCACGAGAGGCAATAACACTGGAGAGCCACGGCATAAATTCACCGTAGGTGAGGGTGGAGCGGTTAGCGGAAAACTCCAGATGGACATGGGAATTGATAAGCCCTGGAAGTAAAACGGAACCTCCCCCAAGTTCAATACATTGTTCACCGTAACGGGAACGCAATTCGTCGTTCGAGGTGACTTCCAAAATAGTTTTATCAAACACAATACCGTAATTTTTGAGAATGACTCCGTTGGTAAACAGTGTGTCGGCAAGAAGTATTTGCAAGGTAGACTCTTTTGAATTTTTTTTCATAGTATAGCAGAACCCTTTAGCGATAATTGGGTACAATTTAATCAAATTGCAAGAGTTTTAGGGGTATAAATGAAAATATTAGTTGTAGATGATTCAAAATTAGCTCGATTATCGTTGATTAAAACGCTCAAAGAGTTTGAACCTTCAGCTGAATTTTTCGAAGCTGAAAACGGTTTAATAGCGCTTGAGCAGTATGCTGAATCCTCCCATTCTATCGTTTTTTTAGATTTGACAATGCCGGTGATGGATGGGTATGAAGCCTTGGCAAAGATTATTGCTATCAATCCAAAAGCACAGGTTATTGTCGTGACAGCGGATATCCAGACTCAAGCACAAGCGCAAGTGATTGCATTAGGGGCAAAAGCGGTGATTCCAAAACCGATTAGCAGTGAAAAAATGCAAAATATTTTACAACAACTTGTATTCTAAGATCAGAGGGGAATGTATGGTACAAAAGGTAGAATTTAGCGGAGACCATCTCGATATGCTAAAAGAACTTATGAATATTGCCGTGGGTAATGCAACAGCGAGTATTGCTGATCTGCTTCAAACTTTTGGGAAAATGCATATCCCTCAAATCACCATTAGCGATATGGAGGGATTAGATGCCCATATTAAAGAATCGATTCCGGAATCTCAACGATGTTACGTCACTAAGCAACTCTTCGGAGGGTTGTTTGGTGGGGAGTTTTTATTTGTCATTTCTGAGGAATCGGCCCTAAACCTTGGTAACTATCTTTATGCTGAAAGCAAACCTTCAGAAGGGGATATTTACGATGCAGTGATTGAATTGACCAATATTCTTAGTGCAACAATCATCAGCCGTTTGACTGAAGAGCTGCATACGAAAGTACAATTTTTTGTCCCCTCTACAGAGGTGGTTGAGGGAAATTGTTTGATTAATCAAGAGGATTTACTCAATTACCATCGTATTATCATTATTAGTACCTATATGGAGTTTCAAACCCAAAATATCGAGGGAAAAGTTTTTATATTAACCAAAGATGAGATGATTGAGCGACTTAAAGGGTTGATTGATCATAAACTAGAAGAGCTGTATGCCTGATATGATAATGATACCTTTCCCAAATATTTTACTCGATGCCCTAGAGATTGGGGTTATTATTATGGATGACGCTTTTAGAGTCTCTTATTGGAATAAATGGTTGGAGATTAATACCGGTATTAAATCATCCGAAATTATTGGCAAAAGCTTTCAAGAATTTTATCCTGATGTCGATTATCCTGTTCTTGCACGTAAAATTAGAACGACACTGCGTATCTCTTCCCCTACATTTTATGATGCGTCACAACAAAACCGTTTTATCGAGATACCCCGTACGAAAATCACCACTTCATTATTGACCTCGATGCAGTTGCAAGTAATTATCTCCCCTTATGTTCCTAACGACTCATTGGTCATGGTCTCTATCTATAATATTAGCGATCAGCATGAGTTGAAACTTGCATTGCAAGCTCAGATGAAAGAGATTGCCCATCTGAATGGTGAACTACAGCGGGATAAGCAGATTATCGACGATAACCTATTGAGTATTAAAACCGATGCAATGTGCCAAATTATCGAAGTTTCTAATGCCTTTTTTACTTTTTTTGGGTACACAAAAGAAGAACTTCTCTATAGACCACTGCCTGATATCTATACCGATAAGATGTTGGCAACCGACTATCAAGCGATGAAAGAGTGTTTATTGCGAATAGAACGGTGGAGTGGCGAGATAGAAATCCGTGGCAAAGACGGCGAACTTCGCTGGGTTGATGCCGTTATGACACCGTGGATTGATGAAGAGGGATTGGTGACCAACTATACAGCAATCTATCACGATATTTCCGATAAAAAACGGATTGAACTTCTAGCGATCACTGATCCATTAACGAAGCTGTTTAATCGAAATAAGTTTAATGATGTATTTCATCATATGTTATTGCGAGAACATTGGACATCAGGAAACAGTTTCGCTTTATTGATAGCAGATATCGACTACTTTAAACGGGTGAATGATACCTATGGTCATCAAATCGGCGATAAGGTTTTAACAAAAGTAGCTCAGTTGTTTCAAGATGGAGTACGTGATGGGGATATGATGGCACGATGGGGAGGTGAAGAATTTGTCTTTTTGCTCCCTAATGTGAATCTTGAAAAAGCGATGAAAGTAGCCCATAAGTTACGGCATGCAATAGAAAAATATCCATTTGATGAGGTTGGAGGGGTAACGGTCTCTTTCGGTGTTAGTATATTTACTACAAATGATACCTCTCACTCGATGATACAGCGTGCTGATAGTGCTTTGTACCGTGCCAAAGAAAAAGGGCGGAATCAGGTAGAGTCTGAGCCAATATAAGTATAGTTAATGAGCAAAATTTACTATATATCCCACATCTTTGATGTTTGTTATTGTAAGATCTGGACACTTTTTACGAAGCTTAACGATAATATTACGTAACGTTGCTTCATTTATTGTGTCTAAGGTTCCGTCATCATCATAGGAAAAAAATAGTTCATACTTTACAGGGTACCCTAAATTTTTAAGAAGTAGTCCTAATACTCTACGTTCACCTTTTGGTAGATTGAATAGTACTTTGTTTTTGTAAATTATACCATTCTCATCTATCGTGTATTGGTATTCGTAATTGTTTGTTGGAGGAGTTTTTTGAGCAAGTTTTTGGATTGATAATAAAAAGGTTGCCATTAAATTTTCAGGAGTGATAGGCTTTATAAGATAAGAAAGTGGTGAAAGTTTTGTAGCCTCTTTTATGATTTCCAAATCTTTATAGGCTGTTAAAAATAAAAAAGGGATCTCTTTTTCTTTGAGTCGTCTAGCAACTTCTATTCCATCGACTGATCCATTAATGTTGATATCTAGAATGACAAAATCGGGTATTTGCTCAACAAGCAATTCTGTAGCTTCATTCCAACTCGTTGCAATTCCGGTAACATCAATATCAAGTGATAGTGCCACTTCGTCGATTACATGCGCCATCATCCAGTTGTCTTCAATAATTAGGAGCTTTTTCATACAGTTTTGTCCGTATAAAATTGTATTTTAAAAAGATTACCTTCTGATAAAATTTGGGCTTTTAGTTGATGTATAAGTTCTGTAATCATGGACCAACCAATACTTTTATTTTTACGTGAAGCCTTTAAAAAATCATTGTTTTGAAATTGTGTTTGACCATCACTATAGGATAGTTTTGCCAGATTGTTGTGTATTTCAAAATCGATAGATATTGTTCCTGATTTTGTTGAGTATACGTGTTTAACGGTGTTTGATACCATTTCACTGACAACTAGTCCTAGTGAGATAGTATCATCGAGGGATAATAGCCCCTCTTCGCCAAAAGTGCAGGAAAAAGTGATATTTGGATAGAGCTCTTGAAGAGCATCAATGATGGTTTTAAGGTAATGATTACCATTGACAGTGGATATATTTGGTTGTTCACAAAGCGTTTCATGTACTGTTGCTATTGCCTGAATCTGTGATTGGAGAGATAATAAAATTGCTTTCGTTTCATCGCTAGCTTTCACACGCTTGGTCCACAAAAGTCCTATGATGAATTGAAGGTTATTTTTTACACGATGACTGAGTTCTCGCATTAAAAGCTCACGTTGCGAGAGTAAATCTTTGAGCTCACCGGTTCGTTTGGAAATAATGTATTCTAGCTCATTTTCATGCTTTTGGATAGTATGAAATGCATTAGCGTAGCGTTGCAATAAAATTTGAGCTTGTGCGAAGAGGTAAACAATAAATCCAATCGGTCCCCAATCATCTGTTGAATCAATTACTTTAGAAAACATTAGTACATCATGGATAATTGTTCCAGCGAAAATGACAAAAGTAATAAAAGCAAAGGTTGAATTTGGCTCTTTAGCTTTGAATGCGTGATAGAGTACCCATGATACAAAAATTACACTCTCGATGATAATTATTTCAGTAATTGGCATGCTTGATGTAAAAAACAGGGTTGATGTAAATAGCCCAAATAGGACAAAAACTATTCCTACTATAATATTAATAAGTTGAATAATCTTATTGCTTTGCTTTGGGTATAAAGAACTTATGTACATAATAAAAAGAGGAAGGGTTAAATATCCACTGATATATTCGATACGTGTCAGCATTTCCCATGTTATTGAGGGGTATATTAACGTGATGATTTTTTCACTTGTTGTTGCTATTCGTAAAGTAAAAACAAGTAAAAAAAGTCCAAACCATAACGGTGCTTGGTCTCTTCTCCATACTAGAAAAAGTCCAAGATGATAAAATCCGGTAGCCACTAAAATACTGATTAAAGCAAAGTTTACATATGTCATTGATGAATGGTAAGATTCAAGAATTCCATACGGTGCAATTTGTGGAGAAATACCTAATCCAAAATGACGATGTTGCGAGTTAGCAATCCAAAGTGTAATACGAGTTTTATGTCGAGTAGGTGTGAAGTTTGCAATTTGACGTTTAGCAGAGGCTAAATAAATTTTATTTTTGGAATCTATGATTCCTGATTCATATACAAGGTTATTATCAATAAACAGTTTCCATGGGTTTACAAGAGGATTGAAATCAAGGCTAAGTGGCTTATTAGGCGTAGTATAAAGATCAATAACGAAGGTAGCAACACCTTTCGGTCCATGCCGACTTTCTAAATATTGAGGAAGATAAAGTGTTTTGGTAATGGTGTTCGTTTGTTGTGGTAAAAGTACTTTATCTTCAGCAAATCCCCACTCACCATTGAGTTTTACGGGTAAATTTATATGGCTGATGTCTTGTATTGGAATCTGAGCAAAGAGGATATTCCCCCATAAAAAAATCAACCAAAATAGTGTAGTTCGGAACATTGGTTATTTAAACCACCATTGGAATCTTAAAAGAAAATCATCGGAAATCTTCATACCGCTTTGAGTATGAAACTCCTTAGCATAACGGAGAAAAATTTGTGTGCCGGCAAGTGTATAATAATACCCTCCCAAAGTTGCTTTTTGCATTCTGGTATCATCATTTTGTGCCACACCTTCTACTATAGTTCCCCCGCCATAATTTTGCTGAAATCCGCCAAAAAGGGTAAGTTGAGGAGTTTGATTGTAACGTATCATTGTGGTGAGTGCATAGCTTGGATTTTGTTCTATTCTTCGCCCAAGAGAATTATCGTTTTTTCCATACAAAGCAAGCTCAGGGGAAAGCTCGATGAAAAAATCGTCACTTAGTTTCTGTACGTATCCGATATTGAGTGTTGATTTGTATCTATTTTCCCCGATGTTGAGTAGTTGCTTAGGATTGTATTCTCCCGTTGGTGCAAATAACAGCAGTGTTGCTGCAAGATATTGATTTTTTGCTTTATCATTGACGAGCCATCCGGTTGCCCCTACTAACACATCCGAAAAACCGACCGACTCATGACCCAGTATAGCAGACATGGTATCGCCATTACTTTTGGTTACCGAATACGGCAATGCAATCATAGGACAAACCGTATAACCTCCCACATCGAGTGTTGTTGTAAATTTAACGGCGGAAATGAGGGACGTTACTGTCTCATCTGTGAGTTTATGTCCATCAACATATGGTCCAGCCATTTTTCTCTCAGCGAGATAAAGAGTTGTTAAGTTTATACCAACGGCTGGTGCCTCGTAATCTCCCGGAATCACTTCGTTAACAGCAGCATCAAGTTGACTAAAGCATACGCAAAGAAAGAGAGGTAAAATGATTTTTTTTCTGTAGAACATGGTCTCATTTCGTGATGAAAATAATTTTATAAATTTGTAAAATGAATTTTTACTATAGAACAAATTTACTAAATATAACCTAGATTTATTTGAATAATATTATCGATCTTGGAAGCTACGGCAAACTCATCGCTCCCGTTCATGTCAACGGAAATTGGTACTATTTTTGGGATAGAAGCAGTGATAGAACGAGTGCCGACACAGGAAGCCTCAATGGTGGAATTGATTACACCTCCCACGATGTTCTTGATTCTCTTTTTAACCACGACATCAATGGCGTTACGAATACTATGGTAGCTGTCGATGGACTCTTCGGCACAACAAACGATTACCGCTTTGCCACCCTCAACGGCGTGAATGTCGCCCTTCCAACTACAGAGGCAGGGTTCCTGACGAGCGGAATGCCAACTGGGTGGCAGGATGTCTATTCCTAGTCACGGGCACGCCAGTGTCGGTACCGACGGTTATGTCTACAAAACGAGTACGACTACAACTCTACTTATGTCGCGTTGCAGGTGTTGTAGCCCACGAGAGAGACCCCGTGACACTCGAAGAGGTAGGGTATACGGGGTCAGTTAGATTTTAGATTTTCCTCTTATGAGTTTTAAGAAAAATACTGTAGTAAATCATATATTTGAGTGATACACAGATGATACTAGGAGTGTAAAATTTCACTTGGAATTTCAACTTATATCAGCGTTAATGAGATATGCATAAAAAAGTATCTATGATGACAAAGTGGTGATACTTAGACTATACAATAACAAAATTGATTTAATTAAAAGTGTCATTAGTTTAACAAAATATTATTGAAAGAATTTAGATGAAAAAAAATACTTTACAAGATCAGATGACTGTGAATGAAATAATTAATATACAAAAAAGTGAAAAATGGAATAATAGCGAGATATACAGTATTATCGTTCAAAATGACGGTAAAAAATTATTTGCAAAGTTTATATGGAACGGTCTATTTAAAGATTTTGTTTTAATTCGATATAACACTGATGAAACGCTTGATACTGCTTTTGGTAGTGAAGGAAAAGTAATTACACCTTTTGGAAGTAACGAGGACGAATCGTATAGAGTTACGATTCAAAATGACGGAAAGATCATAGTAGCGAGTTATTTATGGAACAGTTCATTTAAAGATTTTTCTCTGGTTCGTTACAATAGTGACGGAAGTATTGATAAATCGTTTGAAACATTACCTTCCCCTATGAGCAAAGTAGTATACACAAATGATGGGATGGTTATGGTATCAAACAGTGATATCACGATTACCGATATGGATTTAATATCTATTGGTTATCATGTGTGATTGTCCATCAATTCTTTTGGAATAAAGAAGGGTATTTAGTTCCTTATAATCTATCAAGGCGTATAATCTACACTTAAATTGAAATGTTAAGGTAGAGTGATGAAAATTGTTGTTATTCAAGGTCCAAATCTCAATATGCTCGGTGTTCGCGAGCAACAAGTGTACGGACCGATGCGTTTGGAACAAATCCACGCACAAATGAAAGAGTTTGCCGCTCAAAATGGAGTAGAGATCGATTTTTATCAAAGCAATTTAGAGGGTGAAATCGTCGATAAAATCCAAGAGTGCTACGGTGATGCAGATGGGATTATTATTAATCCGGCTGCCTATACCCATACCTCTATCGCTATTCGTGATGCTATCAGTGCGGTCAGTATCCCAACCATCGAAGTGCATATCAGCAATATTTATCGTCGTGAAGAGTTTCGTCAAAAAAGTATGACGGCACCTGTGTGCACCTCTTCAATTATCGGATTTGGACCATTCGGCTACCATTTGGCAATGGTAGGGATGATGCAAATTTTGAGTGAAATTCAACTGTTACGCAATGCTCAACAAGGTGAGATTCAAGAGTAAATCACCATGTTTTTGAGACGTATTTTGGATGAACGCCATACGATTTACGTCAATAACACATTTCCGACACGAAGAGATAGCTGTCATCGCCCCTCACACCGTGCTGTTTTGGGTGTCGGAGGAAATATCGGAGATGTGAAACGACGATTTCACCATCTGATAATCCATTTGAATCGATTATCTCAGCTGAGTGTGATTCAAACAGGGGTGATTCTAAAAAATCCCCCTTTTGGATACAATAAACAAGATGATTTTTACAATACTGTAATCGAGATTTCCACTACTCTCTCTCCCAGAGCATTATTGAGGCTATTATGGAGAATTGAGAAGCGTTTTGGGAGAGTTCGTAGTTTTGCGAATGCTCCTAGAACGCTTGATTTGGATATGATTTTTTATGATAATAGGGTATTGAATTATCCAGAATTGATTATTCCGCATCCTCACTGGGATGAGCGTTTAAGTGTACGTATACCTTTGCGGAGCATGACTCGAAAAACATTTCGGAGAGACTATGAAAATCTTAACATTTAGCGGTTCTACTCCGGCGGAAGCTCTGAAAAAAGCGCAGCTTGAAGTGGGTGAAGATGCAATGCTTATCGAGACCCGTGAGATTCAAAAAAAATCACTCGGGAAAAATGCCCTATATGAGATCGTTGTGGGTATTGAAGAAGATAGTGCTCCAAAGCCAAAGAAAACACCTGTAGAGCCGTTGAGCCGTCAACGCCCGCTAGCGCAACAAAGTAATGATGTACTCTACAACATCTCTGAAGCCGCCAAACAGATATCAAAGATTGCTGAAGTAACCGAAGAGGAACGCCCCTCTAAATCGGTTGCACCCGCTCCGAGTGAAGATCTTAAAAAAATCAAAGATGAGATAGAAAAGCTTGGTGATAAGGTCAAGCTGATTCAAAATATGTTTTGGAATGAAAAATCTCCTAAAAACAGTACACCGATTCCCCCTGAATTTGCAGAAATATATCGTCTCGCACAACAAAGCGGGATGAATCAAGAGCATCTTGATGAGATTATGCAACTCACGCTAGAGCATATGCCCTCAAGGATGAGGGAAAGCTCGGAGACGGTGAAACGCTATTTTCAGGTACTACTCCGTAAAATGATCCCTGTACGACTCGAAAGTGCTCCTAAAATAGGGTCCAAAAAAGTGATAATGCTCGTAGGCCCTACCGGAGTAGGAAAAACGACCTCGATAGCCAAGCTTGCTGCACGATACTCCTATTTTTTAGATAAAAAATACAAAGTGGGACTTGTGGTGCTCGATACTTACCGTATCGGTGCGGTGGAGCAGCTGATGCAGTATGCGCGGATGATGAAATTGGGGATAGAGACGGTAGTTGATCCACCGGAGTTTTCGAGTGCGCTTCATTCACTTCAATACAGCGATTATATTTTGATCGATACCATGGGGAGTTCTCCTTATGATAAAGGGAAAATAGAGAAGATTTATGAGTGTTTACGCTCAAACGATACAAATTACAGCGTTGATGTGGTGTTGGTAATGCCCAGTTCAATCAAGTACGAAGATTTGAAATCCACCTATGAAAACTTTGCCCCTTTGGGCATCGATACGTTGATGTTTACGAAACTCGATGAGACGAGAGGATTTGGTAATATTTTTTCGTTAGTATATGAGACAAAAGTTCCTATCAGCTACTTTTCCATAGGTCAAGAAGTACCGGAAGATTTAGTGGTCTCCAATAGTGATTTCTTGGTTGATTGTTTGCTGCATGGATTTAAAAAAGGTGAGAACCTATGAGTCATCAAGCCGCAAAACTTGAAGCATTGGTAAAGCAAAAAGGGAATAATACCGCTAAAAAGACCCGTTTTATTGCGATAACAAGTGGTAAAGGTGGAGTTGGAAAAAGTACTATTAGTTCCAATATGGCACATATTATGGCTAAAAATGGGCTAAAAGTGGGTATCTTTGACGCGGATATCGGATTGGCAAATCTTGATGTGATGTTCAATGTTAAGATTACCAAAAATATTTTGCATGTTCTTCGTGGTGAAGCGAGCGTGGAAGATATTTTAGTCCCTATCGAGAAAAACTTAGTCCTTATCCCAGGAGAGAGTGGAGAAGAGATTTTCAAATACGCCTCATCGGGGTTGTTTGAACGATTTATGGATGAAGCGCATATTCTCGATGATTTAGACGTTATGATTATCGATACAGGGGCTGGAATAGGGGAACATATACAGCTATTTTTACGAGCGTGTGATGATGTCGTAGTTGTGACTGTCCCTGATCCTGCCGCGATTACCGATGCGTATGCGACGATAAAAGTAACTTCTCGATTACGCAATGAAATTAGCGTTATAATGAATCAAGTTCGAAATGAAAAAGAGGCACTAGGGCTGTTTGAAAAGATCCAAAAAGTTGCGTTAGCCAATATCGGCAATCAGCTTCGCCTTAACTATTTGGGGCAAATCAGCTCTGATCCGAAAGTGGTTATGAGTGTCAAAAAACGGGCACTTTTCACGAGAGAATTTCCTACTTCTCTCCCCGCAAGTGAATTAGAGGTGATTGTTAAGCGGTTGGCAAAAAAAATGGAACGAAATGTGCTCGTATCTCCACAGGAGAGTGGATTAGGGGGCTTTTTTAAGCGCCTAATGGAACATTTTTGAGATAAGTGTTACAAGTGATTGGCTATTTGGCTAGTAATACACCCTTCAAGCAGTAGAATATAGATTCAAACGTCATGGAAAAAGGTAGGTAATGCGGGCTCAAAATTTTGTCTCTTTCTTGACTGTCCAAGGGTTCCTTTTAGGGATTGTCTTTGGAGTTTTACAATCAAGCAGTGCCGAGAATTTTCTAGGGCTTGTGATTTTAATCAGTGCATTTTTCTATCTTTTTGCTCATGTATGTGTAGGATTTTATTTTCAAACGCTTGGGGTTAAAACACAAAATTTTCCTAAGCAAGCACATGAACGAAGTTTGGATAATTATGTTCGAGAGATTAATCGTCGAGAACAATTTATCGATGCCTACTATGTTCATAAATCAGAGTTATTAAGTGATAACGAGAAAGGGAAAGCATGAGTGGCGCCGGTGTCTATTCACAAGAGCTAAAGCACCAAGAAGATCAGCTTGCCCTCCAATATTTGCCTGCGGTTAAAGCGATGTCGTTTCGTCTCAAAGAGCGACTACCTAGTTCGATTGATTACCTTGATTTGTGTGCTATCGGTACGGAAGAGTTGGTGAAGCTCGCGCGTCGATATGATGAAGTGCAAAATGATTCGTTTTGGGGATATGCAAAAACCAGAGTTTACGGTGCAATGTTGGATTATTTGCGTTCACTCGATTTGGTTAGCCGTTCAAGCCGACGTTTGATAAAAGAGATTGATATTCAGATTGAACACTATATGGCAGAATACGATGAAGAGCCTAGTAATGCGAAATTGTCTGAAATAATGGGGATAGAAGAGGAAAAAATCAATGAAGCGCGATTGGCATCGGATATTTATACCATTTTACCGCTCGATGATCAGTTGGGAAATGAATTCGCAGCGGGGACGCTCGATCAGATGGAACAAGATGAGTTAGTTGATATTATCAAAGATGTTTTAATAGGGTTTGATGAGCGCGAACAGATGATTATTCAGCTTTATTATTTTGAAGAGTTAACCCTTAAAGAGATCAGTGAGATTGTTAATATTACCGAATCACGTATTTCGCAGATTCATAAATCGGTAATTCGACGTATTAAAGCAGCGGTGGAGGGGTAAACAATGGCTGATATATTATCCCAAGAAGAGATTGACGCCCTTCTCGACGTTGTTGATGATGAGGGTGAAGTATCGCTGGATGGAGAAGAAGAGAACCTTTTTCCAAATCGTCAGATAACGTTATACGATTTTAAGCGTCCTAACCGTGTCTCAAAAGAGCAACTCCGTGCATTTCGAGGGATTCACGATAAGATGGCACGTTCTATTTCATCACAAATATCGTCAATTATGCGCTCCATTGTAGAGATTCAGCTCCATTCGGTTGATCAGATGACCTATGGGGAATTTTTGATGTCACTTCCCAATCCGACCAGTTTTAACGTCTTTTCGATGAAGCCGTTGGAAGGGAATGGTGTTTTGGAGATCAACCCCTCTATTGCTTTTCCGATGCTAGATCGAATCTTGGGGGGAAAAGGGGAACCTTTCGAAGCCAATCGTGAGTTTTCCGATATTGAGCTATCATTGTTTGAGACAATTTTACGGGTTATGATGGGGACACTCCGTGAAGCATGGGGACCGGTAACGGATCTGTACCCGCAAGTAGAATCTAAAGAATCGAGTCCAAACGTCGTCCAAATCGTTGCTCAAAATGAGATAGTCGTTATGGTAGTGATGGAGATTATCATCGGTCACAGTTCGGGAATGATGAATATTTGTTATCCTGTTATAGCGTTAGAACCGATTTTGCCGAAATTGGCAAGTCGTGATTTGATGCTCAATGAAACGAGTTCGAAAAAAAGCCGGAATCAGGAACTTCAAGTTCTTTTAGGTGGTGCTCACGTTAATATAGAAGTCAATTTGGGATATGCTGAACTGAGTCTGTATGAGCTGTTGGAGATCGAAGTAGGAGATATTTTACGCCTAAATCTCCCGGCAGATGATGTAGTAAGTGTCAGTGTCGATGGGAAAGAGCGTTTTGTCGCACAAATGGGGCTACGACGTTTCCGAAAATCGGTTCAAATTACGAAGATGATCGATACCGAAAAAGATGCGGTCAAACGTGCTCTCAAAGAGTTTGAAAGTAAAAGAAAAGAGCGTATTATCGGCGCTAAAGAGATTATGAAAAGCGTCGATCAGTATGATGAGGATAACGAATGAATAATTTTACAGGGCTATTCGCCACAGAAGCAACCGCAACTATAGAAGGATTAACGGGTCAAGCACCCAGTGTCAGTTTTAAAGAGGCTGAATCCATCTCTATTGTCAGCAATGTCATCCCGCCAATAGCGTGTGTTCAGCTCACTTTTAGCGGTGCGGCCAGTGGTAAAGGGATGGTTATGGTTCCTCCTGCTCTTGCGACAGCATTGGCAGATATGATGCTTGGTGGTGATGGTGAGGGAAAAAATGAGATGAACGATGATGATCTCGATGCCCTTAAAGAGATTGTTTCCAATATCACTGCTTCGATGAGTACAACACTTGGGTCTCAAAAAGAGCTTCCAAAATTTGCGATAAAAACAGAAAATGCGCTCTTTATCCCTGAACATCAAGAGATCAATCTCGATCCATATGCAAAAATGTATGTCTATACTTTTGTGTTAGGGGAGATTAATTCACTGATGATGTTTGCAGTAGATTCCACTATTTTGCAGGCTATTGAGGGAACAAGTAGCAGTGTTGAATCCTCAAATGACAATGATGTTGTGATGGGAAACAGTAGTGAATCTCAACATCGTGGACGAAAACTTGATGAGAGTGAGATGAAAAATATCGGTCTCATCATGGATGTAAAGCTTCCGGTACGTGTTCGTATCGGTAAGAAAAAAATGTTGCTCAAAGATGTTCTCAGCATGGATATCGGATCGGTTATCGAGTTGAATCAATTAGCCAATGATCCGTTGGATATTTTGGTGGATGATCATGTTATCGCACAGGGCGAAGTGGTGATTGTAGATGGTAACTTTGGGGTTCAAATCACCTCTATCGGGTCGAAGCGTGATCGTTTGACAAAACTCAAAGGCTAAAATATGGCAAAACGTATTCATGCCAAAAGAAATGAATCCCATCGCCGTTATCTTAAAGATATAAAAACTGGTGATGTGTGGAGTGTCTTTAAAATCATTGCCGATTTTGTACAAGGCTTTGATGAACTTGGAGATTTGGGACCTTCGGTAACGATATTCGGTAGTGCTCGTGTGGATGAGAATCATCCTTTTTATCTTCAAGCTATGAAGCTCTCGGATATGTTAGGTGAGCGTGGTTTTAATGTTATCACCGGTGGTGGACCGGGTATTATGGAAGCGGCTAACCGCGGGGCATTTAATCATGATGATGTTGAATCGATCGGTCTTAATATTGAACTCTCCTCTGAACAGCAACCTAACCCTTATATTACCAAAGGGCGTTCATTCGATTACTTTTTTTCTCGTAAAGTGATGCTAGTCAAATACTCTATGGCGTATGTTATTTTTCCGGGAGGTTTCGGAACGCTTGATGAGATGTTTGAAGCACTAACGTTAATCCAAACTAAAAAAGTGACAGGTGTACGGCTCTTTCTTATCGGAACGGAGTTTTATACCCCCCTTATTACGTTTATACGGAACAAATTATTAGGGGAGGGGATGATCGAAGAAGAGGATCTTAATTTGATTATCCTGAGTGATGATTTGGATTTTGTGGTAAATGAGATTGAGAAATCGTTGATGACGCAGATTGACGCACTTGAGAAAGAGGGGCTACACGATACGAAATATTATCATTCACTCTCTTCGTATGTTAATGAGAAATGTACTACCGATGGGGGAAGTGAGTGAAAAAAGTGTTGATTGGGATGAGTGGCGGGGTTGACTCGACCGTTTCGACACTCCTTCTCAAGGAACAAGGGTATGAAGTCGAGGGTGTCTATATGAAACTTCACTCCAAACCGGGTTATCATGAAATCCATCAGGCTCGTGCACAAAGGGCGGCAGACTTTGCCGGTGTAAAACTCCATATCCTCGATCTCCAAGAACAGTTCAATGAAAAGGTTTTTAGACCGTTTATCGAGACGTATAAAGCAGGAAAAACACCTAATCCGTGTGCATTGTGCAATCGCAATATAAAATTTGGGGCAATGGTCGAGTTTGCAGACTCTATCGGTGCCGATTTTGTTGCGACGGGGCATTATATCCGACATGACGGTCACTACCTCCTCCAAGCGCACGATGATACGAAAGATCAGAGCTATTTTCTTTTTTATATCGATCCCTCTTTGGTATCACGATTAATATTCCCTTTGGGGGAACGTCATAAAAGCGATATTAAAGCGTTTGCTTCTGGTATAGAGGGGTTGGAGTCATTTGCATCGCAAAGCGAATCAACTGAAATCTGTTTTGTTGAAACAACTTATATGGATGTTTTAAAGCCCTATGTTCCAGTAGACCAAGAGGGTGAAGTACTCAATACGGAAGGTAAAGTAGTGGGTAAACACAAAGGGTACATGCACTACACCATCGGCAAACGTAAAGGATTTAATGTCCACGGTGCGCATGATCCCCATTTTGTTGTGGAAATCAAGCCCGAAACCAATCAAATCGTTGTAGGCACTCGTGAAGATTTAGAGTGTCATCGTGTCGAATTGGAGCGGGTCAATATGTTTGATTCACGAAGTGAATTTGAGTGTGATGTGAAACTTCGCTATCGTACTACGGCGGTACGCTGTTCCGTCAAAATCGAGGGTGAATATGCAACTGTCGAATTGCATGAAGCGGTACTCGGTGTTGCTTCGGGTCAAGCGGGAGTTTTTTATGATGGAGAAAAATTGCTTGGTGGCGGGTGGATTGTTTGATCCGCACCAAAAAACGTATTATCGCAGCCGGAATTATCGGCAACGTCATCGAGTATTACGATTTTGCACTCATCGGTTTTTTAGCAGTGATGATGGGAAACCTATTTTTTCCCTCTACTGATCCATTTCTCTCCCTTTTAGGCTCCTTCGGTGCTTTCGCCGCCGGTATGATTATGCGCCCTGTTGGGGCGATGATCTTCGGTCATATCGGTGATCGTGTTGGACGGCGGTTTGCTCTCATGACTTCGTTGCTATTAATGGCATTACCCACCTTTTTAATCGGTTTATTGCCCACCTACACCCAAATCGGGATATTGGCACCGATACTTTTAGTTGTCTTACGGATGATTCAGGGATTATCGGTTGGGGGTGAATACGCCAGTTCCATCGTCTATTTGGTCGAACAATCGAGTCCCAACCGCCAAAATCTTTACGGCTCTTTTGTCTCCGTCGGAGCGAAAATCGGGATGGCATTGGGATCGGGATTATGTGGAGTATTGTTATGGTATTTGGGTGAAGATGTGATGGGAGATTGGGGGTGGAGGATACCGTTTTTACTCAGTATTGTTATCGCCGCCGCAGGGTTGTACTTACGCCGTAATCTTACCGACAATTATCAACCGCATGAGGATAAAACTATCCCCTTAGTGGCTATTTTTAGAGATCATAAAAAACTGTTCATCCAATTTTTGATTGTAGCATCGGTTATATGGATGCTCTATTACACATTATTTATCTATTTGCCTCATTGGCTTGAGGATAGTGCAGGGCTTTTAAAAGTGGATGCCGGTAAGATTAACACCATTTCGATTGTGTTGGGGGTAATTTTTATCCCGATAATGGCGATGATAGCGGATAGACTCGGATCGATTCAGGTTATGAGGGTTTCTGCTATTGCGACGGCAATAACCATTGTCCCTATAATGTATGTGATGGTGCACGGTGGATTTTACGGTGCTCTTATATCTACCGCGTTGATGACACTGTTGCTATGTGCCTTTCAAGCCCCTATCTTCTCCACCGTTGTCCATGGATTAAAACATCATGGTCATCGAGCATCGTTTACGGCACTTATTTTAGGGAGTGCTGCTGGAATCGTCGGTGGGGTTACACCTGTATTGATGACATCGTTGGTAGAGTTTAGCGGCAATATTTATGCACCTGCTTATTTAATCGGTGTTTTATCGGTAGTTGCATGGGGTGTTTTGATGGGAATCAAACGTTAGTTTTTAGTTCAATCCAAAGAATTTCTCTTCAAACTCTTTGGGTGGAATAGGGCGAGAGATTAAATATCCTTGCATATAATCACATTCTATGGAGTGGAGGTACTTGCGTTGTTCTACTGTCTCAACACCTTCTGCGATCACTTTTATCCCCATTTTATGGGACATCGCGACAATTGCTTCGCATAAAACCTGATCGTTGTGATCGGTGACTACGTTTCGGACAAACGATTGATCGATTTTGAGATAGTCAATATCGAATTTTTTGAGATAGGAGAGGGAAGAGAATCCTGTACCAAAATCATCTAACGAGACGGCAACTCCTTTGGACTCGAACTCGTGAAGTTTTTCTTGGACTAAGGTAGTTTTTTCCATCAATATCCCCTCTGTAATCTCAACAACGATAGCGTCAAATGAGAGGTTGTTTTTTTCCATTAAGTTAATTAATTTGGAGTGATCTCCATCATGAAGAAATTGTACGGGTGATTTGTTGACGGAGATTTGAAAATTAGGGCAAAACAGATTTCTCCACGTTTGAACTTGCCGAATCGCTTCTTCAAATATCCAGTCTCCGATTTGGACGATACAGCCTGTCTCTTCAGTAATAGGGATAAAATCTGCGGGGTTTATCATGGTTCCATCAGGTTTGATCCACCGTATGAGAGCTTCAGCTTTATGAACTTTACCGGAGTGCAAATCAAGAATTGGCTGATAATAGAGGACAAATTGCTGTTGCACAATTGCTTCTCGAAGATCATGAACTATCGTCATCCGTTTTTGAATTATCTCTTGCATATCTGAGGTATAAAATTTGAATCGATTACGCCCCTCTTTTTTGGCTGCATACATTGCCTGATCGGCATTCATCAAAAGAGTTTCAGATTTAAGACTATCTTCCGGTGCTATCGTAATACCGATACTCGCTGAGATATAGAATGGTTCACCATCCAATTCAAATTCATGTGAGAGCTCTATAAGAAGTTCCGACGCTATGGTTTCAATCATAAGGATGGACTCAATGTTTAAAAGAATAATAGTGAATTCATCTCCGCCAAAGCGACCGATAATATCATTTTTACGAAGACAATGGGTAATTCTGTTTGCTACTTCTTTGAGCAGGATATCCCCTTTATCGTGACCGAGGGTATCATTAATATCTTTGAAATGGTCAATATCTAAAAAGAGTAGGGCTATTGATCTATTACGTCGTTGTATTTCTTCTAACTCTTTGTCTAGACGGTATTGGAACATTTGTCGATTTAATAACCCTGTCAATGAATCAAAATTGGCTTGATACCATAGTTTGTGCTTCGCCTCTTTTTGATCGGTGATTTCACTAAAGATGGCGATTCTACGATACGGATTCCCACTGTAGTCAAATATGGTACGAATGGAGAGCCATTTTGAAAAAAGTTCATCATTTTTGTTTTTATCGACAATTTCGCCTTCCCATTTACCGGTAATAGTAAGTGCGTTCCACATTTGATGATAAAATCCTAATTGATGGTGATCAGATTTTAACAAAGTGGTTATTTTTCCTTCGATCTCTTTTAAATGATATCCTGAGAGGGTTTCAAATGCGGGGTTTACACTGATAATATGATTATAGGCATCACTGATCAAAATAGCATCCGAGCTGTTCTCATACACGAGAGCTGCTAATTCGATTTGGGTTTGATGGTAAAGCCGTTCGGTGATATCGCGAGCAGAACAGTAAATCCAAATATTGTTACCGACTTTGATTTTATTGACACTTATTTCAGCATCATAAATACTTCCGTCTTTACGTCGATGTTTAGTTTGAACAATCTCACCTTCGGGTGGGAGTTTTTTTGATAAAGATTGGACTCTTTTTAGTGAAAAAATAGCTTCCCAATGACTGATATTCATCCCCATCATTTCATCGTGTGTGTAGCCGAGCATTTCGCAAAACCGATCATTCACTAAAATAATGTTTCCTGATAAATCTAGGATGTGGACACCATCGGCGGAAAATTGTAAAAATGCTTTGTTTTTTTGGCTCTCAATGAAAAGTTGTTTTCGAAGAAGGATTTCGATAAATATACCGATAAAGATGATGACACTAAGGGTAGTTAGAAGCCAAATAAAAATTTTATATTGATTATAGACATCACGAATGTTAAATCGTTCCGGTGTATCATAGGGCGGTAGCCGAAGGGTTTGAAACATCTCGTGAATATCACGGTATTCCAAAGGGGCAGTCCAACCAATCTCTCCATTATGAAGTTCAGTTCGTTTCAATAAAGCAACGACTACTTTATTCGAAAGAATCTTATCGGTATGGCGCATTTGTGCAATCGGCCATTCAGGGTAGAGGGTGGTTGATAGGTGATAAGGAAACCCTTTTTGGTATAGCGGATGGATAATTTTTAGTTTGTGCAAATCGAGCTTACCGGCATGTGCCATATCTTCGAGTACATTTGTCCGGACAAATCCAACATCCATTTTACCCGATAGGACACTCTCTACGACATTGGTATGAGGCATACCGGTAAAATGAAGCTTTAACTCATTTTTAGTTATATGATTACGAAAGAGTTCGTATAGTTGGGCTGCATATCCGCCGAGAGATTCTTGATCGACAGCAGCTATTTTTTTATCTTTTAAATCTTGGAGCGTATTGATATCAGTGCGATCCGAACGGGTAAAAATAACCCCCCCAAAGCGATCAACCCATTGAGTATTTTGATACCGCATCATGGTAGCAATACGGGAGATGTGATACTGTTTTTCCAAAATAATATAATGACCTGAATTGGTAATAATAAAATCTAATGTTCTGTTTTTAACGGCATTATTGATTTCGGGGTAATTTAACGGGAGAATACGAAAAGTGTAGTTTGGTTCTGATTGTTGTAGATAGGATACAACTGGTTCCCACTCTTTGAGCGTATCCGCTTTTGAATGAAAAGCCAATACTCCAATGTTGACTTGTTGAGAGGAGAACAAGAAAGTGACTGAAATCGTTAAAAGAAGAAGTATTTTAACACCCATTCCTGAACCTTGGACTATAAATAAATATTATTCTATATGACCATTTTATGACTATTTAATTGAATGCATCCTGAATGTCTAAAGCAAAAAGCAAAGTATCAATGTTTTGATAAAGAGGTCATAACAGTATAAAACTATTGTGTACTATTTTGATCATTGTGACCAAATATTAAAGGATCAACACTGTTTTCTTCGGTGTTTTTTACCGAAGGATCATCCGAAGAGGTGTTAAAAAGTGCTTCGGTAGAATCATTGCTTTCGGATAAGTTTAGAGATGATGCGTCCTCTTTAGCAGGGGTCATTACCTCTTTATATGATTGTATGACACCTCGTCGTTTCATCGTTTTTAGGATAATGCGAGAGCGATTAATAACATACTTTTGATTTCCGGTAGGGTTGTATTTGATCGGATTAGGTAAAACGGCGGCGAGATGTGCCGCTTCATCGCCACTCAGATTTTTGGCACTTTTGTGGTAATAATGTCGAGCCGCTGCCTCGATTCCGAATATCCCATCACCCCATTCGGCAACGTTGAGATAAATCTCTAGAATACGCCGTTTAGAGAGGGTTTTTTCAATCCGCCACGTGATGATTGCCTCTTTGATTTTTCGCACCGGATTTTTGCTAGGGGAGAGGTAGAGATTTTTGGAGAGTTGTTGGCTGATGGTGCTACCACCTGCTAATGTTTTTTTCTGGATACTTCGCTCGATAGCATTTTCCATCCCTTTGACATCAAATCCGTCATGGTGATAAAACCCATCATCTTCCCCGATTAATACCGCTTTGATAATATTGGGAGAGATTTGGTTCATGCTGACCCATTTTTGGGTGATTTGCATATCTCGGTTCTCACTAGCCCACTGCTCTTGACGATACTCCATAAAAGCCGTTGGAATAGGATTTTCATTTTTGAGAGTTGAAACATTGGGGTAAACGACGTAACGAACGATATCAAGCGTTACAAGAGCTAATAGGATAAGGAGTATTTTCCAAAATTTATTCATTTTATTTCCAGTTTCGGCAAATGCCATTGTTTAGTATAGGCTAAAAGACGCAGTGTAATCGCGAGGGTAGCGATGATGGCGACACTCGCGGTATTGAGATTCCATAGAGCATTAGAGAGGATAAGTAATATGGCGACGATAAGGGCGATAGAGCCGTAAAAATCGCTGATAAGAACCGAGGGGACTTGGTTGATCATTGTATCGCGTAATACTCCTCCGCCGACAGCGGTAAGGAAGCTCAGTATAATCACTCCGAAAAAATTAAAATGGGCATCAATAGCGAGCAATGCCCCCGTGATGCTAAAAGCGACCAGTCCGATGGTATCGCTGATGACAAAAAGCCATTGACGCTCTATTTCATGGCGTAGTTTATGTCGTAATAAAAAAGCTATCAAAATGGTGGTAAAAACGGTAAGAGCAGGGTAATATTCATTAAACGCAAAGGGTGTACGATCCAAAATCACGTCACGCACAATCCCACCGCCAAGTGCGGTGATGGAAGCTGAGATAAGTAGCCCAAGGAGGTCGAGTTTGTGACGTACACCGACAAGAAATCCGCTGAGAGCAAATGCGATGATACCGAGGATATCAGCGGCAACAACAAGGTTAAATTCAGACATTCGATACGCGATAGTTCTCTTTAAAACTCACATACCGTTGCGCAGAGGCGTAAAGTTCGGCAACCTCTTCATCGCTGAGTTCACGGATCACTTTTGCAGGGCTTCCCATAATGAGGGAACGGGGTGGGAATACTTTGTTTTTGGTAACCAATGCACCCGCACCGACGATGGATTCTTTACCGATTACCGCTCCATCGAGGATAGTGGCAGACATTCCGATGAGACACGCATCTTCGATGGTGCAACCGTGGAGCATGACCTGATGACCTACTGTGACGTCGTTTCCGATAATGGTGGGATAGCCATCACTCATATCGTCACGTTTGTGATGGGTGATGTGAACCATGCTCAAATCTTGGATACTGGTACGATCTCCGATTTTAATAAAGTGTACGTCACCCCGTACAACCGTGCCGAACCAAATGCTTACGTCTTCACCTAACTCAACGCGACCGATAACGTCTGCTGAGGGGGCAACCCATGTCCGCTCCCCGATAGTAGGGGTGTAGTGGAGGTAGTTGTATAGCATAGTGATATCCTTATTAACTCTCTTTAAACAAGCGTGTCGTGAGCTGCTGCATGTAGTTTGGAGATTGTTTTTTGGCAGAATTATATACTTTATTGGTTGTTGTTTCAACAATCAGATGAGAGTTGATAATACTGGTGCTCTCATGAGAGACTTTTGTATAGCTTCCGTCGTTTTGCAGTTCATGTGCTAAGACATTATCGGATGCCTGCAATTGGAGGATTTGCAGTAGTTTTTTAGAAGATTCTTCTCCCGCAATCGGAGTGAGAAGCTCGATACGGCGTAAGAGATTACGCGGCATCCAGTCAGCACTGGAGATATAGGTTTGCGGAGTAGAGTGTTTAAAATAAAAAATACGGGCATGTTCGAGGTATTTCCCGATAATCGAGATAACACGGATGTTATCACTTACCCCCGGAACTCCCGGACGGAGGCAACATACGCCACGGATGATAAGCTGGATTTTAACCCCTGCTTGGGACGCTTTATAGAGCGCTTTAATAATATCATCATCGACGAGCGCGTTCATTTTCGCGATAATGACCCCTTCGCTTCCCATACGAGTTTCATTATGGATGAGAGAGAGGATTTTTGGTTTGATTTGCGTCGGTGCCATATAGAGTGCATTGAGTTTCCCTTTTTTGCTAAATCCTGTCAGAAAGTGGAAAAAGCGGGTCATATCATAGGTGATGGCATCGTTAGAGGTCATATAGCTGATATCGGTATAAATAGTTGCCGTTGATGGGTTGTAGTTTCCGGTTCCGATATGGGCGTATTGTTTGAGTTTTCCGTTGACACGGCGGGTGATAAGTGCTGCTTTGGCATGTACTTTAAATCCGGCAATACCGTAAATAACGTGTGCTCCGGCACTCTCTAACGCTTTTGCCCATTGGAGATTGTTTTCTTCATCAAAACGTGCGCGTAGCTCCACCATAACGGTCACTTGTTTACCCGATTCTGCTGCTGCAATCAAAGACTGAACGATGACCGATTTCGAACCTGAACGGTAGAGTGTCATACGGATAGAGACGACATCAGGATCTTTTGCCGCTGTTTGGATGAGACGGACAACCGGCTCAAAACTCTCAAACGGGTGGTAGATGATGAGGTCTTCTTTATCAAGAATCGTGTAAAGACTCTCATCACTATCGAGCGGTGGAAGATTACGCGGTTTGAAGCTTGGGCTTGTTAGATGGGCGAAATCTTTGTTGCCGACTACTTGCCATAGGGCTCCGAGATTGAGATAGGTTTGGAATCTATAAATATCATCTTTGAAAACATTTGCATGACGATTGAAAAAATTGAGAAGATCATCATCGGCATGGTTGCTAAGCTCCAAACGAACTATTTCCCCTTTTTTACGAAGTTTTAGCCCCTCTTCGAGCATCTCCATAAAATCATCCGCCTCTTCCTCTTCGATAGCGATATCGGCATTTCGGGTAACGCGGAATGCGGAGAATTTAATCAACTCGTAGCCGGGGAAAAGATCGTCGATGTGTTCGGCAACGATACTCCCGATAGGGATGTAAATACGATTGTCAATATCAACAAAACGGGGTAATACACGGGGAATACGGATGATTCCGTAACGCTCGATTGTTACATCGTCTTTATCCCGTAGTTTGACGATTTGACCGAAACTGAGATTGTTGAGGTGCGGGAAAGGGTGTGTTGCATCGACGGCAATCGGAACGATAACCGGATAGATGTTTTCATGAAAATATTTGCTTAGAATTTTACGTTGTTCGTCAGTAACCTCTTTATACGATCGAAAAAAGATCCCCTCTTTTTCGAGAGAGTGCATAATCTCTTGTAAACACTCCTCAACAACTTGTTGTTCTGTATGCAAAAATGTACGTATTTCTCGAAGCTGATGAAGCGGTGTGAAACGATCGGCTCCTGAAACGTTGACTCCGGCACTAAAAAGTTTTTTGAGACCTGCGACGCGGATCATATAAAATTCATCGAGGTTGGTTCCATAAATAGCGAGAAATTTCAACCGTTCCAAAAGAGGGAGAGATTTGTCTTGAGCCTGCCCCAAGACACGTGTGTTAAATTGTAGCCATGAAAGCTCGCGATTGATATAGAGTGCAGGGTCTTTGAGATTGTTATGCATAATGATGATATCCGTTTTCATTGTATTACCGTGATTATAGTATACTTTGATTACCATAAAGGAACACTATGAGCACATTTTCAATTATTATGTTTGCACTTACTGCATTTTTTGCCTATCAGATATATCGTCACATCCAAACACTCGAAGATAAGATTGAGCCAAAGAATAGTGTTGATACCGTGCCAAAGCCTCCCCATGAGTTGAATCGAGCCGATGCGTTGATTGAAGAAGCGGATGAGGCTTACAGTGAGGGGGATTTAGAACGGGCACAGGATAAACTAAATCGAGCCAATACACAATTCCCCAACAATACCGAAATCCTCAATAAACTGGGATTTATTAACGGTAAACTGGGAAATTTTGATAAAGCTATTGATTTATATAAACGCTCCATCGAGCTCGATGCTACCGATGATTTGACCCATCTTGCTCTAGGTTCGATATACAAAAGTCAAGGTGATTTTGATAAAGCGCAAGAACATTACGAAAAAGCACTGGCGATTGATACGCAATACGCAATAACCTATTACAACTACGGTAACCTTTTTAACGATAAAGGTGAGCTTGCAAAAGCCGAAGAGATGTATTCAAAAGCACTTGCCTTGCAAGACGATTTTATCGAAGCACGCGAAGCATTAGCAGAGTTAAAGGAATCCAAGTGAACCAAAACCAAGCCCGTTTGGCGGTACTGATCGATGCAGACAATTCACAACCCTCTATTATCGCAGGATTACTCGATGAGATAGCCTCTCACGGTATCGCGAGTGTCAAACGGATTTATGGGGATTGGACCGATACAAAACTCAAAAGCTGGAAAAATGAGTTGCTCGAACACGGACTTCATCCGATGCAGCAGTTTGCTTACACTACGGGGAAAAATGCAACCGACAGTGCCATGATTATCGATGCTATGGATTTACTCTATACGAAAAACTTTGACGGTTTTTGCATCGTCTCCAGTGATAGTGATTTTACACGACTTGCAAGCCGTATTCGTGAATCGGGGGTAAAAGTGTATGGTTTTGGGGAACAAAAAACACCCAAATCGTTTATCGGAGCGTGTGATAAATTTATCTACACCGAAAACCTGCGACGCTCCAACAGCACTATTGTTATTGCTCCTAAACTAAAACACGATGAAAAAGCACTGTTAGCACTTGTCAAAAATGCCGTGGAGGATACGACAAATGAAGCGGGATGGTCTTATCTGGGAGCAATCGGTCAAAATCTGATTAACAAATCGCCGGAGTTTGACCCGCGCAGTTTCGGATACAAAAAGTTAGTGGATTTGATCGAGGGATTGGGTGTCTTTGAATTTAAATATTCAGATCCCCTCTCAGGTTCTCAATCCATACATGTTCGGCTGAAACGGCATAAAAGGAGTTACGAAAAATGACGGTACGTGAAATTTATACCTTTTTAGATGAACTTTCCCCTTTTGCACTCCAAGAAGGGTGGGATAATTCAGGGTTATTGGTCGGGGATTTTTCACAAGAGATTACGACGGTAGTCCTCTCCATAGATATTGATGAAGCGTTGATTGAAAGTATCCCCGATAATGCCCTCCTTATTACCCACCATCCGATTATCTTCGGAGGACTCAAACAGTTACAGTTTAACCAATACCCGGCGAAACTTCTCGCCCCTATGATCCGTAAAAATATCTCCAACATCGCCATGCATACCAACTTCGATCAAACTCATCTGAATGAGTATGTAGCGAGTACAGTGCTAGGGTATGAGGTGATTGCCAAAGAGGGATTTATTGCCTATTTGGGAGTGGATGAACCGTTTGATACCTTTGCTTTAAAAATCAAGAGGGCATTAGGGCTGAGTCATATCCGCAGTGTTCAATGCCATGAGGATATCCGAACGTGTGCATTGGTGACCGGTTCTGGTGCATCACTTATGCGTAATATCGAAGCCGAATGTTTTTTGACAGGGGATATAAAATATCACGATGCGATGGAGGCAAAAGCGCTCGGATTATCGATGATTGACATCGGACATTATGAAAGTGAGTGCTATTTTGGAGAGATATTAGCGGGGCACTTGGAAAAATTAGGTTTGAGTGTTATAATTTCACCATCAAAAAACCCCTTCACTTACCATTGAGATGAAGCAACCCCAAAAGGCACACCATGAACAAACATTTAGAGCAGTTAATCGACCTATCGTTAATTGACAAAGAGATCGATGCGTTTGAACCCCAAATTGAAGAGGCAAACCTTCAGTACGATGCGCTTTTGGCAACTAAAAATGCTGTTGTCAACGAGATAGCAACCCTCTCTAACGAGATTAAAGATGAGCAAATCAAAAAGCAAAAAAATGAGCTTCATTTGGCAGAACTCTCTGCAAAGCTTGAAGACAACAGCAGAAAAAGTGCTGAAATCAAAACAGAACGTGAGATGAAATCACTTCAACTCGAAGAAGAGATTGCAAAAGAGCAAGTGAGTTTTGCGAACGAAGAGATTGCTCGTTTGGAAAAATTGATCGATCATAAAAAAGGAAAAATCGAAGAGCTCGAAGCAAAAGCGGGTGAAATCGAAACAAACCTAACAGGTGTAAAAGCAGATGTTGATCAAAAATTGGCACACATCGATGAAGCACGCAAAATCGTTTTCGCTAAAAAAGAGATTCTTGTAGGGGCGATGAACCAAAAAGGTCTCTCATTCTACCAAAAAATTCGTCGTTGGGCGAAAAATACGACAGCCGTTCCGGTTCGTAACCAAGCATGTATGGGTTGTTATATGGCAATCAGCGATAAAGTATACAGCGAAGTAATCAAAGGTGAAGAGATCGTAACCTGCCCACATTGCGGACGTTTATTGTATCTTGAGCCGAGTGATATGAGCGCGTAAACACAACCGTGTTTACCCTCTTTTATACACTTCTCTCTGCTACCCTTTTTACGGTGGCACTCCCTTTTATACTGATTCTCTCTTTCAAAAAAAAGTACCGTTCCTCCATCCCATCCCGTTTTTTTCTTTGGAATAATCATTGTTTTGACCCTAGTGATATTTGGTTTCATGTCTGCTCATTGGGAGAAGCCAAAGCGATAGCACCGATAGTAGAGCGATTATCGGGATTTAAAATCGCGATTAGTGTCATTACCCATACGGGATATGAAGCAGCATCCAAATATAGCGCGCAAGTGCGCTATCTCCCCTATGAGCCGTGGTTATGGTTTTGGATGGGTCGACCTAAAACCGTAGTGATATTAGAGGCTGAATTTTGGTATCTGTTATTTCGGATTGCCCATGCGCGAGGTGCACGAGTTATTGCCCTAAATGCCCGTATCAGTGATCGAAGTTTTCCGAAATATTACAAGATGCGATGGTTTTATCAACGTCTTTTTCGTTATTGTGATTTGATTTTGTGTCAAAGCAGTGAAGATATGGCGAGATTTATCGCATTGGGTGCACACAACGTCGAAGTGGTTGGAAATATTAAACTTGCCCAAAAAATCGAAGCAACCAAAACCTATTCTAAACCCGATGGTGTTGTGATTATCGCGGGGAGTACCCATGAGGGGGAAGAGGAGGGGATACTTCGTGGATTTATGGAGTATCAAAGAGAAAATCCCAACACGAGACTGATTATAGTCCCCCGCCATCCTGAACGATTCACAAAAGTTGCAACATTGATTACCCAAACAGCACCGCAGATGAGCTTCGCACGGTGGAGTGAAACCCAATCACTGATGAGTAACATCATCCTCATTGATGCGATGGGAGAGCTAAATAACCTCTATGCTATCAGTGACATTGCGATTTTGGGGGGAGCGTTTGCACCTATCGGCGGGCATAATCCCCTTGAGCCCGCGAGATTTGGATGCAAAATTATCAGCGGTAAAAATATGTTTTTACAACGTGAACTTTTTAAATACGTTTCGCACGTTCAGTTTGTCGAATTGGATGAGGTTGCAGAAGCTCTTAAGATTGCCGAAACATTACCCCCCTCAGAGGTCAATGCAACGATTGATTTAGAGCGAGTCATGGAGTGTCTACGACCCCTATAGTTGGATATGTTCGAAAGCGTACACTCTCTTGGGTGCTGATGCAGTGGAGTTGATAATCCACCATGGATAAAAATGGGTTTAAAAAAGATTCGAGTTGTTCTTTTTCTAAACTCTCTATCCCTTGAACACTTAACAATTCTAAAATCGTAAGGGTCGATTCGATAGTGGAGAGACAAAAATCTGAGGGTTGCTCTTTGATTTGAAATTGTGATATTTTGGAATGGGTGAAACTAAGTTTCGGCAAGTTTTGCAAATTGTGACTGAGTTTGAGCATTTTAACCGAACACGGCCACGTCGAATCGATGATGAAGATGACGAGTTGCTTCCCCGTTGACTCTATTTTTTTGGTATTGAGATTAACACTGTTTTTACTGGGATATAGGACATAGCAGAGATTGTTTTCATCATTTAATAAAGCATTGATTGCAGTATGCTCACTAAAATCGACATCGATGTATAGCTCTGAGTTAGGAAGAGAAAGATAGGTAAGTCTCCCCGTACCGTTCTTAGTCTTTTTAAACTCTTTAGGATGCATGAGGATGATAAATTTAGTGGTCGTTTCGATAGGTCTGACACTAGAGCACAAACATAAAGAGAGAGGGCGATAGCAGGTATAGCATGTTCCTCGCGCACTGTGACTCATATGTTAGTTCTTCTTGCCGTTCGCGGCAGCTTGTTCGCGTAGTTTGTCTTTTTTACTTTTGCCACTCCCTTTGATTGGTTGCGGTCCTTTCGTTTTTAGAGGGGGAGTTCCCGTGAGTGCAAACCCCTCGATTTGTTCTCTGGGTAGTTTGATGTTTGAGCGTTTTTCAATCAATCTAAAGTGATCGTAGTCTTCATGGTCGATAAAAGAGATGGCAGTACCTGATTTACCTGCTCTGGCGGTACGTCCAATACGGTGGATATAATCAGCAGGAGAGCGGGGAAGATCGAAGTTGACGACGCAACTAATGTTCTCAATATCGAGTCCCCGTGCAGCGATATCGGTAGCAAAAAGAATACGGATTTTTTTATTTTTAAACTGCTGGAGGGTAAAAACACGCTCCTCTTGAGTGAGGTCACCGTGGAAAGAATCAGCTAAAAACCCGTATTTTTTAAATTTCATAGCGATATTATCCGCAGCCCTTTTGTTTGCCATAAACACTAGCACCGACTCCCACGCCTCATCTTCGAGTAGACGACGTAGCAAAGGGCCACGATTCTCACGATTGACTTCGATACAGCGTTGCGTGATGCTCTCAACGGTTGGTTCTTCGGATTCACTAAATATTTGAAGGGGATTTTGGGTGATTTTGGAGGCAATAGAGAGTATTTTGGGGGGATAGGTTGCTGAAAAGAGGAGATTTTGACGCTTTAGTGGAATCTCTTTTAAGAGAAGCTCAAGCTCTTGTTCAAAACCAAAATCGAGCATCTTGTCCGCTTCATCCAAAACAAAAAACTCTAAATGAGAGAGATTCATCTGTTTTTTGGTGACAACTTCCAATAATCGTCCTGAGGTTGCTACCAAAATATCACACCCTTGCTGAATAGCATAGAGTTGATCGCCGATGCTTTCTCCTCCGATAACACTTACCACTTTGGGTCGTTTCGCTAAATGCTTACCAAACGTACCAAAAGCTTCAGCCACTTGCAATGTGAGTTCTCTAGTAGGTGTGAGTATGAGGGCTTTTATTTTTGGTTTCCCCTCACTTTTGTGTGCAGACCAAAGTTCTAAAATAGGCAAGATAAAACTAGCACTCTTACCGCTTCCCGTTTGAGCTCTTGCCATAATGTCATGGTGCTCAAGAACATGTGGAATCACTTTTTCTTGGATAGGGGTTGGTTGTAAAAAACCACTCTCTCTAAGGGAATCTACGAGTTTTGGTGAGAGTCCGAGGTGAGAAAATGGCATGATAGATGTCCTGATAGTATTTAAACGCTATTTTAGAGTATCTGGGCTGTTAAAGTGCTCAAGGTTATTTTAGTGAATATTTGAAATAATATAGATGTTAATCAATTAAAAGCAAAGTACGCTTTTGAATAGTATCGAATATACCACTTTTTTACCACTACGCACCACAAAATCAACTTGTTAAAATTCTGTACATTGTTTATGGAAATATTCAATATCAAAAACTGTTTACCTAATCCTTCCGTCATTCTTGCGAATCCAAGATTAATTTTATAAATTACAATCTTCTTATTGCTTTGTCATGAATTTTTCTAAAAACACTCAATGCAATTATTGCTCCAATCAGCGCAAAAAACATATCAGACTGGGTATCCCACATATACCCTTGCGTCCCTAAAAACTCGTCTGCTCCTTGTCCCATCCATAATGCTGCACCCCATTCAATCAGCTCATATGTGGCACTAATTGCCAAAACGATAGATACAACGATAAAGAGCAACATTTTCTTTCCATTAATATAATTTCCACGAATTAGAACTTCATACGAGATGAGTGCAGGAGAAAATCCTTGCATAAAATGACCGATTTTATCGTATGGATTTCGATCCATTTCTAACCATTGGGCAATCTCAAAACCAAGGGGCACACGAGCATAAGTATACATCCCTCCAAAAATCAAGACAATCATGTGAAGAAAAATGACACTATAAAGTAGGGTTGTTAGTGGGAAAGATTTATAGGTTTTTATTAAAACTGGTAATACGATGATAATAGGAAAAATTTCCATAAGCCATGTTACTCGATCATAAGCATAGATTCCAGAATAGAGTAAGAGCAAGATGATTATGATAAATCCCGTCATTAAAATATGTTTTTTATCCATGAGATGATTATAGCAAAACATTACGCATCTTATCTGAAGCACATCACTGCTATAATTGCTTTTATGATTACGGATTGAAATAAACCAACCTGAGGACGATAAAATGGAAAAACCAAAAGCGTATAAGCTCTTAGCACAACAAGAGGGAATCTCAAACTCTGAGGCAAAATCACTGATAGACCGTGGATTGGTCTATGTAGGAAACTCAAAAGTGATGATAGCACGAGGAGAGATTAGTCCCAAAACGACTTTTATCGTCCAAAAAGTGGAGAAAGCGCATCCGATATATGAAGATGACAATATGATTGTTATCGATAAGCCGGCGTTTGTAAATTCCGATGAGATCGAGCGTCAGTTCAAAGGCTCACAGCTCCTTCACCGACTGGATCGTGAAACGAGCGGTGTACTGATGCTCGTCAAAAATGAAGAGTTTCGTTTAAAAGCGATTGGTGAGTTTAAAAAAGATAATGTTTATAAAGAGTACGTCGCATGGGTTGATGGGATTGTGAGTGAGCCGTTTGTGGTCGATCAGCCTCTTATCACTGAGAAAAAAGGGAACAAAGCGGTGACAAAAGTTGCCAAAGGGGGAAAACCGGCGATAACTGAAGTGACCCCTCTTGAGGTATCAGGGAAAAAAACCAAAGTTCAACTCATCATCCATCACGGACGAACTCACCAAATCCGCGCCCATCTAAAATACGCACAATGCCCGATTGTCGGAGATGAAAGCTACGGTGGACGCCCATCGAAACGGGTTATGTTACACGCTAAAAAAGTAACTATTTTAGGATTGACATTTATAGCTCCGGAACCAAAAGTATTTGGACATTTCGGGAGCTAATGCGATCTATTTTTGTCATTGCGAGCGAAAGCGTGGCAATCTATTTCATAGAAGTTTCGTCATCCTCGGGCTTGACCCTGGGATCCATCCCCAATTTGAAAGAGCTGGATTCCCGCCTGCGCGGGAATGACGGCAAAGCATAATTAAAGAAAAAATTAAGTATAATGCGAAACTTTTTATGCCTAGGTGCATAGACAATTTTAGGAGTTCTTGTGTTTGATACACTCACCGAATCATTTACATCTGCCATACGCAAAATTCGTTTTCATGACGATGAAAAAGCCCTCACCAAAGCATTAGGCGAGCTTAAAAAAGCGTTACTTAAAGCAGATGTTCATCACAAAGTGGTGAAAGATCTTATCGATTCGGTTGAAGTTCAAGTAAAGCAAAACGGTATTGGTAAAGATCAATTTTTAGATGCTCTGCGTCATTCGTTGTATGAGCTTTTAAAGGTCAAAGGGAACAGCGGGTTCGTCTACGCACCACAATCCCCAACCGTTATTTTGATGAGTGGTTTGCAAGGTTCAGGGAAAACAACCACGACCGGAAAATTGGCTAATTGGCTCAAAATTCGTCAAAAGAAAAAAGTGTTGGTAGTTGCAGCGGACTTACAACGTCTTGCAGCGGTAGAACAGCTTCGTCAAGTGTGTGCTTCAATCGATGTAGAACTCTATAGCGATGAAGTGAGCAAAAACCCTGTCGAAGTTGTTAAAGGTGCATTAGAGCACGCGAAAAAACTTCTCGTTGATGTGGTATTGATCGATACGGCAGGGCGTTTAGCGATTGATGATGAGTTGATGAATGAACTCGCTGAGGTCAAACGTGCGGCGAATCCGCATGAGATTTTCTACGTTGCCGATTCATTAGCAGGACAAGATGCGGTTCGTACGGCTGACACATTTAACCAAAAAATCGGAATCGATGGTGTCATTCTTACCAAATACGATGGAGATTCTCGCGGCGGTGTAGCACTCGGTATCGCTTCACAGATTCAAGTTCCATTGCGCTTTATCGGTGCGGGTGAGAAAATGGAAGATTTGGAAATATTCCTCCCTGATCGTATCGTCAACCGTCTTATGGGGCTTGGAGATATCGAAGGGCTTGCGGAGAGAACAGCATCGATTATCGATGAGAAAAAAGCGAAAGAACTCAACAAAAAAATCAAAAAAGGTGAGTTTAATTTCAATGACTTCCTAGAGCAGATGGAGAGCCTCAAAAAAATGGGGAGTATGAAATCGCTCATGGGGATGATCCCTGGGATGGGTGGAATGGCATCGGCTCTCAAAGATTTTGATTTGGAAAATTCGGGTGAATTGAAAAAAATTAAAGCGTTGGTTTCATCCATGACGATGAAAGAGCGTGAAGATCCGGAATTATTGAACAATAGCCGAAAAGCACGTTTGGCAAAAGGGTGCGGATTGGATATTGTCGATGTCAATCGTATTTTAAAGCAGTTTAAAAATGCCTCTAAAATGGCAAAAAAATTCTCTGGTAAACAGGGGATGAAAGATTTACAAAGTATGATGGGGCAGATGCAGGGGCAACGTTTTCCACGCTAAATGTTAAGCAGGAGATTTATTGAAATCTCCGACTTAGCGTTCTAGCGATTTTGCGGTTTTTCTTTTGCTTTTGAGGGCAAAACACTCTGCAAAGTTACTTTAATGCGAACTAAATAAACACAAGGAATCTAAAATGGCAACAGTCATTCGCTTAACCCGTATGGGACGTAAAAAACAACCTTTCTACCGTATCGCGGTAACCGATAGTCGTAAACGCCGTGATGGTGGTTGGATTGAATTGATCGGGTACTACAACCCAATGACAGACCCTATCACTACTAAAGTTGATGAAGAGCGCTTGAACTATTGGTTGAGTGTTGGTGCTCAAATGTCTGACCGCGTTAAAAAAATTACAGGTAAATAAGTCATGGTTGCCGACTTCGTCGCTGAGTATGCTCGTCTTATCGCTACCTATCCGGAGGATATCCAAGTTGAATCTATCGAGGGTAGCGAAGTAACCGAGATCATATTGCATGCTAATCAAGCCGACGTCGGTAAGCTAATTGGCAAAGAGGGGAAGATGATCGGTGCGATTAAAACCCTTATCTCCGGTTGCAAAGCCAAAGATGGTCAAAGTTATCGTATCAATGTCGAACCGCTTTCGTAATTCTCCTAATCCCGACCTCCTGCATGTTGCTACCATAGGGCGTGCAGTAGGATTAAAAGGGGATTTAAACTTTAATCTCCATACCGATTTTCCAGAACAATTCACCAAAGGTGCTACATTTGAACTTGAAAATGGTGTAATTATTACCCTATCTTCTTATAATAGTGATCGTTCATTGGTTCATATCGTAGGATATGATTCACCTGAATCGGCTAAAACACTGACCAATGCAAAGCTTTTTACGACGAAAGAGGCAACTCGTGAGCGTTGTAAGCTGGGTAAGGGTGAGTTTTTTTGGTTTGATTTACCAGGGCTTTTTATCTATGAAGATGAGAAGTTATTAGGGAATGTATTGGAAATTGAGCGGATTGGTGTACAGGATTATTTATCCATTAAAACGGATTCCTTATTAGTAAATCAAGGTGCAGCTGAAACTTTTTTAATCCCTTATATCGACCACTTTGTTAAAAATGTAGATGTTGCGATGAAGAAAATAACGGTAATCGGCGGAATCGATCTCCTAGAGGCATCGTAAATGCGTTTTACGTATGTCACCCTTTTTTCCAATCTAATTGATGGTTATTTTCAAGACTCTATTTTAAAACGGGCAATTGATGCGGGTGCATTTGAGGTAGCGTATCTTAATCCTAGAGATTATAGTGCTTCAAAGCACCATAAAGTTGATGATACCGCAGTCGGTGGCGGTGCTGGGATGGTGATGACACCACAGCCGTTATTTGATGCATTATCGACATTGGAAGAAGATACCTATATCATTTTTGTTGCACCCGTCGGGAAACAATTTACCCAAAACGATGCAAAGAGATTAGCCAAAAAAAAGCATATCGCTTTTGTGAGTGGACGATACGAGGGGATTGATGAACGTGTAGTGGAAAAATTTGCCGATGAAGTCTTTAGCATCGGTGATTATGTCCTTACCGGAGGGGAATTGCCATCATTAGTGATGAGCGATGCAATTGTTCGAAATATCGAAGGGGTGCTTGGAAATAGTGAGTCGCTTGAGATGGAAAGTTTTGAAACGCCACTTTTAGAAGCACCTTCTTTTGGAAAACCACCGATTTATGAAACTTTAGGAGTTCCATCAGAATACCTAAAGGGAAATCACAGTAAAATTCTAGCACTAAAATTAGCTCTGTCTGAATGCAAAACAAAATATTTCAGACCTGAACAGCTATTAAAGCACTCAAGAAGGACTTCTTATGAAAAATAAATACATCGCTAGCTTTGAGCAAGCGCAAATCGCAGGCAAAAATGTTCCTGAGTTCCGTGCAGGTGACACTCTTCGTCTTGCTGTTAGCATTACTGAAGGTGAAAAAACACGTGTTCAAAATTATGAGGGCGTATGTATCTCTATCCGTGGTGAAGGTACAGGCCGTACTATCACTGTTCGTAAAATTGGTGCAAACGGTATCGGTATCGAGCGTGTTTTCCCAATCTACAGCGATAGCTTAGAAAAAATCGAAGTTCTTCGCCGTGGTCGTGTTCGTCGTGCGAAATTGTTCTACCTTCGTGACCTTGCTGGTAAAAAAGCACGTATCAAAGAAATTCGTCGCAAATAATTCCTCATTGCTGCATTTGGTGCAGCAATTACTTTTTTACTCCCTACATTCACTCTCTCTTTATTTTCCATAAAACACCTAGCGTCAGTAATACGGCAAAGACAATCATAGAGACAAACGCATCCCATGTCCCCATTGCATGTTGAAACGGTAATCCTCCGGTATTCATTCCAAAAAATCCAACCACTAAATTAAGTGGGAGAAAAATAACAGAGATGATTGTGAGGATGTAGATACTTCGGTTCATTCGATCAGTAGAGCGTAGACTATAGTATCTATAGAGGTTGTCGAGTTGGTCGTTTACAGCTACATTGGAGCGTAAAGTTCGCTCTAGGTGCTCATAAAGGTCATCGAATTCGTTAATAGGAAGCGTTTTAGTCGATTTTGATTTAGAAATGAACAATTTTAAAACGTCAACGGCTTTGAAAATAACCCGCTCTGAACGTGAAAGCTCTTTTTTAAGATCATGCCAGTGATCCATAAATGTAGATGTAAATTTTTTATATAGGCTTGATTCAAGTGCTGCAATTTTTTCTTGAACGGTTTCGATATCAACCATTAAGCTATTTATCTTATCATCCAAAAAGTGATACAGATGGGTTATCCCCTCTGTAAAACGGATAAAATCTGCTTTGTTTTTATCGTAATAAAAGAGATCCTCATTGGTGAGAATAAAGCCATACGAATGTATTTTAGTTTTTTTTCCTAGTTGGTCTGGGAGGCGAAGTATAAGAAGTCGATAATCATTATACTCTTCAAAAACAGAGGGGTGAAAGGGATTTTGAAGATCTTTTAGATGAAGCTCATGTATGTTTACCATGACTATTCCCCTTTGAGTGCCCGTTCGATATCGCGTTTGATACTTTTTTCTTTTAAATCATCCCGCTTGTCATAGAGCTTTTTCCCTTTGACAATTGCTACTTGCATTTTTACAAGATTTCGATCATTAAAATATATACTTAACGGTACAAGGGTAAATCCCTCTTTTTCTACTGCTTTGTGCATTTTTTCAATTTGCTTTTTATGCAATAGTAGTTTTCGACTTCCCCGTTCCTCATGAGTATAATAGTGGTGTGTGGTATCAAGCACACCGATATGAATGCCAAAAACGAATGCTTCTCCTCGGACGATTTTGATAAATCCATCTTTGAGGTTAATCCTCCCCGCCCGAAGGGCTTTGACTTCACTTCCTTTAAGTACGAGTCCTGCTTCAAATTTTTCTTCGATGTAGTAGTCAAAAAAAGCTTTTTTATTGGTGGCTATGTTTTCACCCACGCATATATCCTTGAAAATAATTAGGGAATGATATCAAATGTTCACCTTATTCTTATAATGAATAATGAAGTGGAATATAAATTTAATTTTTTAATACAAAATATAATTATGTATGCTTTTTTTAAGAAATTATACAATATAATTAAACATATATTAATAAAAGGGTTTACGTATGTTTAAAAAATCATTCGCCATTTCTATCTTGTTGGCTTGTTCATTGAATGCAAGCATGTTTGGTGATCTTGCCGGATCATTAATGGGGTCATCAGATGGTACAAAAACAGAAATGCAAGCTATTTTTGATAAGATGGATCAATCTACTAACACGTTAGTGGCATCTGTAGAGCTGATCAATGGATCTCTTGGAGATAAAAAACAGCTAACTAAATGGGATGACCAAAATAAAACCATTGGAAACCTTACTGATGATGAAAAAGTACCTGCTATTGCAAAATTGAATCAAGAAAAAATTGAATATGCTACGGCATTGGGACTCAATAAAGATGCTGTTACGAAAGCAAAAAAATTGCCAAATGACCAAAAAAGTAAAATTGGTACAGCAATCAGTGACATATTATTAGTATCAAAACAAGAGAAAGAAACAGCAAACAAAGCTAAAGATCTTGTAAAATCAATTGTTGCTAACCCAAAATCAGCACTCTTGTATGCTGGTGATCTTCCAAAACTAAAAGATGTAGTAAGTAATACACCTGCTATGTTGAGTGCACAAGCTGCTTTGAGTAAAAATTTGGTAATTTTAGCAAACAGCGCAAATATTACTATTCAGCAACCAGTAGCAACTGCTGAAAAATAAGCTAATAATCTTTTTCGCCATTTAGTGGCGAAAAACTATTTGACTTTAAAAAAACTACTTCCACTTCCTGAATAAAACCACCCTACTTTTTCTTCCAGTTCGTTATAACATCCCAAAGCAGAAGGGTAAAGATCGTTTGCACTTTTAGGATTCATAGAGGCGAGAAGATCACGTGAAGGGGTTGATTCGAGTTTAGCAGCCTCTTCAGGGGTAATCGGTGCATAGAGATGCTCACGATAGTAGCGGTAGACTGCTGGGGTACTGATTTTGATGTCGGGGGTAACAATCTCAAAATCGATTAACGGTTCATTGTACCGTTCGACAATCTCGCCGATACCGCTGACATTTGCTGAGTCATACCCATAGATGAAAAAAGGGACATCTGCACCAACGTTTGAACCGATTTCGGCAAGTTCATCGATGCTAAGGTCTAATTCTAGCTCATTATTACACATGTGTAAAAAGGTTGCGGCATCGGAACTTCCTCCCCCAAGACCTGCAAAAGAGGGGATTTTTTTATCGACACAGACGGCATGATGTTCAAAAAACTCAGAAAGGTTGTGAGAACGGGTAGCAGTTTGGAGATGTTTATAGGCTTTGTAAATCGTGTTAGAATGGACTTCACAATCAAAATTACCCCGAATCTCAAATTCAGGGGTAAACTTTTTTTCAAACCAAATGGTATCACAAAGAGTTTTAACCTTCATAAAACGAGATGTAATAGTATGATAGTCACCACGCTTACCGGTGATTTTAAGGAAAATATTGACTTTGGCGTAAGCGGGATGACGAATCATAGTTTAAATTTTTGGGCAAGTTGGCGTAAGAGGGAATCATCTTGAGGTGCTGATGCTTCTTTATTGGAATCTTCGACGGCACGTATTAATTCACTGCGAAGTACGCGTATATCATGGGGAGCCTCGATACCGAGTTTAACAACCCCTTTGTCGATAGCAACGATTTTTACGGTGATAGAATCTCCTATTAGAATCGATTCATCAAGTTTACGTGAGAGTATTAGCATGCCTCAACCTTATTGAGAATATAGTGTATCTTATCATCGGCTATCTCGATGATAGAGATGGTGGAACCGTTATCGAGCCAATAAGTACCATTTAGTTGTTCCTCAAATTGTTCACGATACAGTGGTTGACCTAGTAAAATCGTTTCTGTATCGCCATTATAGCGATTTTTAGGGAGAGAGAGGGCGGTTTTGATATCGATTTCTTTCTCATTATCATAGAAAAATTGCCCTTCATTAAGTCGTTCTAAGGCAGTGAGTGATCCTTCACATCCTAATTTATCGGCAATCATCTCTCCTAAAGAGCGAATATAACTCCCCTCAGAGACATTTGCCTCAAAAGTAACAAAGGGGTGGCAATAGTGGAGCAGTTTAATCTCATGGATTGTTGAGGTGATTGTTTTAAGCTCTACATCGATACCTGCACGTGCCAGTTCATAAGCCCGCTTGCCGTTAATTCTTTTTGCACTGTATTTTGGGGGAAGATAGGTAATCTCGCCATGAAGTGAGTCGATAGCAGAGGTGATGAGAGATAGCTCAAAAGGTTCTAGCTCATCAATCGTTTCGATTTTTTCGATATCTAATGTTGGGGAATAGGCACCGAGCCAGAGGGTTGCACGATACTGTTTAGGTGTTTTATTTAAAAAGCGGAATAATCGTCCGTGATTACCGAAAGCGATAATTAAAACCCCTTTGGCAAAGGGGTCAAGCGTCCCCGAATAGCCCGCTTTTTTAATACCGTAACGACGTTTAAGACGGCTTAGTAGTTGATTGGAACTCATTCCAGTGGGTTTATAGGCAACAAAAAGACGGTTCAATCAGAGTTTCTCCACAAAAGATGCGAGAATATCCCGTTTGTTTCCGCCGAAATTGATAAGCAATTTAAATTCTCGTCCCGATTTACTGACACCTTCAACCCGTCCGGCACCGAAGATTTTATGGCGTACCAAATCCCCTTTTTTATAGGCGGTATTTTTTTCGAGTTTGAGTGAGCCTTCACACAACCCCGCTTCATTGATAAAACGGCTTTTTTGGAGTTCCGTACGGCGTCCTTTATAAAAACGGCTGTTGACACTACTGAGGGTAAGATTGCTTTTTGCTCTCGTAAAGGCGACGTAACCTAGCCGTCGTTCCTCTTCGAGATCGCTTCCATCACCGATAAGAGGTAAAAATCCCTCTTCCAATCCTATTACAAAGAGATGCTCGAACTCTAGCCCTTTGGAGGCGTGAATGCTCATGATGTAGATGCTTTCACCTTCTACTTGGTCTTGGTCGCTTTGCAACGTGATATCGTTAAGAAATTCGGGTAGAGAGGCATCAGGATTTTGTTTGACAAAATCACGAAAGAGTCCATAAAATTCATCGACATTGGCGATTTTTTCAGCTTCATCGGGGAGCCCTTTGAGTGTCTCTTTGATTTTAAAACGCTCTTCGAGTTGGTCAATAAAACGGTAGATTGCCTCATCCGCTACAGCACGCAGTTCAACGATATCACGGATAAAGCTACGAAGCTCCCCGACACTTTTTTTACGTGCTAATCCTTCGAGTTCGCTATCACTGAGGGTATCGATAAACTCAAACATCGATTTTCCAGCTTCCATTGCAGAGAGCTCAAGCTTTTCGATGGTTGCTTTTCCCAGACCTCGCTTGGGTTTGTTGATGATTCGTTTGAGCGAAAAATTATCGTGGACATTGGTAATGACCCGTAGATAGCTGATGAGGTCTTTGACCTCGGCGCGATCATAGAAGCGAAGCCCGCCGACGAGTTTGTAGGCAACTCCTGCGCGGTTTAATCCCTCTTCGAGAGAGCGGCTGAGGGCATTAATCCGATACAATACAGCGATTTCATTGGCGCGAACCCCTTTATCAATTAGAGCCCGTATCTCTTGAGCTACCTTTTTGGACTCTTCACTCTCGTCGTGAGCATTAAGAACTTTGACTGCTTCTCCGCCACTTTTGGTCGCTATAAGGGTTTTTCCTAATCGTGAACGGTTATGTTCGATGAGGGCATTGGCGACGGTGAGAATGGATTGGGTGGAGCGGTAATTGTGTTCGAGTTTGACAACCGTTGTCCCTTCAAAATCTTGGTCAAACTCTAAAATATTACGGACATGTGCCCCTCGCCATCCATAAATACTTTGGTCATCATCACCGACCACACAGAGATTATTATGGGTAGAGCATAACTTTTGAAGCAATCGTAATTGCAGTTCATTGGTGTCTTGATACTCATCAATCATGATATATTTATATTTGTCGGATGTTTGAGTGCATAACTCATGGTTCTCTTCTAATAGTTTATACGTAAGACAGAGAAGGTCATCAAAATCGACGAGATTATTACTTTGCAGGTAATCTTGATACTCTTCATAGATTTTAGCGATATGTTTGTAGTTGGTGAGTTCCGCTTGGGCATATGCCTCTTTTGGGTCAATCAAAGAATTTTTGTAGCGTGATATCTCACTGGCGATGAGTGCAGTGGGTAAATCGGCATTAATTTTTTTGAGAATCTTCTTTTTATCATCACTGTCGATGACGACAAAGGTATTACTTCGTCCGAGGAGATGAATATGAAATTTTAAAAAAAGTAATCCAAATTTATGAAAGGTACACAAAAGAGGAGGGTAGCTGTTTTGGGTAATCAGTCCCATTGCCCGCTCCCGCATCTCTTTAGCTGCTTTATTGGTAAAGGTGAGGGTGAGGGTTTGAGAAGAGGGGATTCCGATAGTGTCAAGCATATAGGCTAATCGTGAAGTGATGGTCTTTGTTTTACCGCTTCCTGCCCCTGCTAATATGAGTAGCGGTCCGTCGATTTGCTCTACTGCGGAGCGTTGCGCATCGTTGAGACCATCAAAAATTTTATCCATACGTATCTGTACCTTACTCTTTTAAGATATTTTATTATAGCTCATTTTTATGCGATATGCGAAAAAGTGGTATCTCTTGCAATGAACATAATTCTAGGTTATAATACCAGCATAGATTTTACTTATAGGAATTATTATGTTAAAAGATTTTGCAAAACTCTTGACCTTCTTAACGGTAGTAAAAGAAAAAAGTTTTTCAAAAGCATCCGCAAAGCTTGGGATTTCACAACCTGCTGTTACACAACAAATCAAATTTATCGAAGACTATCTCGATACTCGAATCGTAGAACGTAAAAAAAATGGGATCAAACTTACCAAAGAGGGTGAAGATCTTTATCGTATCGCTATAAAACTTGAAAAAGCGATTTTAACGAGTGAAAAAGATTTATTAAAAATCATCAATAAAGAGTTTACCTTTGTTGTTGGGGCTTCGTATGCAATCGGTAACTATGTATTACCAAACTATTTACAACAGCTTAAAGATAAGATCAACAATGAAGTACACATTCGTGTTGCTTTCTCAGAAGAGATTATTGACCAATTGTTGGATAAGAAAATCGATATTGCGTTGATTGAATCGCCGATATTTAAAGACGGATTGATTTATCGTGAGTGGGAAGAGGATGAGTTGGTGATTTTCTCTAATCAACCTATTCCAAAACAGCTTCGCAAAGAAGATCTTTATAAATTTGACTGGATTTGCCGTGATGAAAACTCACATACGCGTAAATTGACGGCAGAAGTGTTTGAAGAGATCGGTGTAGAGTGTTCCAGCTTTAGTGTTATCGGGGTAGTTGCAAGTTCTACCGCAATCAAAGAGACTATTTTACGTTCACCTAAAAATGGAGAGCGTCCGGTAGTATCGGTTATTTCGCGCCACGTTGTCCAAGATGAAGTGGAAGAGGGAAAACTGTTCGAAGCGAGAATCAAAAACTTTAAAATTAAACGTAAGTTCTATATTACCTACAGCAAAGAGCGCAAACATGATGCGTTTATCGATAATGTCGTAACATTTTTGTTAGGGTTGAAATTATAATCATCTACTCGTCATTCCGTGCTTCGACACGGAATCTCACCAACTCTTCAATCGAAGTATAGATACCGTATCTAGTACGGTATAACAAAAGAGTTATTTTTTCAAAAACTTCTGATTCTCTGGATTTGAGAGAAACGTACTCATGGAGTTTTGAATCCCCTCATTTTTTTCAATGTTGACTGGCTGTAACCGTTCGTGCGGTAAAGCAAGATTGACAAATGCAGGTGTATCATCAATAATAATTTGAACAATAGAGAGTAATGGAACGCTGACAAAGCTACCGATATTCTCTTGACCGAATCCCGCTTCAAAAATCAAGATATCATCATCGATACGAGCACTCTCAAAGGTATAGCCCGCAAGGAAAAAGAGTGTCATGGAGCGAAATTCATCGGCGATATGTTTAGGGAGTTCCGGATCAAACGTTACCGCTTCAATCTTGCATAAAATTCCGAAATTTTGGTCATTTTCGAAAAGGAAAATCAGCATATCGCGAACATGGTTTTCCATGAGTCTGCCGAATGAAGGATTTTTGATGATATCGTATAACATGGTTGAACCTAACGTAATAAAATTACCGTATTATAACATTTTCCATCTCAAAGAACCCTATCATGGCATTGAGTAATGCAATACGCGGTGCGTTTAGTGCATCTGAAATGGTAATAGGCGCTACGAATATTTTCCCTTCATTTACTAGACGTGAACGGGTTGTCCCCTCTAGTAAAGGGGTGTCGGGGGTGAGCCATTGATGGTTGATATAGAAGGCAATATTGGCAATGGTTGTATCGGTAATATTGCCATTTTTAGCGATTACCACATCATTACATATCCCACGTTGTTCAAAAAGAGCATTAAGTTCAGTGCGGTCGGCGTATTTAAGCGGATAGTCAATATCATTGTTGTGAACGATGCGTAAAGAGCTAATAGGTTTTGGGGTATAAGGGAGATACTCAATAGTATACCCCTTATTATCATACAAAAATCGACAACGATAGAGTCTCTCATCCGGTGGCGAAATAAGTTCAGAGAGGAGGTAGGCGGTAGAATATTCAAGTTTTTGGAGCGTTGAATCAAGACGCTGTTGATGGTAGGAGAGGTGATGCGCTACCCCATCCTCACAGCGGATAGTTTCTAATAGTGTTTTAGGCTTCAAAGAGGGCGGTGCTGAGATAGCGTTCAGCGGTATCGCAAAGAATAGTAACTACCGTTTTGCCTTGATTTTCCGGGCGTGAAGCAACTTGCATTGCTGCATAAACATTGGCACCGGCAGAAATTCCCACTAAAATTCCTTCTGTTTTTGCGAGCTCTTTGGAGGTTTTGATTGCATCTTCGTTACTTACACTAATCACTTCATTATAGAGCGTGGTATTGAGGACATCCGGGATAAATCCTGCCCCGATTCCTTGGATTTTATGGGGACCGGGATTGCCGCCGGAGAGGACACATGAATCCCTCGGCTCTACAGCGATGATTTGTATATTAGGTAATACAGCTCTGAGTGCTTCACCGGTTCCGGTGAGTGTCCCTCCTGTCCCTACAGCAGCGACAAATATATCGACATTACTGTCGGTATCGCGTAAAATCTCTTGGGCAGTTGTTTTGCGATGGATTTCAGGGTTTGCTGGATTGGAAAATTGTTGTAACACAATAGCATTGGAGTTGGAAGTGACGAGTGCATTGGCTTCATCAATCGCCCCCTTCATACCCAAAGATGCAGGAGTGAGGACGAGATTTGCCCCTAATGCTTTGAGGAGATTGCGACGCTCCATAGACATTGATTCAGGCATCGTTAGGGTGAGTTTGAGACCTAATGCCGCGCAGATAGAGGCGAGGGCGATTCCGGTATTTCCGCTCGTTGGTTCAATAATCAAAGTATCTTGAGTAATTTTCCCCTCATCCATTGCCGTTTTAATCATATTAAAACCAATACGGTCTTTGACGGAGCTTGTAGGGTTCATAAATTCACATTTACCTAAAATCGTTGCACCGGCAGTTTGAGTGGGGACGTTAAGACGGACAAGTGGTGTATTACCGATAAGTTCAGTGATGTTGGCAGCAATATTCATACTACGGGTTCCCCTTTTTGAAAATTTTATCATACCATAAATGGTTAAAACCAATACCTAATTGCAACTATTGTGCTTATATATAAAATTATTATGTTGCTATTTTATTGCTATGCATGTTAGGTATACTTTAGCCCATATACTAAACTAAAATGGTGAGGCAGATGATAGAGCATAAAAAAATCAATAAGATATTGATTGCAAATCGTGGCGAGATCGCATTGCGTATTATACGGGCTTGTAAAGAGCTTGATATCAAAAGTGTTGTTGTTTTTTCTGAAGTTGACGTAAACGGAGTTTGGGTTCGCAAAGCGGATGAATGTTATCCGATTATGGGAGATCCGATTCAAGCGTATCTTGATTATGATCGTATTATCTCTTTGGCGAAAAAAGCAGATTGTGATGCAATCCATCCGGGTTACGGGTTTCTCTCTGAAAATGCCGATTTTGCTCAAGCATGTGCTGATAACGGAATTATTTTCATCGGACCAAAACCGGAACATATTGCCCTTTTCGGGGATAAAATGGCATCGAAAGTCGCTATGCGTGCTGTAGGTGTTCCGATGCTTCCGGGTACGGATGAGCCAATTGATAATGTTGAAGATGCAGAAAAAATTGCTATCGGAATCGGATTTCCGGTTATCATCAAAGCAGCATTCGGCGGTGGCGGACGCGGTATGCGTATCGTCGAGCGTGCGGAAGATTTTAAAGAGATGTACGAATCAGCGACCCAAGAGGCATTACGTTTCTTTAGCCGTGGTGAAACATTTATCGAAAAATACTTGAAAAACCCTCGTCACATCGAGATTCAAATTGTTGCCGATAAATATGGGAACGTTGTCCACCTCGGAGATCGTGACTGCTCTATCCAACGTCGTCACCAAAAAGTGATCGAAATCGCACCTTCACCTCTTTTAAATGAAGATACCCGCCGTGAACTGTATCGTATTTCGACCAAAGCGATGTTCAAGCTTGGTTATGAGAGTGTCGGGACTATCGAATATCTCGTAGACCAAGACGATAATATTTATTTCATCGAAATGAATACCCGTGTTCAGGTTGAACATCCGGTTACTGAAGTTATTTCAGGGATCGATTTGATTCAACGGATGATCCAAATAGCTGAGGGTGACCAACTCAAATTTTTACAAGAAGAGATTAAACTTCGTGGATACGCCATCGAGTTCCGTCTCAATGCCGAAAATCCAAAAATGGGGTTTGTCCCATCTCCTGGTTTGATCACCAACTACCTTGCGCCAGGTGGTCCGGGAGTTCGTTTGGATAGTATGGCGTATACCAACTATCTAATCCCATCAAACTACGATTCGATGATCGGAAAATTGATTGTCTCTGCATTGACATGGGAAGATGTGGTGCGTAAAGCACGCCGTGCATTGGATGAATTTATCATCGAGGGTGTACCGACTAATATTCCTCTTCACCGTCAAATCGTTTGCGATCAAGATTTTATCGACGGTACAATTGATACTGGGTATCTTGATACAAAATTACAACATTTTAATCTTGATGCGATCACTAATATGAATTATGAAGAGGCTAAAATGAAACACATTACCTCTGTTATCGAAGCTATCAAGAGAAATAATCTCAACGTTCGTCACTAAGAACAATTTCTTCCCGTCATTCCCGCGTAGGCGGGAATCCAGCTTTTTTAATCACTTCTCTTGCAAACTTTTCCATTTCAGTGTAAAATCTTTAAAATAGGTCATTTCGTTTAATTTTAATAAATAGGCTTTTTATTTTATTCGTTTCTTGTTGATAATTAGACTAAACTCAAATATAATTTTTAAAAGGCTTAAAATGTTTAGATTCTTAAAATCACTTTTTGCTCCTTCAATTCAGCCTATAGTTATATATGAGAATCGTGACGACAATGAGAATGATATAAGAAAATATTTTCTACAAGAAATAGAGAAGTCACCTTTTTTGAAAAAAGAAAGTCATAACCAAGTGTTAAAGCATCTTTTGCGAGAAATTAATATTTTAAAAACAGAAAACAAATTAACAGTTGAAGAAAAAAAAGCGTTAGGGATAAATTCTCGATTATCAATAACAAAAGAGTTGGTAAATGTTCTTAATGAAGATGGACTAAAAATTGAATACCCAAAAAGTATCATTACGGATATGTGGAATAGAGCATCAAATACTAAGCTTAGTTATGACAGCTATATTAGAGCTAAAAAATCAGGAGTCACAAAGTTTAAACTCATATCATCGGGTGGAGGAATGGGTGATTGTGACTGGTGTACTCAGAAGCAAAAGTTAGACTTTCTTTCCGATACTGATATATCTTTTTTTCTTCATAATAAATGTGATTGTGAACCATATTCATATTCTTATTTAGAACCTGAAATTAATTTTAACGATTGAATAGAGCACAAACAAATTCAAAATAATTGGAATAGCCGGATGAAGTCAATAGTCGAAAACCTTTATGAATGTTTAGAAACCCCAAAAAAGTTAAGATGGGGTACGACTATACAGTTCATAATATTTTTGATGATTATTTTAAATATTATTGGGATGTCTTTAGATACTGTTCAAGAGTTGCATAACTCCTACTATGCATGGTTCGATTTCATAGAAATAATTACAGTAAGCTTTTTTATGTTTGAATTAATACTCAGATATATATCAATAGGGTATAAACAAGAATATAAAGGCTGGAAGGGAAGAATAAAATTTACTTTTACACCTTTTATCTTAATTGATATTATTTCAATTTTACCAACATTTCTTACATTCTTTGGATTTAATTCATCATTTTTACGAATTTTGCGACTTTTTAGAGTCTTTAAATTATTACGTGTGAGTAAAGTGTCAAGCTTTGAACGAGCATTAAAACGGGTTTTTGTAACCGACCGTGAAAATTTACTCATGACATTTGCATCAATTGGTATTATTTTAATTATTCTTACAATTATTGTATATTTTGTTGAAAACAATGCTCAACCAAAAATATTTTCCAGTATCCCACAAACACTATGGTGGGCTGTAGTAACATTAAGTACTGTCGGGTATGGAGATATGTATCCAATAACAGTGTTTGGTAGAATTATTACAGCAATAATTACAATGATTGGGATTGCTTTTTATGCAATACCTGGAAGTTTATTTACTGTGGCACTAATCGAAGAAATTAAAATGGAAAATGCAAAGAAACATGAACTGTCATAGTAATCCGAAGGGGTGATTAATCCCTCCGTATTTGATTAGTGCAGAGTGGGCGCGAACGCCATCAATACTAAAAATATCACGATGTAAATTGATATAACAAAGGTTTCCCTTTGAGTGAGTTCCCACTCACCCAAACCTTGTTTTTTAGACAAAAAAAAAGGGCGATAACCCGAAAGTCATCACCCAACTCACCTATCCGTTAATCAGACGGAAAGAATCTCTTTGTATCAATTACAAAGAAAGTATATCATAAATTCTGAAGAAGAATGTCTCTAATACACTATCCCGCTTCCTCCGCTATTTGCCGAATGAAAGACAACCGAATGATTTTTTCGTGCATAAAATCGTATCAAAAGATTTTGTAATGTCGGCTCAATAGAGGGGGTAAACCATCCGTTATTACTCATAGCAATGAGGTATGTAATCTCAGGTGTATAAAGCTCTTCTCGTGTTGCTTCGTAGCAAATAGCATTTCGGAATTTGATGCCATGTATCGTAAAATCGGTCGGTTTATCGGCGGTAACGAAATCGGAAGCTCCTCCAAAGATTACTCTATCAACCCACTCTTTTATAAAACTTGGAAGGGGAATATACTCTCCAAACGGTACTAAAATCGTTTTTTTAGCGACGGTGATGGTTCCGTTTTGAAACAGATAGGAGACGTTATAATTTAAACCGTTCTCTTCATAGAGAGTACCCGTTAAAATCGGGATTTGGTAAGAGAGTTTTTGAAGGTAGGCGCTTAGGTACTTATGGTGATTCATAAAAAGGGCAAATGAGGCTTCCGGTAGGACAACTAAATCGTATTTTTGCTCAATTGCCTCTTGGATAGCGTCAATATTTTCACTGTTTAAACGATCTTGTTCCGACTCTGCCCATTTAATATCTTGGGGGATATCGGTGGTGACGAGTTTGATTTTTAGATTGGGGATAGGTGGCGGTGTATACGAAGTGTGAACGGCTCCTAAAAGAAGTAGCAACGGGAAAATTTTTGTGAAACCGCTAAAATATTTGCTCAGTGTGAGGGAAAAAAGGATTAGGATAAACTCCCATTTAGAAAGCCCAAAATAGCTCTCAACAAAGATAAGTTCCGGTTGCATCCAGTTGAAATCCATCGGCCAGATAAAGGTCAATCCAAACAATAATACGATTCGTAAAAAGGGGTTAGAGGTTAGCCCCAATACCCCGAAATAAAGAGCATATACGACTCCAAAACCGATAGCGATAACCCCTTGTGCCCACGCTAAATCGTAGTATTGAAAACTGTACCCTATCCAATAAAACCACAATAGCCCAATCCAAAAACCAGCAATAGGCAACATGATACGCGGTGCGTGAAGTAAGCCGTAAAGTGCACCGAGTGCTGTTAGGGTATTGAGTAATTTATTCGTAAAATGGAAATACTCTGCATAGATAAAAAGACTAAAACCTAATGCAATAAATAGGGGGACAATAAAAAGATTATAAGGACGTGTAGTGAGCAATTTCATAGGCGAATTATAGCGATTTAATCTCTTTTGAGTATAATGCAAGAACTTTTTATACCTCACAAGGATTCCTTATGGAAATTTTGACTCAATTAGCCCCTTTTGTCTTTTTGATCGCGATTATGTACTTCGTTATCATTCGTCCTCAACAACAACAAGCGAAGAAACACGCTGAAATGCTTAATGCCCTCACTAAAGGGGATAGAGTAGTTACAAGCGGTGGTTTGATCGTGGAAATCAAAAAAGTGGAAGAGAAATTCTTCGTAGTAAAATTTAACAACGACGTAGATGGGCGCTTAGTAAAAGAAGCCGTTGCGCGAAAGTACGAGGATGAAGCTTAATTTCCGTCTCGTTTTACTGATCGCCGCTACAATTTTCGGGATAGTGTTTTCACTCCCTTCATTAACCCAAAGTGAACGCGGAGCAAAAGTAACCCTTGGTCTTGATTTGCAAGGCGGGTTACATATGTTGCTTGGGGTTAAGACTGAAGAAGCGGTCGCTTCACAACTCAAATCAGTTGCTTCAGGAATCAATAGATTTGCCGAACGCAATGATATTGTGATTGATAGCTTGAGTGCGACCTCTGATATGGTGACGTTTGAACTGTTAGATAATGATGATGCAGTTGCATTGGATGGATATCTAAAAAAAGTAGAGGGAACCGTTGTCAAGGCAACTGGTGGAAGTTATCAGGTGACAATAGCACCTGCTGAGGTTGAAAAATTAAAAGTTCGTGCCGTGGATCAAGCGATTGAGACAATTCGTAACCGCCTCGACCAATTCGGTCTTGCTGAGCCTACGGTTGCCAAGCAGGGTGTAGATAAGATTTTAGTAGAGCTTCCCGGTATCAAAACAATCGAAGAGGAACAGCGTGCTCGTGAGCTTATCTCACGTGCCGCTAAGCTTGAATTGATGGCGATTGATGAAGATCGTGCTATGCGTGTCAATGATATGGATGAAGCAGAAGCGACGGGGTTTGGAGATAAGATTCTCCCCGATGCATTGCAACCCAATGGGAAACATTTGGTTCGTGAAATCCCTATTTTGGACGGGACGATGCTTACCAATGCTCAAGTGGGGTATGATCAAAATAATAACCCTACAATCAATTTTACCCTCAATTCAGATGGGGCTCAAATATTTGGTGATTTTACCGCTAAAAGTGTCGGTAAGCGTCTTGCTATCGTATTGGATGGGAAAGTCTACTCCGCTCCGGTCATCAATGAGCGTATTGGTGGAGGAAGCGGGCAAATTAGTGGAAACTATACGACTGCTGAAGCGAACGATTTGGCTATCGCACTCCGCTCAGGAGCGTTGCTTGCACCTATCTATATGATGGAAAAACGCTCTGTCGGACCGAGCTTGGGTGCTGATAGTATCAGGGCATCACTTCTTGCTCTTGTGAGCGGTTTTGGACTGGTCGTACTTTTTATGATGTTCTATTACGGTCTAGCAGGTGTTATTGCGAATCTTGCGGTTGTTATCAACCTCTTTATTATTTTAGCATTGATGTCGCTGATGGGGGCAACGCTGACGTTACCGGGTATGGCAGGTATTGTTTTGCATATCGGGCTTGCGGTGGATGCGAACATCATCATTAATGAACGTATTCGTGAAGGGTTCCGTGCAGGTATTCCTACACGTAGAGCGATTGCAGAGGGATATCAAAAAGCAATGCGTGCTATTTTGGATTCTAACGTAACTCAATTGCTGGCATGTACTATCCTCTACGTCTACGGTACGGGGGCGATTAAAGGGTTTGCAGTAACACTCAGTATGGGACTTTTAGCTTCCATGTTGACTGCTATCGTCGGTTCATACGGGATTTATCAGCTCTTTATGCACCGTATTGAGAAAAGTAAAAACTACACCTTGTGGTTTGGAATGTCACGAAGAAAGGGGGCGTAACCAATGGAGTTGTTTAAAGAAGATAAAGTCTATAACTTTTTAGGGAAGGGGAAAATATTCTTTTTCGCCTCATTTGTCCTTTTTTTCTTGGCCATTACGATTGTCGCTACGAAAGGATTCTCTTTTGGGATTGATTTCACGGGTGGAACGGTTGTCCAAGTAAAATATACGCAAACAGCACCGATTGATAAAATTCGTGAAAGTCTTCAAAAAAGTAAACTCTTTGAACACGCTACCGTCACTGAGTTCGGCTCACCCCAAGAGGTGGTTATAAAAACCCCTTCATCGACGGTGGGGCTGAATAACGATATCGGGGATACGACCAAAGAGATTTTAAAAGGGACGGGTGATTTTGAAATCCGTCGCGTTGATATGGTCGGGCCAAAAGTTGGAGACGAATTACGAGTTAAAGGGCTAACAGCGTTTTTACTCACATTAATGGCGATTATGGCGACAGTGACGTTTCGATATGAGTGGCGTTTTGCGTTAGCGGCGATTATCGCTATCGTCCATGATATCGTTATTACGTTTGGGTTTGTCTCTTATTTTGAGGTTGATTTTAATATCGAAAGTGTTGCGGCGTTGCTTATGATTTTAGGATATTCTATTCATGATACCATCATCGTTTATGACCGCGTTCGTGAGCACATCGAGGAATCCAAAGAGACTAATTTTGTTCAAATCATCAATGAAGCGGTTTCTCGTACTCAATCACGTACGACATTGACATCATTAACCGTCTTTTTCGTAGTATTGACCCTCTTTATTTTCGGCGGCGATATTATGATGGGCTTTAGTTTCCCGATGTTAATCGGGGTTATTGTCGGAACGTACAGCTCGATTTTCGTTGCGGCTCAGCTTGTTGTCTGGACAGGATTTAGTGTTGCTGATTATCGTCAAAAAATGGCTGAAAAAGTCAAAATGCGTGCCGAAAAAGAGAAAATGCGTGCTCAATTCGAGCAGGGCATAGTGTAAATAGGAGTTTTTTTTGAATTACGTTCCCTCTGATATTGAATCTAAATGGCAAAAATTTTGGGCGGAGCATAAAAGCTTCGAGCCTAGCGAAGATTTTACCAAACCGAAAAAATATATTCTCAGTATGTTCCCTTTCCCAAGCGGACGGCTCCACATGGGGCATGTCCGTAACTACACCCTCAGCGATACGTTCGCCCGCTATTACCGTCAACAAGGTTTTAATGTTCTTCACCCGATAGGGTTTGACAGTTTTGGTATGCCTGCGGAAAATGCGGCGATTAAAAACGGTTCTCACCCGAAAACGTGGACATACGACAATATCGATTATATGAAAAAAGAGTTTGCTTCATTAGGTTTTTCGTTTTCTAAAGATCGTGAGCTTGCCACTAGTGATGAGTTGTATACCAAATTCGAGCAGGGCTTTATCATTGATATGTACGAACGTGGGCTTTTGTATCGTAAAAAAGGGATGCTCAACTGGTGTCCTCATGATTTGACCGTTTTGGCGAATGAGCAAGTGGTGGATGGGTGTTGTTGGAGATGCGATACCCCTATCGTCAAAAAAGATATGAACCAATACTATTTCAAAATCACCCAGTATGGTGATGAGCTTTTGGACGATTTGAAAAAGCTTGAGGGGGGATGGCCGAAACAAGTCCTCACCATGCAGGAGAACTGGATCGGAAAATCGAACGGGTTGGCATTTGATCTCTTCTTTGATGCAGAGAGTAAAACAAAATTGGGAGGTCAGTTTGAGGGCTTTGATGTCTTTACCACCCGTCCTGATACGATTTATGGGGTTTCTTATACCGCTCTTGCTCCTGAGCACCCTATCGTCACCTCTATGATTGAGAAAGCTCTTTTGAGCGATGAGGTGATTGAACAAATCAAAGCGATGAAAAACAGCTCCTCTATCGACCGTCAAAAAGAGAAATCGGGAGTTTCTTTAGGGCTTAATGTCACCCATCCACTCACGCACAAAACGGTTCCGGTGTGGGTTGCGAATTTTGTCCTCATGGATTACGGTAGCGGTGCGGTTATGGCGGTTCCTGCTCATGATGATCGTGATTTTGATTTTGCCCAAAAATACGATTTGCCGATTCATGGGGTGATTAAACCGCTAGAGGGTGAATTAGATTTAACCAAAGCATATACCGACACTGGGGTTATGTTTAACTCAGAGCAGTTTGATGGGATGAACTCCAAAGAGGCACAAGGAGCAGTAATCGAGCACTTTGAGTCACTAAAAATCGGACAAAAAACGACCAATTATAAACTCAAAGATTGGGGAGTCTCTCGCCAACGCTATTGGGGTGCACCGATTCCGTTTGTCCATTGTGACGATTGTGGTTTGGTGATGGAGAAAAAAGAGAATCTACCGATTGCCTTACCGCACGACATCGAAATCACGGGGGAGGGAAACCCACTAGAGAAACACCCGACGTGGAAACATTGTAAATGTCCGAAATGTGGAAAAGAGGCGATTCGTGAGACCGATACGATGGATACGTTCGTCGAATCAAGTTGGTATTTCCTCCGTTTTTGTGCTTCCCCTGCTAACTGGGAGAGTGAAGCGTTTTCAGCGGAGCAAATAGAGTACTGGATGGGGGTCGACCACTATATCGGTGGAATCGAACACGCTATTTTGCATTTGTTGTACGCCCGATTTTTTACCAAAGTGTTCCGCGATTTAGGGTATGTGAGTTTTGATGAGCCGTTTGATCGATTATTGACACAGGGGATGGTGCTCAAAGATGGGGCAAAAATGTCCAAATCCAAAGGAAATACCGTCGATCCTGATGCCATCATCGAAAAATACGGTGCCGATACGGCGCGTCTTTTTATCCTTTTCGCTGCCCCTCCGACCCAAGAGTTGGAGTGGAATGACAGTGCGGTTGAGGGGGCATTTCGTTTCCTAAAACGGTTTGCGGATCGAAGTAATAATGTCAACAAATGTACTAAAATTCCTACTATTAACCATGCATCACTCTCTAAAGAGGAAAAAAACGCGCGTAAAAAAGTGTATGAAGCACTTAAACGTTCACAAGAGGTGTTTGTTGAGCGCTATACCTTTAATACAATGATTGCTGGGGTTATGGAGGCGATGAATGCGCTCAATGAACAATCCAATCGTGACGTATGGAGCGAAGGATACTGGATTTTGACCTCTATTATGGAGCCGATTATCCCTCATCTATGTTGGGAACTCTCCACCGAGCTTTTCAACCGACACAATCTTAAAGAACAAGTTGTTTTAGAGGAAGTGTTTGAAGTAGACGCACTGGTTTTGGGTGTTTCGGTCAATGGAAAAAATCGTGCTACTATCGAAGTAGGCGTTAATGAGAGTGACGAGGCAATCATAGAGGTTGCTAAAAACGCTGTTGAAAAGTGGATTGAAGGGAAAGAGATGGTAAAATCGATTGTTGTCCCTGGGAAGCTCGTTAACTTGGTTATCAAAGGATAGAGATGAAGTTGGTACTTGCACTTGCATTGGCATTGATGATAAGCGGATGCGGTTATGCTCCGGCGAGTCATTATGCTAAAAATGTAGTCGGTGAAAGTGTTAGTACTGAGGTTGTTATCTCTATGGAAGATCCTCAAAATACAGTAATTATAAAAGATGCGGTAGATATTGCCGTCATAACAAAATTTCGCACGGCTTTAGTGGGAAAAGAGAGTTCTAAAACACACCTCAAATTTTCCATCACTTCGGTTGGATTTTCACCACTCCGTTATGATACGAACGGTTATGTTATTACTTACCGTACAACCGTTTCGATGGGGGTTGGTCGAACATCTCTAAACACAAACGAAAACTATCATGTCTCAGGAATGTATGATTTTGATATCAAACCCAATGCTATTATCTCTGATCAAGCCCGTTTTGAAGCGATACGTCAAGCATCACAAAAAGGGATTGATAATTTTATCGCACAAGTAGCGGCACAAGGTTCAAGAGGGGAATCAAAATGACGATTAATCAGATTGTACGTAATACAGTTGAGCGCTTAAAAATAGAGGGCAAAGTATGGACTCCCGATGTATACAGTGAGACTTTTTGCAGTGAAGCTAAAAAAGCGGGATTTGCAGTTGAGGATTGTAGCGGGATTGACCGTTTTATCCCTCTGATGGATAAAAAGACCCAAGAGGAAGTGAAGCAGTATCGGGTCAAAACAGCGCAAGAGTTAATCCGATTTTTGATTTCAAAAATGAGTCGTATGAATCCCAGTGAAGCATCGGTTTTGGTCGAAACATTGAGCTCTTTAACGCAGGTTATGGCAAAAAGTACCGATTTGCTACACAACCCTGATGCGTCGGCTTTGGCTAAAAAAACCATTACGATTTTGGAGACCCAAGGGGGAAAAACCCAAATAGAACTTTTGCGACAAGCATGGGAAAATTTTGTTACCGTCTATGATGATGCGTTTTTAACAAAACTTGCACAGTTTGGGGATGTTGACAAGCGTAATCTCAAAAAAACGGTAGAGGGATTAAGCGGTGATGCACAGATAAACGGAGGGGCAAATTATAAAGAAGTAGCATCGTTGATTATTTTGGGTCTTTCCCCCTCAATCGCCCCAAAAATGTCAGATGATCTCTCAAAACTTGCTCAAAAAGTTCATGAAGAGCCTGATTATATCTCCCATGCCACGTTTGATAATGAGATAAAAACAGCGATTGCGATGCGGATTGCATTGGATAAAAAAAGTGTCAATGAATTGATTCGTTCTTTGGATGAACTACTCGGAAAACTCTCCGCACAGCTCATTGATTTGATTGAACGAAGCGATATTTCCAGTGTAGAGATCAAATCGATTAAAAAAGATTTAGAGGGATTAACTGCTGATAAAACAGGTGATTTTAAAACAGCTCACAAACGGCTTTACAGTATCGCAAGTGCCTTAGAAGAGAAAGTGGAAGTGTTGAGTAAAGATTTGAAATCACACAACGAGCAAGTGGTTCATATGGGGACTCGTATTGCAACACTCGAAGCAGAATTAGCAGAAGCAAATCAAGCATCCCGTGAGGACTTTTTGACTAAACTGTATAACAAACGGGCAATAGATGAGTTTTTACTTCTAAAAGAGGCTGATTACGAACGTCACGGAAGACATTACTGTATTGCGATGTTTGATTTGGACCATTTTAAAGCGGTTAATGATACCTACGGGCATGATGCCGGTGATATGGTTCTCAAAGCTTTTTCACGTATTTTAAAAGAAGAGGGACGTACCAATGATATCATCGGACGTTTCGGAGGTGAAGAGTTTTTGGCAATTTTAGGAGATACGAATCTTGAAGGGGCGAAAAATTTTGCGAATAAAGTACGCCTTCATGTCGAAGAAGCACGTTTTATGTATCAAGAGAAACGAATCAACCTCACGGTGAGTGTCGGAATTGCTGAACGTAGTAGCTATGCATCGTTGAATAATACCCTTTTGGGAGCGGATGAACAGTTATATGCGGCAAAGAAAAAAGGGCGTAACCGCGTCGAGCCTGCATGAATTTAGACTCTTTTCTCTGCGCGAAACCTCTTTTTTACGAAGAGATCGACGTCCGACGTTTTCCCCGAATTTATGCATCGATAAAAGAACAATTGCCTCTCCCTCAAATCATCCATCTCGTCGGTACTAACGGCAAAGGCTCTACTGGGCGTTTTTTAGCAACCGCACTGCACCGTGCAGGTAAAAAAATAGGGCATTATACCTCTCCCCATATTCTTGCGTTTAATGAGCGGTTATGGATTGATGGCGGTGAAATCAGTGATGAGGCACTAGAGTCTGCTCATCAAAAACTCTATGGGATATTAGATAGCCAAAGCCGTGATGCGTTGAGCTATTTTGAATACACCACATTGCTCTCTTTGATTGCTTTTGATGGATGCGATTACATCGTATGTGAAGCGGGGCTAGGTGGTGAGTTTGATGCTACCAACGCTTTTGAAAAAGTATTGAGTGTTTTTACCCCTATCGATTTTGACCATGCCGCATTTTTAGGAACCACCATCGAATCGATTGCTGGGACAAAATTGCGTAGCATGAGTGCCAAAGCGTTATTAGCCAAGCAACCCCATACTCAAACCAAGAGTATTGCCCTCCGTATCGCCGATGAAAAAGGGTCTCTATTGATGTGTATCGATGAGATGTGCCGTGATGAGATAGTGGAGATGGCATTGCAAATTGCCATAAAAAACAGTCTCAGCGATTATTTGCGCGATAATTTGGAACTCTCAATGGTAGCGTTTGAGATTTTAGGATACCGTGTTGAATCGCAATTTTTTGACCAAAATGCCCTTTTCGGGAGATTGAGCCGTATTGCGCCCAATATTACATTGGACGTAGGGCATAACGCACTCGCGGCAGAGGCAATAGCACGTTCTTATGAGGGGAGAAAAGTAACCCTCATCTATAACACCTACGGTGATAAAGATTACCGCGAGATTTTGAGTATCTTAAAACCAATTATCGAATCGGTCGAGATTATCGAAGTAAGTGAGGGGCGGATTGTGGAGCGTCATTTGCTCGAATCGGTATTGGATGAATTGTATCTTCCGTATCGGTCATTTGAAGAAATTAACAGTAATAAAGAATATTTAGTTTTCGGTTCGTTCAGCGTTGCCGAGACGTTTTTAAAGAGGGTGAATGTCACAAGCACGATGGTATGAGTACCTAAAAAACAATCCGAAACAACGACCTGATATCCTTCTGTGCGAGGATACAAAAGAGTCAGATCAACTCGCGGATGTTTGCCGTTTTTTAGGGGTTAACGCGGTTGTTTTTCCCGATTTTCGCCCCTCGTATATGGATGATTTACGCCCTTTTAGCGAAGAGTTATTTGCTCTGTTTTCGGCATTGCGTACTTATTATAGTGCGTCCAAAAAACCGTTAATTATCTCTCCCCTAAAGACACTCCTTTACCCGTTGCCGAGAGAATCGTTACTACAAAGTTTGACGATAGAGTTTGCCTCACGAATCGATTTAAAAGCTCTAAAAGATACTCTCCACCGATGGGGATACAGTTTTGTCGATATGGTAGAGATGGAGGGTGAGGTGTCGTATCGAGGTGATATTCTCGATATTTTTATCCCCAATACCCCGAATCCTTACCGTATTAGCCTCTTTGATGATGAGGTAGAGGAGATTAAAGCGTTTGATGTGGAGACGCAACGAACCGATAAAGAGGAGCTTGCCTCTATCACTGTAACCAGTGCTTTCTTCAGCCTCGATGAAGAGCAAATCGGACGTTTTGAAAAAGCGATAGCGCACGCTCAAAGTGATAGTTTTGTTAAAGATATCGCCTCTCTTGGGTTTTGGGTGTTGGGGGATGAGGGGGCTGATTTTACCCTCTCTAAATCGGTGATGCGGATTCGTGAGATGAAATCGGTGATCGATGAATCATACGGTCTTGATTTCCCCTGTATCCCACGCTCCCATCTCGAAACAGAAATTATCCCTGAAGCGCAACACTATGCTCCGCTTATTGCTCCGAATCTTGAGATTTTACGCAGTGCCCACAAAAATAAAAAATTTACCATTATAGCCGCGAGCGAAGCGCAACTCAAAGGTTCAGGGGTATTTGAGACCCAAGGGTTAAAGATTCACACTGCGGGGATTGTCCTCAATCTTATCGGTTCAGATGAGGTGATAATCTCTCTAAACTCTCGTGAAAAGAAACGTCGCCGTCGTAAAACCTCTATTCTTCTCGATGATTTAAAAGTAGGCGATTATGTCGTCCACGAAGAGTACGGGGTAGGGATATTTGTCGGGATTGAGCAAGCGGAGATTCTCGGCGGTATCAAAGACCTCGTCGTCATCAAATACATGGGGGATGATAAACTTCTCCTCCCTGTCGAAAACCTCGATACGATTGATCGCTATATTGCTTCAGGCTCTCTCCCTGTACTTGATCGTTTGGGCAAAGGGAGCTTTGGTAAACTCAAAGAGTCGGTTAAAGCAAGGTTGTTCGAAATCGCTTCGGAGATTGTGGGGATTGCGGCGAGTCGTGCACTCATTAAAGCACCGATTCTTCGTGTCGATGAGGGGGAATTGCGCCGTTTCCAAAGTGGTGCAGGGTTTGACTATACCCTCGATCAATCCAACGCGATAAAATCGATTGTCAGCGATATCGGTTCTGGTCAGATTATGGATCGACTCCTTAGCGGGGATGTCGGTTTCGGGAAAACTGAGGTGGCGATGAACGCTATTTTTGCCGCCGCACGCGGAGGGTATCAATCGCTTCTCGTAGTACCTACGACATTGCTCTCTTCTCAACATTTTAAATCACTCCAAGAGCGGTTGGGGGTATTTGGATTACGTGTAGCGAAATTGGATCGATTCGTCACCACCAAAGAGAAAACGGCTACCCTAAAAGGGCTTGCCAGCGGTGAGATTGATTGTGTTGTCGGAACGCACGCTCTTTTCGGAGTTACTTGCTCGAAGCTGGGACTCGTTATCATCGATGAAGAGCACAAATTTGGGGTAAAACAAAAAGAGAAACTCAAAAATCTCTATGAAAATGTCCACCTCCTCTCTATGAGTGCGACACCGATTCCGCGTAGTTTGAATCAGGCAATGAGTTCGATTAAAACAATGTCCGAACTTCTTACACCTCCAAGTGAGCGTTTAGGGGTACGGACGTTTGTCAAAAATTACGATGAAAAACTGATTAAAGAGGTGATTTTGAGGGAGCTTCGCCGTGGCGGTCAAGTGTTCTATGTACACAACTCGATTGACTCGATGATTATCAAATCAGGAGAGTTGAAGGCGATTTTGCCGGAGTTGCGCATCCTCATCCTCCACTCCCAAATCAGTGCAACCCAAACCGAAGAAGAACTCGCCAAATTCGCGGGTCGCGAATACGATGTATTGCTAGCCACCTCAATTATCGAATCGGGTATCCACATGCCGACGGTCAACACGATGATTATCGACGGGGCAGATCGGTTCGGGATGGCGGATTTGCATCAACTTCGCGGTCGTGTCGGACGGGGGCATATCGAGGGGTATGCCTACTTTATTGTCGATGATAAAGACCACCTCACCGAGGAGGCGAAAAAACGGCTCGTAGCATTAGAATCGAACTCCTTTTTGGGAAGCGGATCGATGCTCGCCTATCACGACCTCGAAATTCGTGGAGGGGGAAATCTCGTTGGCGATGCCCAAAGCGGTCATATCAAAAACATCGGATATTCACTTTATCTACGAATGCTCGAAGATGCTATCAAAATCCTCACCAATCAAACCACTGCGGTAAAAGCCAAAGTCGATATCAAACTCACCATCAGTGCCTTTATCAGTGATGAGGTAGTGGGTGAAGATAGGTTGCGTTTGGAACTCTATCGACGGCTCAGTCATTGTGAATCGCCGAGTGAGATTTACGAGATTCTCGAAGAGGTAGAAGACCGCTTCGGCAAAGCCGATACTCCGACCAAACAGTTTTTTGAGGTGATGGTGATTAAAGTACTCTGTATCGAGAAAAAAATCAAAACAGTGAGCAACTATAACCAAAACATTGCCATCGAGTACACAAACGGGGTCAAAGAGACGTTGCAAAGTAAAAGTAAAGATGACGACGATATTATTGCGAGCGTATTGCACTATGTTCGTAACGCAAAACCGAAGGTATTATGAGCGAATGCAAAATATGTGGCTAAAAATTAAACATTTAACCATTATATCTTTGTAACGTTAATTCTGTATAATTCGTTATTAATAACGAAATGAGGGTTAAATATGGACAAGGCTGTTACACTGCAACTTTTGGGTGATGCAAAAACAGCCCATCTGCGATGGGTTCAGAGAGCTAAATTATTGATCGAGGGATTACCGATTGACGAGGGGGCAATCCCTTTGAGTGGTACTGATTGTAATTTCGGTCAGTGGTTCTACAGCGAAGGGCAAAAACTCAATGCATTGGGTAATATGGATTGTTTGGGAGAGATTGAAAAGGCCCATTTCGCCTTGCACGATGAGTATATGAAAATCTTTAAAATCTATTTTGCCGATAATGACCGTTCGTTCTTTTCAAAATTATTTAGTTCTAAAAAAAAGTTAAGTGATCATGAGAAAGAGCTTGCAAAAGAGTATTTTATTAAACTTCAAGCTGCTTCAGATGAGGTGCTCTCCCACATAGGACGACTTGAGAGACGGCTATACGCGATCCCTCAAAGCTCTTTTGACGCAAGTACAACCGGAATATAAAAGGTTGAAATGAGTTTTTGCAGTTTTTACGACACGGATGCGTGCAGATCATGCAGTATGATCGACCTTTTTTACGGTGAGCAGCTCAATGAAAAAGGTGCATTACTCCATAAACTTTTACACCCTTTTGAGCCAAAGCAGTGGCTTAAACCCTCCCCGAGTCAGCTAAAAGGGTTTCGTAATAAAGCCAAAATGGTGGCTATCCCAAGTCGTGATGGGATAGTGCTAGGGCTCTCAGAAGAATCAAGCCTAATCCAATGCCCTTTGTACGACGTGAGCATGCAACATGCGCTAGGGCAGATACAAACATGGCTGCGTGAACTAAAAATACAAGCCTATGATGTACGTGTTAAAAAAGGGGAGCTTAAATACGTCCTCCTTACCCGAAGTGCTCATAACGGCACGATGATGCTCCGTTTCGTCCTCCGCTCTCACGGTATCATCGGACGACTCAAAAATGGTCTCGATGATTTAGTGGCACGTGTTCCTAAACTCACTGTTATTACCGTCAATATTCAACCGATACACATGGCGATTTTAGAGGGTGAGGAGGAGATTTTTCTCACCGACCAAACCCGACTCGAAGAGAATCTAAACTCCATCCCCCTCTTTATCCGTCCTAAAAGTTTTTTTCAGACCAATACAGACATTGCTACAAAGCTCTATAAAACAGCATCAGAGTGGGCAGGTGAATCGAAGCCGAAAATAATCTGGGATCTCTTTTGCGGGGTAGGGGGATTTGCTCTGCATTGTGCCACACCTGAGCGCCATATTGTGGGAATCGAGATAGAGGCTGAAGCAATAGCGTGTGCTCAAGAATCCGCTAAACGGATTGGATTTGAGAATCTGACATTCAAAGCATTGGATGCAGCGAGTTTCGGTGCCGAATCAGGGGAACGTGCCGACGTGATTATCGTCAATCCTCCAAGGCGCGGATTGGGTGAGCAGTTGTGCAAATGGTTGGAACGTGTCGGAAGTGAGCGAATCCTCTATTCGAGCTGTAACGCGCAGAGTTTGGCAAAAGATCTTGAAAATCTCAGTGGATACCGTGTAAATCGGGTTCAACTGTTTGATATGTTTCCCCATACGGCTCATTTTGAGACATTGGTAGAGTTGGTAAAAAACTAACGCTATTGTTTCTAGAGTGCATGAACAAGTTGAACATGCGAGGGTAGTGCGAGTTGAGGATTGACAAGTAATGCCGTACTCCAAATACCTGCATCGATGGTTGTCGGTGCCATAATACTTACTTGTGTATATTTTTCCTCTACCGCGTTTGAGCGTATGATATGGCTAACCTTTTGTGCCTCAATCTCACTAAAACGTTTGGAATGACCCGATGTGCATAAGGAAGCATTGTGAAGTTCTATTTCACGTAGATTTTCATGAGACGCATCAGGATTTTGGATACCGACTCTCCATGGGAGGTTATGACACTCTCCGAAAGCGGCTAAATCTCCCCCGAAATTCACCAAAGCAGACGTTACCCCCATCGATTGAAGATACAAAACGGCTTGATCTACGGCATACTCTTTTACCAACCCACCTAAATCAATCTTCGTCACACTGTTGGAAAAGGTGAGGGTATTGCCATCGAGTTCGAGATGGTGTGAAGAGGCATATGGGGCTAATTCCTGTTTACGTAGCTGATAATCCCCCCATGTAGGTGCTTTGGAAATCTCTTTAAGGGTTCCCGCCAAAGCAATGTCAAAAGCACCTTGAGTCATCGTGGTATAAAAGAGAGATATTTGTATAAATTGAGCAAGTTCATCACTGATGTTGTGGGTATTGTAAGTGCGATGATTGAGGAGATAGAGTTCAGAATCTTCTCGAAAATAGCTAAAGCGAAACTCTAACTCTTTCGTCTTATGGATAATGTTTTGGGCAATCTCATCTGCAATTGACTGATTTTGAGCGTCAATATGCAGCTCACAAGGCGTTGTAAATGCGTTAAAAGTATACAAATACAACGCACACTCTTTATGCTGTGAGATTGGTCGTCGAACCGGAAACAGTTGGTGTACTGCTATAGGCTGCCATTATTTTGTTAAATAAAACTTTTTGCATATCATTGGTGGAAGCAGAGGTTGCTGATTCGTTAGATGAAGTTGCTGGAGAAGTTGTATTTGTGGTACTTGCTTGGTGATGATGTTTCTTTTGTGTTTCGTTGAGTGTTTGTTTGAGAGCATTCATCAATTCATCAGCGCTGATACTGCTATCACCATTTTTATCGAGTTTTCCAAAAGCACTATCTACGTTGTTAGTGTTGGCAGTAGAATTTTGAGCTAATGCTTGCGCTGCTTGAGAAAATTCTGTTTTATCGATTGTTCCGTTTTTGTTAGTATCTAAAGTCGACATAAGTTGTTGAGCAATTGCATCGAAACTTAAAGTCGCATCCGTACCTTGTGACGCATAACCGCTAGCACCGCTTTGGGCTTGAACATTTCTGTTGGCATACATTTGGGATGCCATCATAGAGTTGCTATTGATTGTCATTTGTACCTCCTGTGAACATGTGTGTTTTTAGCACAAAAACAATAAGCAAAAATCATACCTAAATAAGGGTTCATTATAATTCTGTTAATAAATATCCCCGTGAGAATCGAGCTGTGTCAAATACAACCGCACATCAAACTCCAGTTGATGATAGGCGGGGAGGATATGGGTGCAGAGTTTATAAAACGCTTTGTTGTGCTCTTTCTCTTTGAGATGGGCGAGTTCATGGGTGACGATCATCCGCAAAAAAGGTTCGGGGGCATTTTTAAAAAGGTTTGAAATCCGAATCTCATTTTTCGCTTTGAGTTTTCCCCCTTGTACCCGCGAGACGAAGGTGTGCGTCCCAAGAGCCGATTGCAAATCCCGTATTTTGGTATCATAGAGCACTTTGGAGATAGGCGATGCGTTGCGTAGATGGGTATTTTTTATCTCCATCACATACTCATAGAGACTTTTATCGGTGGTATAGGTGTGGGTGTCGGGGTATTTGTTGAGTAAATACTCCCCCAGCTTGTTTTGATGGATGAGTGCTTCTATTTGCGCTTTGATGGTGGGATTATAACCGTTGATGTACTTTAACATATCTAATGATACACTTTCAGGAATTAAACAATAGGGTTCGAGCGTGAAAATAGCATTTATAGGGGACGTTGTCGGTCGTCCGGGTCGGAGTATGATAAAAGAGCATTTGAAAAAGCTTCGGAGCCAATATTCTCTTGATTTTGTAATCGCGAACTACGAAAACGCCTCTCACGGTTTTGGAATCACCCTCAAAAATGCCCAAGAGTTATTAAGCGCGGGGATCGATGTGATGAGTGGCGGAAACCATACGTGGGATAAAAAAGATGTCCTCCCACTCCTCGAATCGCTCCCGATGCTCCGTCCTCACAATTACCCTGCGGGGGTAAAAGGGACGGGGTGTCGAGTGTTTGAGGTCGCGGGAGAGAAGCTTGCCATCCTCAATATCATGGGGCATTACGGTATGCCCTACGTCGATAACGCCTTCAGGTGCGCCCGCGACACTGTGGCGAGTCTCAAAAATGAGGGAATAGAGCATATCTTTATCGATTTTCACGCTGAGGCTTCGAGTGAAAAACGGGCGATGCTGATGATGTTACAATCCCAAGTGAGCGGCATCATCGGAACCCATACCCATGTGGGGAGCGATGATTTCCAGATCGCGCGCGGTACGGCATACATGACTGATATCGGACTGACGGGTTGCCGTGACAACGTTATCGGAATGGAAGCATCCGTTCCGATGGAGCGATTTTTGACGGGAGTATCGGGACGGTTCGAAGTCCCTGAGAAGTGCCGTAAAATCCTCCAAATCGCTATCATGACACTCGAAGAGGGAAAATGCACCGAAGCATTTAAACTCAAAATCTTCGATGACGGGCGTGTATTTCGAACCGATGCGTGGGTGGAAGAATAACCATCGTCATTCCCGACTTGATCGGGAATCCAGTTGTTCAATAGGGGATGGATCCCCGGGTCAAGCCCGAGGATGACGAATCCCGTCATTCCCGCGAAGGCAGGCATTGTGCCCCCTGTGGGTAAATCCAGCTACAAAGGATACATGTGCATTTAACCGACTCCTATGAACTCTACACCGCCCTAGAGCGCCTCAACCTCCTCGAAAACACACAACCTCTTTGGTGGCCGAAACACGGCACTTTTGAAGTGGTCGTGGGTGCGATATTGACCCAAAACACCCAATGGAGCAGAGTCGTTACCTCGTTAGAGAACCTCTCACACTCAGGATACCTTAGCTTAGAAGCACTGTGCCACATAGACCCCGAAACGCTGATGGAGCTAATTCGCCCCAGCGGACTGATAAAAGCAAAAGCCAAAAATATCATTTTACTCTGTAACGCCATTACGGAAAGTTTCGGTTCGTTTGAAGCGTTCGCTTTAGAGGTTGATCGAGAATGGTTATTGGCGCAAAAGGGGATCGGTCCAGAGAGTGCCGATGCGATACTGTGTTATGCGTGCTTGCGAGATGCGATGGTAGTAGACAGTTACACCGCACGACTGCTGCGAGCATTCGGGTATGAGTTCGAGGGGTATGATGAGCTTCAGGAATGGTGTGAAGCGGGGATTCGTGAGCACTTCGATGCATCAACCCTGCAACAGACATTTGCGCGGTTTCATGGGATGATTGTGGAGTATGTGAAGGGGAATAGTAAGGGGAAAGTGGTGAATGTCGAGAGGATTAACTCGACCATTTAACCTGCGGTTCGACGTGTCGGATGGCACAGTCGGTGAGATACGAATTCATCAGCGTTTGATACGGCAATCCCGTTTTGAGGGCGAGTTGTTTGAAATATTCTATTGTGTCCACTTCTACATTGAGTGAAATCTGTTTTTTTGCCGTTTTGGCATAGGGATTTTGGACGGATTGTGAAAAATCGTATTCTTCTCTCATGGTAATAGCTCCTTGTATTGGCGTTCTTCGTTTTTGGTGGATCGTCGGGCGGAGATGATCCGAATTATCCCCTCTTGATCTTTGTAACAATGGACTACCGCTAAAATTTTCAGCGTATAGCTCATCCCCAACAGGATAAATCGTTCTTCTTGTTCCGAGTGATCGGGATCGGGAATCATACGGGCAAAATCATCATCAAATACCGTTTTGGCTTCTTCAAACGATACGCCGTGTTTGGTGATATTTGACGATGCTTTTGTATCGTCCCATTCAAATTTTAACGATTTCATATAGATACTATAATGATAATATCATGATTTGTCAAGATGTCTCGGTTTCTCGTAGTGTTTGCACGGTTTCATGGGATGATTGTGGAGTATGTGAAGGGGAATAGTAAGGGAAAAGTGGTGGATATTATTGCTTTATCTATATGATAATCAAAAAATGATATTATTTAATAAATAATATTTTAGGTTTTGATTTTGAAGTTTGGCTATATAGTTTTGATTTTTTTTATTTCTATATTGAATCATTTTATGATTATTGGATATCAAGGAATAGAACGGTTTGACCCTGATATTTGGTTTGTAAAAGTATCGAATGAAATGGATTCTACCTGTTATAGAGGTGCATTAGCAAATGATCTGAGTAATCGTTTGATTACTCAAGATATGACGAAACAAGAAGTAATCAATCTATTAGGTGAGCCTGATGGAATCAGTCAAAATGATATGAAATATGAGATGGATTATTCTTTGGGTTTTTGCAGTATGGCTGATTATAATAGTATTATAATTCATTTGGACAGTTCAGAAAGAGTTGAAAATGTACATACAAGACAGCATTAATTCGATAGGATTACCCAAAAAAATCGTTTTGTGGGCATTAGTTTACTCTTTTTTATTTCCTGTGACATATTTATTTGGTGGTATGATTGCCACAATCGGAAATTTTGTTACTTTTCCATTTTTACCGGGTGCTTGGATTGTAAGCAAGGGCTTTGTTTATTTATTTGGGAGTGGAAATATTTATCTTTTTGGATTATCGTTTGGAATATTTTTTCAGATTTATATTATTGCGATGCTATCTCAAAAATGTTTTATTCTTAAAACACGAGAAAAATGTATTAACTGTGTCTTACTAAGAATGACGATATTTGTATTTTTTGTTTTTTGTTCGACATTATTATTCTATGCAGTAATGTTTTATATTTATTCACATAGATAGATATATTCAAAACACCTCTTTAACTCGTCCCACTTCCCCGCTCATCAACCGTACTTTTATCCCATGCGGATGGCTCGGTGATTTGGTGAGGATGTCACGAACAACCCCCTCGGTCAATCTCCCCGTACTTTGATCTTCTTTGAGGACGATGCTCACCCGTTTGCCTGACATGATATTTTTTCGTTCTTTGCCGTCCATTTGTATCCCTTTTATGTGAGTAGTGTTAGTAATTCATCGAGTGTTTTAATCCGATAAGTTGCTTTGGTGAAATCGTGATTTTCGGTAAAGCGGTTGTGGACGATGACACACTCTATCCCTGAGGCAACTGCCGAGCGTAGACCACGTTCTGAATCCTCGATGATGATTGTCTCGTGTTTCTCGCCTCCCAGTCGCTCTAATCCCATTAGGTATGGATCGGGGTAGGGTTTGGCACGAGGATATTCCCCGCTACAAAGGACGAAATCCATATAATCAACAATCCCCCGTGAGGCGTGGATGAGTTCGAAATCGCATCGTAGAGCTGAGGTGACGATACCCATACGATAGCGGTGTGAGAGGTGTTCTAATACCTCTTTGACACCGTGAATCGCTATGTCTTCGGTACGGAGGTAGTGTTGGTAGAGTTCGTTTCGCTGTGCGCGCCATTTATCGGTTTCTATCATGGGGATTCCCATCTCTTCGGCGATTAAAAAGGCACTCTCCCCTGCAATCATAATATCGCGGTATCTCTCCTCGCTTAGATAAAATCCTTGGGAATGGAGTATCTCAGCGCTGGCGGTATAGTACCAGTGTTCAGTATCGACGAGGACACCGTCATTGTCAAAAAGTATCTGTGTTTTCATAAGTGCAATTGTACCTAGATAAAGATTTCTACACTATATCTATTATACAAAGATAGGCACAGTTAAGACATTAATATAGAACTACAGTTGCATACCAAAAATAATATTATGCAAAAGGGGAATCATGACGATCGATGTCAATCTATACCGTGCAGATAAGGAGTTTATCGATAATATCGATGAGATTATCGAGGATACTATGGTGCAGATGTTTATTCTTCACCCCTCATCGGTTTTGGAAATCAATGAGATTAAAGAGCTTGCGGATGAGTACGAGAGCATCTTTTACTCTGTGCCGTTACATTTACGGAGTGAAGCAGATAGCCATTGTGTTGCTTATTCGATAAAAGATGAGAAGGAGATAGTGTTGCTGATGGGTGATAAACCCATCATGATTGACGAATCGATGTTGACCGAGAGTCTTATCGCCTCATTGGGCGAATATCGAGGGATTATCCTCAATGCGACACAAGAATATCCCTCATTGCCAAACTTTTTACTCGCAATAGGTATGGGTAATGTCGGGATGTTTGATATCGAATCTCTCAATAAAATGAGTATGGATCGAATCGTATTACAAAGCACCTATCCTAAGTATGGATTTGAAGGGATTACGAGTGCAGTAAAAGTGATTTCGGATGCAATGCTCAGACCTGAGCAAAGTATCATCGCACGAGCGACCAAAAGTTCGTTAGAACTGTTTGGATTTCGTAAGAGTTGATATTTTGATTTCTAGGGTGTGTTATAATCCACCCGATGAAAACTACTTTTTTTAAAACCTCTTTTTTTATTACTTTTGGAGTTATTGAATATCTGGCATTAACCCCTCAGCATATTGAAGTGCTTGATGGTTTGTGGGATAAACAAAATCATTTTGCTGCTTTTTTTGTACTGTATATTTTACTCAGTGTTGCGTATAAACATTTTTCACTACAGAAAAGAATCGCAATTTTATTATTGATCGGTGTACAGATTGAACTGACGCAAGCTTTTATTCCGGGGAGATTTGCCTCAACGCTGGATGTTGTGGCTGATAGTATCGGGATTGCAATAGGGTATGTAATCCATCGATATGTTTTAAAAAAATTATTAGACCTCTAACGAAGAGGTTTGCACCACTTGATTTCTACCGCTATTTTTGGCTTCATACAGCGCTTTATCGGCAGATGTAAGTAACCATTCACTGTTGTTTGGATTTTGCGGGATGATGGTGGAGACACCGATACTCATCGTAACATACTCAGAAACCAAAGAAGTGGAATGCTCAATAGATGAATCATGTAAATGAGTAATCATTCTTTGTGCTATTTCAAAGGCTTTTGCTTCATCTGTTTCCGGAAATATAACGGCGAACTCTTCTCCACCATATCGTGCTGTAATATCGCTAGCACGCTTGGCATTGCATTTGAGAATACGTGATATTTCTATTAAGCAGTTATCTCCCGCTTCATGTCCATAGGTGTCATTGTACTGTTTGAAGTAGTCTATATCAATAAAGAGGAAAGATATAGGTTTTTGATTTCGATAGTGTCGATTCCATTCAGCATTTAAGAATCTATCGAGTGAACGACGATTATAGATTTGGGTCAATCCGTCTATGTCGGCGAGATGGACTAGTTTTTCGTTAGATTCGGCTAATTCTTGAACTAATTTTTCGTTGTCAAAACGGAGTTGAAGGGTATAGGTGAGCTGATTGTAAAATTTGAGAGAGGAGATATACATAAGCGCAATGTAGATCATAAAGAGTAAGGCAAGTGCATTAAATGCTTCGTCTTTCATTTGTAACATAACAATCATTAGTGCTACGACCATCGGCAGATAAAAAGAGGGGAACGCAACAAAAACAGATGAATTGGCACTAAATGCTCCGGCAATAAGACCGGTATAGACGACAAAGAGGACGACTTGATAAGCCGCAGGCCACGATGGGTCTAGTAAAAATGCCAAACTTCCCCATATAACACCTGCAAAAAATGTACATATAATATATCGACGTACCCATATTTCTGTCATTTGATCGCTGATGTGGGTACGAAAGAAGAGGATAGTAGTGACAAATCTCATAGAATAAGCAATTATCATGAGTATTAACCATCCGCTAAGTAACGTGTGATCGGCAACTTTCCAAAGCGTTATTGCGGTGACAATCGCGGTTATCATACCAAGAACTTGAACGCTTCGGTTTTGAAGAAATAGTAAACGTATTTGTTCAGCTCTTACAGCAGGATTAGCAGGTTTAGGGAGAAGACGTTTTAGCATACTTTTTTCTTTATCATGGGAATCGTTATATAATAAAAAATAATTTGTTTATGGAAGTGTAGTGAAAAGTATCTTAATATCTTAGTATAAATCTCCGCGCGATAGATTAATCGCGAAGATTGAGCCATGAAGGGGGATTGTCAAAACAAAGTTCACTCTCGTGCCAATCGCTTTTTTCGCCATGACGGGCATGAAGTTTTCCATCTACAAGATGGTATTGTAGTCCGGTTACATTACTGGTAAGTTTTTTTCCTTGTGCAAGGGCGTCTAAAACGGCTTCTCTGCTTTCCATGGTACTATCCTTAAATTGGCTCTTTAAAACACATATTTGGTGTCTTAGTAGAATAAATTCTGAAGTAAATAAAATCGAAGTAAAAAATTGAGGTGGAGCTTAGATGCGGGCTAAAGCCCGCGAGGAGAAGTTACAGCGCAGTAACGTTTTCTGCTTGTGGGCCTTTTTCGCCTTGACCAACAGTATAAGTTACTTTTTGACCTTCTTCAAGGTTAACACGTCCGTAACCAGTGCGGTTTACTTGACGGAAATGAACGAAAAGATCTTTGTCTCCGCTATCTTGTTGGATAAATCCAAAACCTTTTTCACCATTGAACCATTTTACTGTTCCGTTTTGTAGATCTGCCATAATGAGCCTTTTTGTTAAAAATACACCCCGTTGCCGTGGTGGTCGAAAATATAAAGTGGAGTGTTCTTAGAGCGGGCCGTACTGTTAACAAAAGGTCTTCAATAGAGAGCTAGCTAAAGATGAAACTCTAAATCATCTTTCAATAGCTGAAGTATAGCTGAAAAAATGCTAAAAAGCAATGATTATAATTAAACTTTTGACTGTACGGTGATTTTGGTCGCCTCGAAGAGGGTTGCCGCTTTTTGAATCATCGGTTCTTTGAGGACATCGGAGCCGTCAAACTCTTTGACACTGGTCTCATCGCATTGGCTGACACAGCTACCGACACCGATTTCAGAATCTTCAATCATTGAAGTGGGTTCAACGCTCTCCTCTGGGTGAGCGTCTACTTCGGTAATGGTGAACGGGTCTGAGGATAGTTCAGCTTTAGGTGCTTCTGATAGAGGCATTTCAACTATCGGTGCTTCTACTATGGGTGCTTGAGATGGCGCTTGAGAACACGGTTGTGATTTGATTTGGGTGTCGATACCGTAGACTTCACGGACGAATTGACGGATGATGGCATAGCCGTGTTTGAGAAGCTCTTTTTCATCCCCCTCGGCGCAACTTTCCCATGTCAAAGTATCTTCTGCAAAAGAGACAAACGAAATATTTTTTTCAAAACAATAGAAAAGTTTTTCATCACGATCTTTTATCTTGTCGCACAGTTGGTCAAACAGTGATTTAGTAGGGGGTTGCGGTTTGGTGATCGGAGCCGTTTCGGTTGGGGCTAGTGAAATTCCTGAGGGGATGGCACTGATTTGGGTACGTGATTCGAGAGATTCAATCATCTCATCAATCTCTTTGATCTTGAGTGCTTCAATCATTTTAAAGAGGATGAGTCCGATGACAAATCCCCCATCGGCATTGATGGCAAAAAGGGTTTTCGCATCACTGAGGATTCGGAAAAATCGCTCAATTACCAAAGGGGTAAAATGGTGGTCTCCCTCGTAGAGTTTATCTTTGAGATAGGCGATAAGTTCATCGACGACCATCTCAGCTTCATACGATTCGAGCTCTTTAATCATCGGGATCAGGCGAGGGCGGTCTTTGGTAAAAATCGCTTCAAAGAGGGTATCGATATAGTTTGGATCGAGGAGCCCGAGCATATCGGCAACGGTTTTGACATCGACAAACCCTTTGGAGTAGATGATTGCTTGATCCATGAGGGTGAGGGTGTCACGCAGAGAGCCTGAACCGCTACGGGCGAGGATGTCGAGCGCTTCGGCTTGGTATTCGATGTTCTCCAAATGGAGGATGTGGCTCAGATGATGGACGATATTAGGATGGCTGATCCGTTTAAACCGAAAATGTTGCGTACGGCTGAGGATGGTCGGCGGAAGTTTTAGCGGATCGGTGGTCGCGAGGATGAATTTAACGTATTCGGGTGGCTCTTCGAGCGTTTTAAGGAGGGCATTATGTGCCTCTTTGGTGAGCATGTGTACTTCATCGATGATAAAGATTTTAAAAGCACCGCTGGCTGGACGGTATTTGGTATGTTCTATAAGATCGCGGATATCGTCGATTTTACGACTCGATGCCGCGTCCATCTCGATGATATCGATATGTCGCCCCTCGTTTGCCATAACACAGTGGCTACAGACGTCACACGGTGCCGAAGTAGGACCGTTTTCACAAATAAGCGATTTGGCAAAAATACGTGCGGTAGAGGTTTTTCCTGATCCCCGTAGACCTGAGAAGAGATAGGCGTGGGAGAGACGTTTAGAGTCGAGGGCGAGGGAGAGAGTTTGGGAAATACTCTCTTGCCCGATAAGCTCTTCAAATCGACGTGGACGGTATTTTAGTGCTAATACTTCTGAAATTGCCATATTTGAGAGCCTTATAGTATTTGTTGATGTATAAATACCTCTTAAATTCTCAAAAACGTAGTTTTTGTAGCTTTAGGGGGTTGCAAGGGACAATTTGTCCCTGCCGCTAAAACGGATGCATTCGTTTTAGTGCGTAACATCAGTTAATTGATTTAATTTTACCGTATCTACCCTAAAATTTTGACCTAAAATAGTCTTAATCATCGTGGAATTGAGAGGACCTGTGCTTAAGAGTGTCAGAGAATTTTCTCCCTGATTGATATGCCCTTTTTGCTCTAGCAAATGGAGTGTCCTATTGGAGACGGCATCGGCGGTTTGAACCAGAGTGAGGGGGGTATCCATAATGTTTTGAATTTCATGGGCAATCAGGGGATAGTGGGTGCATCCTAAGACAATAGTATCGACATGAGCTTCACGCATAGGTTTCAACCACGCTTCGAGCATCGAGAGGGTTTTGGGTGTTGATGTCTCACCCGCTTCGATTTGCTCAACCAATCCGTGACACGCTTGCTCATATACTTCGACGTGGTATTGGGATTTGAGAGAGGTGACTAATTGTTTGTATTTTTCCCCATTTAGTGTCGCAGGGGTGGCGAGAATCCCCACCTTTTTAGTGTGGGTATGAGAAAATGCAGGTTTTAGCCCCGGTTCGGTTCCGACGATGATGAGATTGGGGTATTGTTCTCGAAGCTCGTTAATGGCGGCGGAGGTGGCGGTATTACACGCAACGACGAGGGCATCTATCGAGTAGTGTTTTAAAAAGTATTCGGTGATGGAGATAGAGAAGTCTAAAATTTCATGTTTCGATTTTTCACCGTAGGGGGCATTGGCAGTATCGGCGAGATAGATTATCTCGACTCCATGGAGACGATGGAGCATGGTAGAGACGATGGTAAGACCGCCTAAACCAGAGTCAAAAACACCGATTCTCATAGTCGGTTATTTACTATCCCCGTTCATGCTATCGAGAAATTCAACGTTTGATTTGCTTTTGAGCATGGTGTTGTAGAGGAATCGGAGTGCTTCCACTTCGTCCTCTTGTTTGTGGAGCATGGAGCGCAATACAAACACTTTTTGCAAGATATCGGCACCGATAAGGAGCTCTTCTTTACGAGTTCCTGATTTGAGGATATCGATAGCAGGGTAAATACGACGGTCAGAGATTTTACGGCTGAGGACTACTTCGGAGTTCCCAGTCCCTTTGAACTCTTCGAAAATGACCTCATCCATTTTACTTCCCGTTTCGACGAGTGCAGTAGCGATGATGGTCAAACTTCCGCCGTTTTCGATGTTACGCGCTGCACCGAAGAAACGTTTCGGTTTATGGAGAGCATTGGCATCAACTCCCCCTGAGAGCACTTTTCCCGAACTTGGTGTGACGGTGTTGTACGCACGTGCTAGACGGGTGATAGAGTCTAAGAGAATCACGACATCTTTACCAAGCTCAACGCGTCGTTTCGCCCGTTCGATTACCATTTCGGCTACTTTGACGTGGTTTTTTGCAGGTTCATCAAAAGTAGAGCTGTACACTTCCCCTTTGACGGAACGTTCCATATCGGTTACCTCTTCAGGGCGTTCATCGACGAGGAGAACCATGAGCTCAACTTCAGGGTGGTTGTTGGTTACCCCATGAGCAATCTCTTTCATAAGCTCTGTTTTACCTGAGCGAGGAGGTGCGACGACGAGACCCCGTTGCCCTTTACCGATGGGACAGAACAAATCCATCATACGTCCCGTAAGGCGGGTCGGTTGGTATTCGAGTTTGAGTTGCTCAAGAGCGTACAATGGAGTCAAGTTTTCAAAGAGAGGACGTTTTTTAGACTCTTCAGGTGGGAGATAGTTGATTGCTTCGACTTTGAGGAGGGCGTAATAGCGCTCTTGGTCTTTTGGTGCGCGTACTTGTCCTGTGACGATATCCCCATTACGGAGGGCAAAACGGCGAATTTGAGTGCTCGATACATACGCATCGTGCATTGAGTCGCTAAAACCTTGGTCAACTGCGCGTAAAAAGCCGTAACCGTCTTGCATAATCTCCAAAATTCCCGTAAAGAGGATGAATCCCCCTTGTTGAACTTGGGTCTTCAAGATTTCAAAAATCAAATCTTGGCGTTTAAGCTCATTAGGGTCTTCAACTTTTAATTCAGTTGCAATCTCTAAAAGATCTTCGAGTTTTTTAGCACGAAGTGCTTCAACAGTGAAGCCATCAACTGGGGTATGGGTACGATTTTTAGAATTATTTCGAGGAGTAGGGGTTTTTGCGTTATCGCTCATTAGGAAAGAAGCCTTAAGGTAGTGTAGATTTTGAGTGAACAGAAGAATTTGGTGTTGTTAGTGTTCACGAGAGTCATTGTTTGTTGATGACATTATAATCAATGCAGATTTGGTTGTCAAGTTTCGGGTCAAACCTGATTACACCATGCTCTCATAAAGCCATTTCCCCTCGATTTTTAAAAATCGGCTTTTTTCTTTGAGAACACCGCTGTCTAATAGTGCTTCAAATGACACATACGATTCGTATTCCCCATCGATAAATTCAAGAATTTTCAATCCTAAAAACTGAGTGTTTTGAGAAAATTCCAAAATGCTTTCTTTCCAGATGGCTGTTTCATTGGTATAATCAGGATTATTGGGATGGGTAGTATGGATAATATAGTCTGCTAAGTGCAAAACATAAGCACTATAGCGGGAACGCATAAGTTTGAGGGCAGTGGATGGAAGGCTCCCTTTGTGGTAGGGGAGACAACATTGTTTGTACTTTTTACCACTGTGACAAGGGCAGAGGGCATTAGAGGATATTTTCATAGTATAGTTCGTTTTTTTTGGTTTATTATAGCGTAAGTATTGAAGGTGTATGCTGTGTATAAATTATCAAAGGGATTTTAATGTCATACTATCTTTGGCTTATTTTTGGTGTTGTCGCATTTGTTGTGGAGATGATGCTTCCGACATTTTTTGCTCTGTTCGCGGGGGTGGGATTTTTTGCGGCCGCCGCTGTCTCATTTTTTATGCCTGAATCGCTGAGTGTGCAGTTGATGGTTGCTTCGGTATTTATGATAATTGGTGCTGTTGTTTTTAAAAAAAGACATATTGGTGATGATGAACGTGATTCGGTGGGAACGCACAATGAATTCGTTGGAATCAATGGTAGAGCGTTGAGTGAACTCTCTGCTCATCAAGAGGGGGAAGTTTCTCTCTATGAACCGGTGGTCGGGGCACGTCATTGGCCAGCGGTGAGTGTTGAGGGGACGATTGAGCCTAATGCAGAGATTCGGATTGTGAAATTGAGCGGTAATACCCTTATCGTCGAAAAAATTTAAAGGAGCGTGTTATGGATATAAGTATCCTTTTTCCCTTAGTCTTAATGGTCGCGGTGGTGTATACACTGTCGCAAATGGTGCGTATTGTCCCTCAGGGGGAGGAGTGGGTTATCGAGCGGTTGGGTAAATACCATACGACCCTTTTGCCGGGGCTTCATTTACTGATTCCGATTGTGGATATTGTTGCGTATAAAATTGTTACCAAAGAGCTGATTCAACAAACGCGCGAACAAGAGGTTATTACCAAAGATAACGCGGTCGTCATCATCAGCGCGGTCGTCTTTTACCGTGTTACCGATCCGGGGAAAGCATCCTACTCGATTAGCAATTTCGAGAGTGCGGTTGCCAATATGACGATGACGACACTTCGTGCAGTAATCGGGGGGATGACACTGAATGAATCGCTCTCTCAACGGGATGTGATTAAAGCGGAAGTTGCAGGGAAGATTCGTGATTCTCTCAGCGGATGGGGTCTAACTTTAGGGAATCTGGAAGTCCAAGATATCCGTCCGAGCCAAAATCTCCAAGAGGCGATGGAGCGTCAAGCGGCGGCAGATCGTGAACGTGAAGCGGCTATTTTAATAGCAGACGGTCAAAGACGAGCCGCTATTGCTCAAGCGGAGGGGCAAAAACAGTCGGTTATTTTACAAGCAGAAGGGCGACTCGAAGCGGCGAAACTCGAAGCTCAGGCAAAAGTGGAACTCGCTGAAGGGGATCGTAAATCGATGGTTGTTGTGGCACAAGGATTTGCTGGGGGCGAAGCTTCTCCTCACTATCTCCTTGCGCAACGCTATATCGACAGTGTTAAAAATTTGAGTGAGTCGGCAAACTCCAAAGTGGTTTTTATGCCTGCCGATTGGCAACAAAGTCTTGCGGGTGCAGTAGGATCATTAGGATATTTGGGAACGGCATTGGGTGAGAAAAAATAGGGCAATTTGTCATATTTTTTACCCTCTTAGGGGTGATGGGCTATAATCACCCTTATGATGTACGAAATAACAACCCTTATAGGCTTTATCGCCACCGGAACACTCGCATGGATGTGGAATCAATCCCGACAACACTACGCGCTCCTCGAAGCGCGTGCACTACAACTCCAAGAACTCTACACTCAGGAACAAACTCTCAAATCAAAAATCCAAGCCCATCTTGATACTACCCAGAGCGAGTATCATGCATTAGAACGCGATTACGCGGTGCTCCATACCCGTCACGAAGAGTCCTCACGCTCTTTTGAGGAAAAAATCCGTCTTTTGGACGAAGCCAAAGTACAGATGAAAGTGCAGTTTGAACAACTCGCGGCGCAGATATTTGAGCAAAAATCTAAAACGTTTGATGAAGCCCATACTAAAGGGCTCGATTTGCTCCTAAAACCGTTTCGTGAGCAGATAGCTCAATTCTCAACCCAGAGCAAAGAGCAGTTTATCCACGATGCGAAAGAGCGTCAAAGTATCAAAGACGAAATTCTCCGCCTCAAAACCCTCAATGAACGGCTCAGCCAAGATGCGATTAATCTAACCCAAGCACTCAAAGGTGAGAACAAAACCCAAGGAAACTGGGGAGAGATAGTGCTAGAGCGAATACTCGAAGAATCGGGGCTACGTGAGGGGCATGAGTACGACATCCAAAGCACACTGAGTGATGAGGAGGGGAAAAAGTTCCGTCCCGATATGATCGTCCATCTCCCTCAGAACAAAGACATTATCATCGATTCCAAAGTCTCACTCGTTGCGTACGATGCCTTTATCCGTGCCGAAACCGACGAAGATAGGACTCATGCTCTCAAACAACATCTCCTCTCGATACACTCTCATATCAAAGGATTGAGCAACAAACGGTACGAACAGCTCAGCGGGGTACGAACGCTTGATTTTGTGTTGCTCTTTATGCCTATCGAGGGGGCATTTCTCCTCGCGTTGGAGCAGGACAACACCTTTTTTAAAACAGCGTATGAACAAAACATCGTCGTCGTTTCCCCTTCGACACTGCTCGTAACTCTTCGTACCATCGAGCATATTTGGCGAAGTGAGTATCAAGAACGCAATGCTAAAGCGATTGCTGAGTCTGCCGAAGCGCTGTACGAAAAACTGGTAGCGTTTGTGGAGGATATGGAGAAAATCGGCGAGCAGATCGGACGTACCCAAAAGAGTTACGAGGGGGCGATGAATAAGCTTAGCAGTGGAAAAGGTAATTTGATCCGACGTGTCGAGTCGATGCGAAAATTGGGATTGAAGCCGAAGAAGATGCTTCCCTCATCATTGATGGAAGCGGACGAGGACGAAACTCTGTTATAGATGCGGAATTTTTACTTTTGAATTCAGCAATGCTCCGATGAGTATCATCATCGCGAGGACCCCCATCCAGCCAAACGAAACGTTTAGCCCCAACCAAACAAGCCATACAATCCACAATAAAATTGCCCCAAGTGGTGTTGGAACACCCGTAAAATATTTCGCAACTTCTCCCGCATCGGCGTTGATGTTAAACTGGATTAGACGGCGTAGACCGCTGATGACGTAATAGATAGAGACGATTGAAGCGACGATAAGGGGTATTCCGCTGAGGTGATTGTAAACCGATTGAAAAATAAAGAAAGTCGGGACGAGGACAAAGCTGAGAAAATCAGCGAATGAATCGAGTTGAATCCCAAATTCGTTGGATAATCCGTATTTTCGGGCAACTTTACCGTCAAATATATCAAATGCTCCACCCATCCATGCTAAGATAGCAGCAATCATAAAATGATTTTGGGTAATAAAATAGGTAGCGAGAAGTCCGCAGGTAATGTTCGCCATCGTAATGAGATTGGCAAGGTTGAAATGACTGGTTGAACGCCAAAGAAATTGCATAAAAGTCCTAATAAGGTATGATTTGGTTTAGAATTATAGCTAAAGCAGGAAAAATAGCTCTAATTGAAAACAATTATCAAGATTAAGCCGTATAAAAGATGATAGTTATTATCATTACCAAATAATTTAAAGGTGCATTGTTGTTACAAGGAACAATAGAATGAGAAAAACCCTAACACTAAGCATAATAACCGTTATTGCACTCAACGGAGCCAATATCGATGAGGCGTTTAAGTCAGGAAAAGCGAGCGGACAACTTCGTACCGTATACCTAAGCCAAGATAACGCGATCGATACCGATACCTACGGAACCTCACTCGGAGGTATTTTGAAATACGAGAGCGGAGAGTGGAACGGATTGAAATTGGGTGTCGCAGCATACATCTCCCAAAAAGTTGGATTTGCAACCGGAGATGAAGCAAAAGCCAATAATGACTTGTTTGCTAATAACGCTCAATCATACGCCTATGTCGGTGAAGCGTATGCAGATTACACCATGGGTGATTTAAATCTTAAAATCGGTCGTCAACTACTCGATACTCCATTCGCACAAACTGATGATATTCGTATGCACCCGAACACCTTTGAAGCGGCAATCGCTACTTACAGCGGATGGGATAAAACAACCCTCATAGGCGGTTACGTCAAACGGTTCGCAGGATACGACTCAGGAGATGATATCTCTAAATTCAAAAGATTCGATGGGTTTGACAGTAAAGGTGTAACGGTTCTTGGTATTATGAATGAGAGTATCGAAAACTTCAAAGCCCAAGGGTGGATGTATGGAATCGATAATATGGCAAATGCAATTTATGCCGATGCTATCTATTCACTACCATTGAGTGAAACAATGGGATTAGAACTGAGCGCTCAAGCAGCTAACTTTTCTGAAAAGAGTGGAAGCGGTTTAGACGGTAACGTCTATGGAATCGCTACAGCATTCAATTACAGTGCATTGAGACTCAGCGCGGCATACAACACATCCTCCAGCGATAATGGAAAAGTAATCTCTAACGGTTTCGGCGGAGGACCTTATTTCACCTCTATGGAAGAGATGACTATCGATGGATATGAAGATGCAAAAGCCTGCCAGTTGAGTGCTGAACTCGATTTAGCCGATGCGGGGATAGAGGGATTAAAATTGAGTGGACAATACGGCACGTTTAAAAGTACCCCAATGGATATCAAAGTTAAAGAGGTTGACTTTATCGCTACCTATGCTATCAATGAAGCTCTGAGTGCAGAAATGAGCTATGCGATGGTGAATGATAAAAACAAAAATACGTTTGACAATAACGGAACACCGGATGATGGCGGGTATGACCGACTCTTGGTGCGGTTGAGTTATAACTTTTAAGGATTTTGAATGAATACAATGACACTGTTAAGTGCCTGTACCAAAGGTGGGATTGCCACCGTGGTCAAGATTAATGCGACAGGTGCTCTCAAACAGCGGTTAATATCGTTTGGGTTGATGAAGGGTGTCGATATTATGATGCTCGAATGCGGTTTAACGAAAAGTACGTTTGAAATCAAAGTCGGCAATGTCAATCTCGCACTGCGACGTGAAGAGGCTGAATTAATCGAGGTATGTAATGTCCGATAAAAAAATAACTGTCGCCCTTGTAGGTCAACCTAATGTCGGTAAAAGTATGCTCATCAACTCCATCGGGAACGCTCGGTTGCAGGTCGGGAATTTTACTGGGGTGACGGTTGAAAAAACGGTTGTTACGTTCGAACATGACGGGTATGAATTTAGTGTTGTGGATCTCCCAGGAACCTATGCGTTTACCGACTATTCCATCGAAGAGCGGGTAACGCACGATTATTTGACCCAAGAGCAGTACGATCTTATAATCAACGTATTGGACTCGACCAATATGGAGAAAAATCTACAACTGACCGCTGAACTCATGACCATGAGTAAAAAAATGGTTATTGCACTCAATATGAGCGACGAAGCGGATAAAGAGGGAATCGAGATTAACGCACCTTATCTCTCTGCTCTGTTGGGAATTCCGTGTATTCGTGTATCTGCGGCGGCAAAAACGGGGCTTGATGAATTGATGGCGGCGGTTATCAAAACGCATAAACTTTCGTATCAAGAGCAAAAATTGGTTTTTAGTGAAGCGGTGGAAGAGGAGATTAATTTAATCGCTGATTATCTGAATCGTCATAAGTTTAAAGCCTCAATCAGTAATCGCAATATCGCTATTAACCTTTTGCAAAAAGAGAAAAAAACATACCGTGTGCTCCATGATAATCCCCTTTGGACGGAGTTACAACCGATGTTGATTGAAGCAGATCGACATGTACTTCTTCACCACGATACCGATGATATGAAAGAGGCGTTAGCGGAAGAGTATTTTTCGTTTAACCGAGGTATCATCGCCGAATCGGTAAAGATAAAGGCTAAACTTCCGCAAAAGAAAACAACAACGGAAAAGATTGATAGTGTGTTAATCCATCCGATTTTAGGGATTCCGATTTTTCTTTTCTTTATGTGGTCACTGTTTCAGCTCACTTTTGAAATCGGTTCTATCCCGATGGATTGGATTGATGCATTTTTCGGATGGTTCGGTAAGATTGTCGGAAATACCATTTCGAATGATGATGTACGGTCGTTGATTGTTGATGGGGTGATTAGCGGAGTTGGGGCAGTGGTCCTTTTTATCCCTAATATCGTTATTTTGTTTGTTGGGATTGCACTGCTCGAATCGACGGGGTATATGTCACGGGTTGCATTTTTACTCGATGGTTTTTTCCATAAATTCGGACTTCACGGGCAGTCGTTTATCCCCCTCGTATCGGGATTTGGGTGTTCTATCCCTGCGTATATGTCGGCGAGGATTTTAAAAAATGACCGTGACCGTTTATTGACGCTGTTTGTCATCGGATTTATGAGTTGCGGCGCACGACTACCTGTATATGTCCTCTTTACGGGCGCTTTCTTTTCTCCTGAAATGGCGGGAAATGTACTATTTGGTATTTACATTCTCGGTGCGATGATAGGTCTAGTGGCGGCAAAAATTCTCAAACTAACTGCGTTTAAAGGAGTTGATGAGCCGTTTGTTATGGAGATGCCCAAATATCGTCTCCCTTCGGTGAAACTGATTTGGCATACCGTTGTGACCAAAACAATGATGTATATGAAAAAAGCGGGGACATTTATTGCTCTTGCGTCACTGCTCGTATGGTTTTTGAGTACCTATCCTAAAGATGGCTCTCTCGATAAACTCTATGGGGCAAAAATCGAAGCAGCAATGTCGGATGAAGCAAAAAAAGGGCTCGAAAATCAACTTGCGGAAGCGCAATTAGAGCAAAGTTTTTTAGGGCAAATCGGACATCTCATCGAGCCGGCATTTACTCCGCTCGGATTTGATTGGAAAATGGCGGTTGCTCTCCAAACAGGACTTGCCGCCAAAGAGGTCGTTGTCTCGACGATGGGGGTTCTCTATTCACTCGGAAGCGATACTACCGAAGCAGATCACTCCCTTATCAATACTATCAGGTTACAAATACCGTTTGCATCAGCAGTGGCGTTTATCGTCGTGATTATGACCTACTTGCCCTGTTTAGCAGCGTCGGTCGTCTTTACCCGTGAGGCGGGGGGGATAAAATATTTCGTTTATCTGTTTGTATTTACGACGATAGTAGCGTATTCGCTTGCATTTATCACGTATCGTTTGGTGTTGTGGCTTAGCTAACACACTATATATTATTCTTATAACAATTGGCTCACATTCTCCTAGTAAACTTTCGTAAAATATGATAGTAAATTAGGATAAATGATGACAGTTCCACAAAATTTTGTATACGGAAACAGTATTCGAAAGCAAATTGTAAAAGAGATCCGTGATGCGTATGTTGCCCATGAAAAATGGGTACGCCGAGCAAAACATCTCGTTGAGAATCTCCCCGTAGATGAAAAAATGATTCCGGTGGATTCGACGGAGTGTCAGTTTGGACAATGGCTTTACGGAAATGGAATGAAATATAAAAATATTGCAAAGTTGTCAGATATTTTGCATAAAATCGAACTAGAACACCGCAATCTTCATGATACCTATTTGCGTATCTATAAAATTTATTTTTTAGAAACAAAACGCTCTTGGATAATGAATTTAGTAACACAATCTCGTAAAGAGGTTACCCCAAAAAAACAACAAGAAGCTCTCCACTATTATCATCAAATGGTGAAAATATCTACAGTATTACTCGAATCGCTAGAAGTGTTGGAAGCGAGTTTAGTAATGCAAAAAGATGATGTTCTTTTAACTTTTTCATAAAGAATGAGATAGTTCTTAAGATAAGAGCGTTAAAATAGTGTGTTTAAGTGAACAAAATAGGGTAGCAAAAAAATAATGAATCTAGAAAAAATTTATGAACAAACACGACGGATGAATGTACTGTTTGTAGAAGATGATCCACAGTTGCGAGAACGGACGGCAGAGATGCTCGAAGATTGTTTCTATCGACTCGAAATCGCTGAAGACGGTGTGGATGCGTTGGAGAAATACAAAGAGTATTATAATCGTAAAGGGAGCTATTTTGATATTGTCATCTCTGATATTCAAATGCCACGGATGGATGGGGTGGAACTAACACGTGAACTCTATGCGTTGCGTAACGATCAGCCTATTATCATCCTCTCCGCACATACGGAAACAGACTATCTATTGGCCCTTATCAATCTTGGTGTTGCCCAATTTGTGACCAAGCCGATTGAGTACACCAAGATGCTGGATGTGTTATACCATGTTGCGCACAAGATTAATACCGCTTCGGTAAATCTTCCGAGTAAACCTTCCCCTCTTATCACTATCAGTGACACAATGGTGTGGGATATGGAGAGCTCTTTACTTTTGAACGATGGAAACTCTGTCTCTCTGACGAAATATGAGATCTATCTTATGAAAGTGCTAAGCGCAAAATTTGAACAGGTGTGCAGCAGTGATGAGATTGTGAACCATTTTTATCTTCACGATCTTGACATTAGCTCAGAGAGTTTACGGGGGATGATGATGCGATTACGAAAAAAACTTCCCGAAAATGCTCTTGGTAGTGTTTATGGATTAGGGTATCGTCTCTCTAGTGTTTGAGAGGCAAACGAATCGTAAAAATAGTACCATCCTCTGTTGTTGAAGCCGTGATAGAACCCCCCATTTTGGTCCGTATAATTGCATCACAGATATACAATCCGATACCGCTCCCCCCTTTGTCGTGTTTGGTAGAGAAATAGGGATTAAAAATTTGATCTATAATTTCTGCGGGAATCCCACCCCCGTTGTCGGTAATAGTGATGAGTGCATCCGTCTTAGTCGATGAGAGCTGGAGACGGATATAGGGTGTTTGGATACGATTTTCCAAAAGGGCATCGCGGGCATTGTGCAAAAGATTGATAATCACTTGTTTAAATTCACTGGGAGAACCCATAACGATAAGCGGTGCATTGCCATACTCTACGCCGATGGTGATGCCGTTAGCATTAAACATCTTTTCTACCAAACGGAGAGACTCTTCGAGCGGTTGAGCGATGTCAAATGGGGAATTTTTGCGGTCAGGTTTGACGAAATTACGAAAATCTTCGATGGTTTGGGACATAAATAAAATCTGCTCCATTGAGTCAGCACTCATTTTTTTGAGATAGGCTGAATCCACTCTCCCTTTGGCAAATGCAAACTCAGAATTTTGGACAATCGCTCCTAGAAGATTAAGCGGTTGGCGCCATTGATGCGCGATGTTATCGATCATCTCGCCCATCGCCGCGAGTTTGGATTGTTGAAATATCATCGCTTTTTGATACTCTATTTCACTTTCACTTTCATACAGTGCCATTTGTAACTCTTGTTTTTGTTTGGTGGAGAGGTTTAGCTCATCAATAAAGCGTTTTTTATTTCGGTAATCGATAATAAACATCAAAAGAGCCAGAATAAACAAATAACTACCCAACGGTATCAACAGATACCCTATAGAGATGTAAATATGTTTTTGCCATGCCCCATACGTTATTACTGCACTCACAACAATGATTAGGGTGAAAATAGCAAGGACGCTGAGATAGTGTTTACGGAGCATTTGTACAAGCAAGAGCAAACTGAGAAAAAATCCAATAATGAGGTTGAGAGGTGGATAGAGGGTAGGCTGAACGGATACATCGTTGTTTAAAATATTTTCAACCAGTGTAGCATGGATATAGACCCCTGAGCGGACAGAACCGTCACTCATTGTATAGGTTCGATCTAGCCCCAGTGCGGTGGAACCGATAAAGATGTATTTTCCTTTGAGACGATCGGGAGAAACTGCACCGCTGAGAATATCGACCGCTGAAATTTTTTCGTAGTGCTCAAAGGGATAGAAATGCAACAGTGCTTGGGCATGACGATCTGCATAAAAATGGTGGTGTGCCATAGTAAGATTTATTCCGCCGACCAAGGGAGATGCGGTATCAAAATGGATTTTAGGAGAGACGGAGGCAATAGTGGCTACTCCTAATGTCGGAATCCAAATATCCTCATGTGTCATCCCCAGTGAGAGGCGTCGGAGGATTCCATCCCCATCGGCTGCGGCATGGATATGCCCTATGGCACGGGAGTGGTTCTGAAAACGGGGCTGATTACACACTAAATCATTTAACGGAAGCAAATCATTTTTTTGGAGCAGATGATTATACGTTACGGTATCGGGCAAAATACATACACCGCTTTGTCGTGCGGTGTTGGAAAAGAGGGGCAAAACCATAGGGGATTTTGTCATGATAGAGGATAATACGGCATCGTTGTCTTCGAGCGATTGAGGGAGTCCGTTAATGGAGATATCGACACCTAGTAGGGTGTGGTAAAATGTTTTTAGCGTTGCGGGGGATGTTCGGTCGTTTTCAGAAAATACCATATCCAGTGAGATTGCCAAGGGGTCGGCTTCTGCAATCTTTTCAATCAATTTTGCGGTGATGATTCGTGGCCACGGCCATTGTCCCAACTGTTTTAGACTGTTATCATCGATCTCGACAACAACGGTTGATGATGGGAAATGGGTTGAGGGGGTGGCATGATCGGTAAAATCATACAGTTTATAATCGAGATAAGAGAGTAGCGGGGTATTCCACCAAAAAAAATACAACAGGATTGTGAGACCCAAAGAGCTCACAATCAATAGAGTGTTTTTTTTCATTAATTAGCGAACGATAACTTCTACTCGGCGATTTTGAGGTTCGGAAACCCCATCTTCTGTAGGAACAATAGGATCACTTTCACCATAAGAGGTAATGGTGCTTTTTTCCAATTTTACTTGACGAGACAAGAGGTACGTTTCTACTGATTTGGCACGCTCTAATGCCAAGAGATAGTTTTGTTGAGCCTCACCCTCACGGTCAGAATGACCGATAATATCGATAGAAGCAGGGGCGCGAGAAGCGATAATCTGAATCAACTCTTCTACTTGGTTTTTAGACGATTCAGTAAGATCGGCGGTTCCGGGTTCGAAATGAAACAGCATTGAGACCGGTGCTGTAGGTAAGCTTGTGAGTTGTTGTGCATATTTTTGCTCGATTTCTTCACGATTTCCCTCTTGAATAGGGGATGGTGCTTTATCGGCTGATTGTAAGGTAGTATAACTATAAGGTTTATCTACGGTGAGATTCCCCTCATTGGTAGAGACAACAACGGCATTGTGGGAGCTGTTGTTCTCTAATAAAATCAGAGTAGTTTTCGGTGAGTGTGAGAACATCGGAAAGGATAAAATAATAGCACTGCATAGTACAAAAAACGCTCCCATGATTATTCAGCCTCCACGATAAATTTGGTTCCACGAATACCGATAATCCCCTGAGGGACTTTAATTCCTACTTTTTCAGGGGCAAGTTTCCCGATTTTTCCCGATTCAAATACGAGTGACCCTTTTGGGAGACTCACATTAAATTTAAAATCTTGTTGCGCCGGAGCAAAGAGGAAATCATCGATTTTAAAATGGGTGTTAGCGCCAATGGAAATACGGGTTCCATCATCAAAAGAGAGACCTACAGTACTGTTTTTACCTGTAATGAGTTCATCTTTGCTAAAAAGCTCTTCCCCTTGTTGCAGAGGGTGAGTGAGATTATTCCGCATTACGGAAGCTTCACCGGAGATGCTTTTGATAAAGGCCACCGATTCGGCACCAAAAGCATAAAAGGTTAAGAGGAACATTAAAACTGCTGATTTCAAGATGATCGTCTCCTTTGTTAAATAATGAAAATATTTTATCACATAATTACTTAGAGAGTAAAAACCATTTGGAAACTATTAACCCTCCCTGCGTTACAATATCACCATGAGTAAAATATTAATGATTGAAGATGATCTCGAACTCGCCGAGATATTGAGCGAATTTTTAGAACAGTACGATTTTCAAGTGGTGACGGAAGATGATCCGTTTAAAGCCTTGAGCATCCTGAAATTGGAAAAATTTGATGTGGTCATATTGGATTTGACGTTACCGGGTATGGATGGGTTAGAGGTGTGTGAGGCGATACGGATGCGTCAAAACATCCCTATCATTATCTCTTCGGCACGCTCGGATGTAACCGATAAGATTAATGCGCTTGAATTAGGAGCGGATGATTATCTCCCAAAACCGTATGACCCCAGAGAGCTTGAAGCCCGTATCCATTCGGTATTGCGTCGATATGATGCAGTATCTCAAGCAGCGGCGGAGAACGAAAGTGATTTTCGACTGAATGAATCTGCCATGCAAATCAACTATAAAAACAGAGCGTTGGAGTTAACCAATGCAGAGTATGGGATTCTCGCCTACATGATTAAAAAACAAGGGATGGTGGTATCGCGCGAAGATTTGATTCACAATGTTTCTGCGATTAATGAAGACTCCTCCAACAAAAGTATCGATGTTATGATGGGGCGTATCCGTAACAAACTAGGGGATAAAGCATTGATCGAATCGATTCGCGGTATCGGCTACAAACTGCTCAAATGATTTTTAAACGCAATGCAGTTTTAGTTACTGTTCTTTTTGCTCTGAGCGTTACGGTTCTGAGCGTCAGTTATACGTTTTATCAGCTGTATGAAACCAATCGTACTAAACACATTGACAACCTTTTTACCAAATACTCTCTCATTTCTCAGATTTACAACAGTTTTTTGCTCAAACAAATATCACTTCCGATGTTGGAAGCCAATCTCGCAGTATATGACCTCTATGTTATCAATAACACTGCTGAATACGATGATATTACCTCTCAATCAACTGTTTTAAAAGAGGATGGGGAAAAAATATCACCTCATATTGCTTATGATGCCCCTTATAATGAATTTATTGTTAGTCAGATACATGCGCGGATGCTTCAAAATGATGGGAAAATTTATTTTTGGATTCAATCAAATCACCACTCTATGTTGCTTGAAGATCGCAAAGTAAGCGGATATTCCCCCTCAACATTGATATATGCTTACATCACGATTTTGATGATGCTTCTATTCTCATTCGCATTGATTATCTATAGACTTAATCCCCTTCGTCGTTTGCGTCGTCAAATTGCTCGTTTCGGAGAAGGAAATATGGCGGTACGATTTCGGACAAAGGGAGAAGATGAGATTGCATTGATTGCCAACGAAATGGAAACGGCTCAGGAGAAAATTCGTTCCCTTATCGAATCACGTACCCTTTTCTTGCGTAATATTATGCATGAACTAAAAACCCCTATTGCTAAAGGGAGAATTGCGGCAACGATGTTGGAAAATGAGAAACAGCAAAGCCGATTTGCCGGTATATTTGAACGGCTTGAGGGGCTGATTGTGGAATTTGCCCTCATCGAAGAGATTACTTCAGGTTCTCAGTATATTCAAAAAAAAGAGTATAGAGTGCTTGATTTGATTGATGGGGCAATCGATATGGCGATGGTTGATTATGATGCGGTTGATAACGCGGTAGTGGGGTCAATAAAACTGAATGTGGATTATCGTCTTTTTACTACAGCAATAAAAAATATGATTGATAATGCGATTAAATACTCTTCTTCGGGGAGTATGAAAATCCGTTTAGAGAATGAGAATATCGTTTTTATGAATGAAGGACGAGAGTTGCTTCAACCGCTAACGCACTATATTCAACCATTTACAAAAGATTCTCCGACACGAGACAGCTTTGGATTGGGGCTTTATATTGTTGACGCGATTTTGAATGAACATGATTTTGATTTGCTCTATGAACGGCGTGGAGAGATGAATTGTTTTATTTTTGCCCCGAAAAAATCGAAAAGGAGATAATAGATGAAAGAGATATTGATTACCAACGATGATGGGTATGAGTCAGAGGGGTTGCTAGCACTCATTGAAGCATTGGAAGGACTAGGGCATATCACGATAGTAGCCCCTTCTACGGAGAAATCAGCATGCGGACACTCTTTAACTCTTAATCGACCTTTGAGCTTTATCAGTGTTGGGGATGATTTTTACAAACTTGATGACGGTACGCCGAGCGATTGTGTTTACCTTGCACTCCATTCGATTTTTGAGGAGCGTAAGCCCGATTTGCTTATTAGCGGGATTAACAAAGGCTCTAACATGGGAGAAGATATTACCTACTCAGGGACAGCGGCGGCGGCGATGGAAGCGGTATTGCACGATGTTCCTGCTATCGCAATATCGCAAGTGATGGATTTTACCCAACCCGTCGGAGATTTTGCGTTGGCAAAAAATGCAATTCGCCATTTGGTACAAAAAGTTTTAGAGGGAGAGTTTCCTCTACGAGAGCGGGAATTTCTAAACGTTAATATCCCTTATGATACAGAAGAGCTAGAGTTCGCCGTCACCTATGCGGGGTATCGCTATTATGCCAATGATGCACACCTCCATCGAAACCCACGAGGGATGGAGTACTACTGGTTAGGGCTTCATCCTCTGGAGTTTAAACCTAGAGAGAATCGTAAAGCTTTGTGTGATTTTGAAGCGATTGAGGCAGGGAAAGTTTCATTGACTCCGATTAAACTCGATATGAGTGCCTATAAATCGATGGAACAATTACGGGAGTGGCTTTGAGAAACGTTCGGACAAAACTGGTTTTCGGCGAAGAGAACTTCGACAAACTTAGTAATGCTAAAATCCTTCTTCTCGGTGTCGGCGGAGTGGGGAGCTTTTGTTTAGACTGTCTTTATCGCTCCGGTGTGCGTGACATTACCATTATCGATTTTGACCGATACGATGTAAGCAACCAAAACCGCCAGATGCACTCAGAATCTCATGAGGGAGAACTCAAAGTCGAAGCGCTGAAAACACATTATCCCGAAGTGATAGCTATCAGCGATAAGATTACCCCCGAATGGGTCGAAGAGTTTGATTTTGAGCCATACGATCTGATCCTCGACGCTATCGATGATATGCGTGCCAAACTTGCACTCATTCAAAAATGTTATCCGAAACTCATCTCCTCCGTCGGTTCCGCCAAACGACTCGATCCGACGAAGATCGAAGTGCGCTCCATCTGGAAAACGGAGGGTGATCCGTTCGCCTCCAAAATTCGTAATGAACTTCGCAAGCGAAAATTCAAAGGCGATTTCATCTGTATCTGCTCCTCCGAACTCCCCCTTATCAAAGAAAAAGGGAGTTTTGTCGGAGTAACGGGTGCATTTGGTCTGGCGATGTGTTCGCTGGCATTACGACGGATTGGTAATTAGTCTTCCCTTTGGTATAATGCTTCATAATTATTTTTGGAGAATACAGTGGAGCAAAAAGAACCCATGACAAAATACGGGTTTCAGCGTTTATCAAACGAGCTGAATACCCTTAAAAATATCGATTTACCTGAGGTCAATGTAGAGATTGATCGTGCAAAAGAGTACGGTGATTTAAAAGAGAATTCCGAATACCATGCCGCACGTGAAAAACAGGCGTTTATCGGAACCCGTATTGCTGAACTTGGTGAGGTGATTTCCCGTGCTCAGATTGTCGATCCCAGTGAGCTAGAACATGCCCGTGTCAGTTTTGGCTCTACGGTAGTATTATCCGATTTGGATACCGATAATGAAGTGACGTATACTATCGTAGGCGGGTGCGAGAGCAACCCTGATCGCGGACTTATCTCCTTTAATTCTCCGTTAGCTAAACAGCTTTTGGGTCACGAGGAGGGGGATGAATTTAGTGCAAAACTCCCCGGTGGAGTTAAAAATTTTGAAGTGCTTGAAGTGAAATATCAGGAGATCGTTTTTGAATCCCATTAATGTCGGAATCATCGGTGTCAGCGGTTATACAGGCTTAGAGCTTGTAAAAATGTTGCTGGAACATCCGATTTTTAATCTCGTCTATTGTGCCAATACCGAAGGTGCGGCAACTTTGGCGGAACTTCACCCCTCACTTTTGGGTGTTACAGATTTGGGCGTCGAAAAAGTAAATATAGAACATGCCGCGCAATCGTGTGAGCTGATTTTTTTAGCACTTCCCCATAAAACGGCAATGCAAACGGCTAAAGGACTGTTGGAACGGGGGATAAAAGTGGTCGATCTCTCTGCCGATTATCGCCTTTCTGCTGAAAATTACGAAGCTTTTTATTGTGAACACGAAGATTTGGATAACCTCTCTCATGCTATCTATTCCATCCCTGAACTTCACGGGGACGTCGCTAAAGGTGCTCGACTTATCGCCAATCCGGGGTGTCATGTCACCGCATCGTTGTTGGCATTAGCACCGTTTTTAGATCATATCAATCTCTCACAGCCGATTTTTATTGACTCCAAAACGGGGGTATCAGGTGCGGGTAAATCACCGAGCCCGACAGTGCATTACGTGAGTGTCAATGATAATATCAACTGTTATAATATTATCAAACACCGCCATGCAACCGAAATCGAACAACATGCATCGGCTTTATGTTCTGATGAAGTAAAAGTTACGTTTATCCCTTCGCTCGTCCCGATGACACGGGGGATGCTTGCATGTGTTTATGCAACGTTAAAAGATGATTGTAATCCTGTGGATGTAATGGAGAAGTTTTATGCGAATAAACCTTTTGTTCGTCTACGCACTGCACCGCCCCATACGAAAATGACCTCAGGGACGAACTTCGCCGATGTATATGCCATTCGTCACGGTAATGCATTAGTCGCCATGTGCGCTATCGATAATCTAATGCGCGGCGCAAGCTCTCAAGCCCTCGTTAATGCCAATATTATGATGGGATTAGACGAGTCTCTCGGTATTCCGAAAATCTCTTATGTACCTTAATAGACTCCAAGAGGGGGCGATTTTAATCGCCGATTCTCATGCTGCTCCATGGAGAACCCAATTTATCGATTTTTTGCATGCGCTAGATCTTGGAGAGATACAAACCCCTCAGCTCATTTTGATGGGGGATAATTTTGATCTTCTTTTTGGCCCGATACCCTCAACGCACACACTGAATGAAGAGGGATTGAACCTCTTGAATCGACTTTCTCAAAAAATAGAGATTTGGTATTTTGAAGGTAATCATGATTTCAGGCTTACCTCTCTTTTCCCCCATATTCGTGTTATCCCGCTTAAACGACAACCTTTTTTTGTAGAGTTCCAAGGGAAACAAATAGCACTGCTGCACGGAGATATTATTGTCCCTTTGGGATATAGAATCTATACTGCATTAATCCGTAATAGTTCAATACTTGCCCTCTTAAATCTTATAGACACCCTCTTAGGTGGGGTGATTATCCATTGGCTTTGTGAGCAGATGCAACGAAAGCGTCATTGCAAAAAAATCGAAAATTTTGAACACATTGCACAACGATTCGAGGGTGAAATGTGGCTAGAAGAGTGCGATATGATTATCGAAGGTCACTACCATCAAAATCGTCAATTTCATTTTGAAAAATACAATTATATTAATTTGGGCGCTTTTGCTTGCAATGAAAGAATTTATGTTGTAAAATCTTCACAGAGCCAAATTAATTTGGAAGAAGTGATCTTTCAGAAGGAGCCCCGATGAAGGGACAAAAAGAGGTCTTAAAAGTTGGAACCAATGAGATGGAATTGGTTGATTTTCGGATTTTTAAGCAAGAAGGTGATGAAGTTTATGAGGGGATATACGGGATAAATGTCGCTAAAGTACGCGAAATTATCCGGCTCCCTATGCTTACTGAATTACCGGGAACTCCACCATTTATAGAGGGGATATTTGATCTTCGAGGGGTTGTTATCCCTGTTGTCAATCTCGCTAAGTGGATGGGCATCGAAGCCCCAGCAAACATTGAACAAAGTTCCCGTGTTATTATTACCGAATTTAATAATGTTTTGATTGGATTCGTCGTCCATGAAGCGAAACGTATTCGTCGTATTAACTGGAAAGATATTGAGCCAGCTTCGTTTGTTGATAGCAGTATTGATGGATCTAAGATTACTGGAGTAACTCGTATCGAAGATGAGAGTGTATTGCTTATTTTAGATTTGGAGAGCGTCGTTCAAGAACTGGGACTTTATCAACCTAATCAGGCGACAATGAATTCTCATCACCTTCACTTTGACGGTTATGTATTGCTTCTCGACGATAGTCATACCGCACGACGTATTATTAAAGATGCGTTCGAAAAAATGGGCTTTCATGTTATCGAGGGGAGTGATGGTGAGCAAGGGCTCAAAATATTGGAAGATCTCTATTTAGCACATGGTAACGATCTACCAAACAAACTTCGTTTAATTGCTTCGGATATTGAAATGCCGCGTATGGATGGATTCCATTTTGCGGCAAGGGTAAAAGATGATGCACGGTTTAAAATGATACCTATCGTCTTTAACTCCTCAATCAGCGATCACTTTAGTGAACTGCGCGGTAAAGAAGCAGGGGCAGAGGCCTATTTGGTCAAGTTCGATGAAAATATATTTTATGATGAAGTTGCACGTGTTGTGCAAGCACATATTCAGTAGGGGTGGAACATGGATGAATTTGAAGAAATATTACAGGACTTTTTGGTTGAATCATTTGAGTTGATCGAACAGCTTGACCAAGATTTGGTTGAGTTAGAGACACGTCCCGATGATTTGGATTTATTAAACCGCATCTTTCGGGTTGCTCATACGATCAAAGGGGCAAGCTCCTTTTTGAATTTTGATGTATTAACCCATTTGACACACCATATGGAAAATTTACTTAACATGGCGCGTCACGGTGATTTGGTCATTGATCCGAATGTTATGGATGTCATTTTAGAGTCAATCGATTTAATGAAAGCGTTGTTAGTCCGTATTCGAGATAGCAGTGAAGATTCCGGTCTTGATGTATCTGGATGTGTTGCACGATTGGATATTGTCGCTAACGGTGGAACGAATGTAGAAGAACCAGTAGCAGTTGACCATACTCCTGAACCTGTTGCTCCGGAACCTGAACCCGATTATTCTGATATGAGTGAAGCAGAGGTAGAAGCGGAAATAGAGCGTTTACTCGCTGAAAAACAAGCTGAAGCAAAAGCAAAACATGCTACTAGTACCCCTTCGGAAAAGCAAGAAGCTGAACCTGATTATTCAAATATGAGTGAAGAAGAGGTTGAAGCTGAGATTGAACGATTGTTAGCAAAAAAACAAGCAGAAGATTCGGCAAAACGTGCCTCTAAAAGTGAACACTCTCATGCAACACCTGAGCCTCAAGCGCCAGTGGTTAAAGCAGAAATTGCTCCTGTAGCCAAACCTGCAGCGGCGGCTGCACCTCGACGTGCTGAACCAAAAGAGGAGAGTGAAAACAAAGGTGGTTCAGGGGTTGAACAAACGATTCGGGTAGATGTTAAACGTCTGGATCATTTGATGAACTTAATCGGGGAACTTGTCCTTGGTAAAAACCGTCTGATTAAAATCAATGATGATGTTGAAGAGCGTTATGAGGGGGAAGCATTCCTCGAAGAACTCAACCAAGTCGTCTCGATAGTTTCGTTGGTTACGACCGATTTACAAATCGCCGTTATGAAAACCCGTATGCTTCCGATTGGAAAAGTATTTAATAAATTTCCTCGCATGATCCGTGACCTTTCTCGTGAGCTTAATAAAAAAATAGAGCTAGAAATCACCGGTGAAGATACTGAATTGGATAAATCGATTGTCGAAGAGATCGGTGATCCGTTGGTTCACATTATCCGTAACTCGTGTGATCATGGTATCGAAGTAAGTGATACTCGTATAGCAAACGGAAAACCGGAAGTAGGGACAATTCAGCTTAAAGCATATCATGAGGGGAACCATATCGTTATCCAAATCATTGATGACGGTAAAGGGCTCAATGCGGAAATGCTCAAACAAAAATCGGTTGAGAAAGGGATCATCACTGAAAAAGAGTCTGATACCATGTCTGAGAAAGAGGCATTCGGGCTTATTTTTCGTCCAGGCTTCTCAACTGCTGCGCAAGTGACCAGTGTTTCAGGTCGCGGTGTCGGTATGGACGTGGTAAAAACCAACATTGAAAAACTTAACGGTATGATCGATATTGACTCTGAAGTGGGTCAAGGGACGTCGATGAAACTCAAAATACCATTGACATTGGCGATTATTCAAGCGTTGCTTGTTGGTGTCCAAGAAGAGTATTATGCTATTCCTCTTGCGTCGGTTCTTGAGACAGTACGTATTAGCAAAGATGAGATTTATACAGTAGAAAATCGTTCCGTTATGCGTTTACGTGATGATGTCCTCTCTCTTGTACATATTGGTGATATCTTTGAAGTTGAACGTGTTTTTGACAGCAGTGAACATGCGTATGTTGTTGTTCTTGGACTGGCTGAGAGTAAAATCGGACTTATCGTTGATACGCTCATCGGTCAAGAAGAGATCGTTATTAAATCTCTTGGAGAATATCTCAAAGGTATCGAGGGGATTGCGGGTGCAACCATTCGTGGCGATGGTGGCGTAACCTTGATCGTTGATGTTGCGGCATTAATGCAAATGGCAAAATCGGTAAAATCAACAGTTGGATCTGAGAGTGGAGAAGCTAAAAAGTTAGGAGCTAAAAACAGTGCAAGCGATTATTGTGTCATGATTGTAGATGACTCCAAAACTGACCGAACGATTATGCGTAAATCACTTGAACCGATGGGAATTACCCTTGTTGAAGCTAATGACGGTATTGAAGCACTTAATATCCTCAAGCAGGGAGATCATTTCTTTGATGCTATGCTGATCGATATCGAAATGCCGCGTATGGATGGCTATACGTTAGCAGCAGAGATTAAAAAATACAACAAATATAAAAATCTCCCATTGATCGCTGTTACATCGCGCTCTGGAAAAGCAGACCGTATGCGTGGGGTAGAATCGGGAATGGTTGAGTATATTACCAAACCGTATTCACCTGATTATTTGATGAATGTTGTCAAACGCAATGTTAAATTCAATGAGGGGTTATAATTATGAGTGAAAAATTGCAACAAATTATCAGTAAACAAAATAAAGCCCTCTCCGGTGAGGATCAAAAAATCGATGAAGTGATTCAATTGGTCGGATTTATCGTAGGAGAAGAGGAATTCTCAATACCTATTTTAAGTATCCAAGAGATCATCAAGCCGATCGGTTGGACACGCGTACCGCAAACTCCAGCCTATATCTTGGGTGTTTTTAACCTGCGCGGTTCAGTTATACCGTTGATCGATTTACGTTCACGTTTTGGCTTAGAGACACAAAAACATACAGAAGAGACCCGTTTTATTGTGATGAAAAACGGCGATGATGTTGCAGGCTTCGTGATTGACCGCCTTACTGAAGCGATACGTATGCCAAAACGTGATATCGGACCGGCACCCGATACGATTAGTGAACAAGAGACGATGATTGATGGAGTCGGTAAACAAGCGGATCGTATCATTACTATTCTCAAAGTACATAAATTATTAGAGAGAAATTTCTAATATTTTGTCATCCTGAACTCGATTCAGGATCTAAGATTGCGGATCGAGTCCGCAATGACGCGTAAAATATGGCACAATATCGCCATGAATGAAACACACTTTTTAAACCGCCGCTCCAAACTCCTTGATATGATGGAGGAGGGCTTAGCGATTATCACCTCCGCACCACCTCAAACTCGTTCCAACGATACCGAGTACCCTTACCGTCAAAACAGCGATTTTTATTACCTTTGTGGGTTTAATGAAGACAACTCTGTTTTAGTATTGATTAAAACTCCCAATTCATCAAAAACGATTCTATTTGTCGAAGCTCATAATGCCGAGCACGCTCTTTGGAACGGTGCACGTATGGGTATCGATGGGGCACGCGAGAAATTTAGCGTCGATGAAGTACACGACATTGCTCAATTCGGTGGTATGATTAAAGAGCTTTTACATGAGCATATCAACCTCTACATCGATTTATACAGTGATTCATCGAGACTCTCTGAAGCCAAAACAGCGGCTCAGTCGCTTCACTCTACGCGTGGTGTTAAACGCCATATCCGCTCCATCCGTGATGTCACTTATCTCATCCGAACCTTACGACTTATAAAGTCATCTGAAGAGATAGAGTCGATAAAGAAAGCGATTGCTATTACCGCCGAGGCGCACCATAGTGCGATGGAAAAGTGCCGTGCAGGGATGAGAGAGTATCAGCTTCAAGCCGAAATGAACTATATTTTTTTAAACAACGGCGCGTCGAGTGAAGCCTATGGTGCGATAGTCGCAGGGGGGAATAATGCGAATACCCTCCATTACGTCGATAACCGTGATGAACTTCGCGACGGCGATTTAGTCCTCATCGATGCCGCGTGTGAATGGGAACTTTATGCGAGCGATATCACCCGCACCTTTCCGATTAACGGAAAATTTAGCGATGCCCAGCGAGAGGTGTACAATGCAGTCCTTGATGTTCAGCTCCGTGTCATCGAAGCGATACGAGTGGGTGTTAAACGCGATTGGCTACAAAACTATAGTGAAGAGTTACTGTGTGATGCCCTGATTGAACTGGGGATTTTGAGCGGTGAACGCAAAACGCTCATGGAAGCTAAAGAGCACAAAAAATACGCACCGCATGGAATAGGTCACTGGATGGGGTTGGATGTTCATGACCCATGTCCATATGTGGACGAAGAGGGTGAGTCGTTAGCGTTTATGGCGGGGATGGTGATGACGATTGAGCCGGGGCTCTATTTCCGCGTCGATGATGAGAGTGTACCTGAACGCTATCGCGGTATCGGTATCCGTATCGAGGATAATATCCTCGTTACCGAAGAGGGGTATGAGAACCTTTCGGTGATGATTGCTAAGAGTGTGGAGGAGATAGAGGGGATGTGTCGGCGTTGACCGTCATTTCCGCGAAGTGATAGTGAAGTCAAATCTTATACGAGGAAAGTAAAATGAATCATCTGATTGAGGCAGTGAAAAAATCTCTTGAAAATGAAAATTATATTTCAGCTTTATATTTATCTTTAACACTTCCAGATATTTGTGCACGGATAGATTCGGCTAATAATAAAACTTCTAAACAACAATATATAGATTGGTTTAATACCTATCTTGCAGAAACCTATAAACATAAAATAGGTAGTGAAAAAACAGAGCATGTTTTTTTAACAGGAGATGATTTATATGCATTGAGATGTGCAGTATTACATGAAGGAAGTTTAGATATAAGTACACAGTCTGCTCAAAAAGTACATAAAAATTTTTTCTTTACAATAGGACATCCTCATTTACGTCAAATCAATTCTGTTCTACAATTAGACTTACCAGCTTTTTGTCAAGAAATATGTACGGGTGTTTCTACATGGTTAGAAAGAAATAATAAAAATCTAAAAACAAAAGAGAAAATAAAAGAACTTGTATCTATTTTTGCTGAAGATACTTTTTCAACAAATAATCTTTAAATGATAAGAGAGCTGGATTCCCGACTTGATCGGGAATGACAAAAACTACAAAACCTCATACCCCTCTTCAATCACCCCTCTAAACTCCTCCGAAATAGCATTCCAGTCCAATACATCGACTCGTATCGGAAGAGTGGATTCTTGTAACGCCTCTTTTAGACGGCTCATCGTTCGTCGATCAATCGGTGAGCTACATTTAAGGGCGATGTCGATGTCGGAGTAAGGTTTTGCCGTTCCGTGAATACGTGATCCGAATACACGGATTTCGCATTCGCTAAGATGCTCGGTAATGAGTTGTTTTAAAAGGGCGAGATTATCAGGTGAGAGATCAATCATTGCGCGATTGGATGGTATCAAAAAGAGATTTTACTTCGATTAAAAATGGTTTGGCATCGGTAAACACTTCGTTCGCGGTTGCTTGGTCGTAAGTGTGCGAAGTTTCGTTGCGGGAAGAGTGAAATCCCATCCATAGCTCGACATCGCAAATCAGACGATTTTCCGCGGCAACACGAAATAGCTCACGGCGCGTTACCCCGTCTACATAGGTACTTCCCACATGATTTTCGATCCACCGTTTCATCATTTTCCATGATTGCTCATAGCACACTTCGAAATTTTGGATTACCCCTGCGCGGATACTTTCACGTATGTCATTGGATAGGGCGAGGGTCGAAGCATCTTCATCCGCTTGGAGTGATCTCTCCAGTGCTTCGATTGCTTTTAAAAAATTGGTGAGGACAAGTGCCATCGGTTTCCTTGAAAATATACTGGAGTGATTTTAGGGTGAAGAGCCTTAATTATAACTATAACTCCATCCGATCAATCCATCTTTCACCTCTTTAAACCCTTCTGCGTCCCCTAGAAAATCGATAATATGCATTGTTGTCCATGGGATGGTATTGGCTTCGACTTCATCGAGGAGGTGACGGGTAGGCGTCTCATGAGGTATAATGGTGAAGGTAACACGGACGAGGTCACTGAGGATGTAACGGGTTTGTGATTTCTAATATCTGTTTAATATTTCATTGTGTAAGATTGTGTAATTAAAGGTGGCATAATGAGTAAAAAAGACAAACTAATCAAAGCCATGAAAAATAATCCAAAAAATATCCTTTTTGAGGATATTAAAAAACTTTTGGAAGATTATGGATATGTTTGTCACAACAGCGGTGGAAGTCACTTTGTTTTTCGTAAAGAGAATACGACAACTATTGTAATACCGTATCATAAGCCTATCAAAGCTATTTATGTCAAACACGTATTAGAAATTTTGGGAGAAACCAAATGAAAAATCTAGAGTATTATATGAATCTTGATTATGAGATTGTTATCAAAAAAGTGAGTCTCGAAGATGGTGATGGATGGTTTGCCTATTATAAAGATTTTAAAGGGGTGATGGGTGATGGAGAGAGTGCGATAGAGGCGATAGAGTCAGCTCAGAGCGCTTTTTCGGCTTTTGTAGAAGTCTCTCTTACTCAGGGAGATAGTATACCCGAACCACATACTAATGAAAAAAGTTTACGAATCAATATCTCGATGCCTGAGAATTTGGTGAAAAAAATCGACAGCTATATCGAGCCGTTGCATTTAAGTCGTTCAGCTTTTTTACAAAAAGCAGCGATGAGAGAGATAGGGATTTAAATTTCCCTAACCTAATTATAACTATAACTCCACCCGTTTAATCCGTCTTTCGCCTCTTTAAACCCTTCTGCATCCCCTAGAAAATCGATAATATGCATGGTGACCCATGGGATGGTATTGGCTTCGGCTTCATCGAGGAGGTGACGGGGCATAGGGGTCTCTTGTGGCGTAATGGCAAAGGCAACACGGACGAGATCACTGAGGACATAACGGGTTTTGGAAATACCAAGTTGTGAGCAAAATTTGTCAAGAATTTGAGGTTTAATCTCATCGGGGATAGGATTAGAAGTGTTTAAAAAGATACTAAAATGGAGTGGCAACTCTGGTGGTGCCATCATCGATGGGGCAGCCATGAGGATATAGTCAACATTGGCTAAATGCTCTTCAATCTCGTTGCGAGAGAGATAGGTGGTGATGTTGAGAGGTTTGGCTTCGAACGGCTCCATTAGCGACCTCCTGTGAGAATTTTTTCGATTAATGCAGTGATTCCGATATGGAGATTATAGTTTGTAATCGGAAAATCTTGCCACTCATCTTCGAGATTAACGCTGTAACTACTGAGATATTTTCCGAGTATTTCGAGTTCTATTGGGGTGTAGTCGGTTTGGGTAATTTTAGTTCGCACCAATTGAGTAGCTTCATTGCTTTTAGCGAGGGTAAAGGCAAGTGTTTTGAGACTCATCAAATCGCACCAGCGTAAAAAGAGGGGTGTTGTTAGGGTATTGTGAGGATTTCCCTCAGGATCAAAGAGTAAATTTTGGTCTCGTAGGGGGATAAGTACACTTAAAATCGCTTCGACATAGGGGAGTGTTTTTTGTTTCCACATAGGAACTTCATCGCTTCGCTCCAATGCTATTGAAACCGCTGAGAGAATAGCGGACGATTCACCTGATGCAAGCAGTGTTTCCATAGAGTGTAAAACCATCTAATGCTCCTTTTTTGGGTGTAACTTTAACCTTTTTTGTATAATACAGGTATTAACTCAAGGAGATTGTATGTTTGATAAAGGATGGATGACAAATTTTGTTTCATTAGGCTTAGTCGGACTATCTTATACTGTGGAAGGGATGATGGGTACGGCATTGCGAAGTGCGGGATTGTTTGCACTCTCGGGGGCGGTGACCAACCAGCTCGCAATCCATATGCTTTTCGAAAAAGTTCCCTATCTTTACGGTTCGGGGATTATCATCGATCGGTTCGAATCGATACGTGAAGCACTGAAAAAATTGATTATGGAGCAGTTTTTTACCCCTGAAAAAATCGAAAACTTTGTACTCTCTCAAGAACGCACCATCGATTTGAGCCCGATAATTGAGCAAACCGATTTTACCCCTGCCTACAATGCCTTGCTAAAAAGTGTTATGGAGTCAAGTTTGGGAGGTATGCTCGGTATGTTTGGCGGAGAAGCGATTATCGGTAAACTCAAAGAGCCGTTTTTGGAAAAAATCAAAGCCTCCACAATAGAGATTTCTCAGAGCGAATCGTTTATGAATGCGCTCAATACCCATCTGCACCAAGGGGGAACGCATTTGAGTGAATCGATTGAAGGGATTGTCGAAGCACGTCTGGCAGAGCTTACTCCGATAATGATAAAAGAGATGCTGCATACGTTAATGAAAGAGCATTTGGGATGGCTTGTGGTTTGGGGCGGTGTGTTTGGAGGGGTGATTGGGTTAATATCTGTATTTTTAATTTAGTTTCCGTCATTCCCGCGAAGGCGGGAATCCAGCTTTTGGGATGGATCCCCGGGTCATACCCTATAGGGCACGTGAGCCCGAGGATGACAAACTTCTAAATAAAATTATTTAAAAGACTTGACAACAAGTGACTCAAAGTATTATAATTCGAATAACTCAACTAGGAGAATTTTATGGCATCTAATATTTTTGAAAAACTTACTCACCAAATGACCGAGATGATCGAATCCTCGATTTCTTTAGCACTACACAACAAAAACAGCGAAGTTGAACCAATCCATTTTTTATGGGCATTGCTCGCCAACAGCAACTCCCCGTTAAATCAAATGCTCAACAAGATGAGTATTGATAAAATAGCGATTGAACTCGATGTCAAAAGTGTAGCCTCTAAACTTCCAAGTGTCTCATCGGTAACCAAGGAAAGTATTCGACTCTCCCGTAATTTTGCCCATTCACTCGAAGTAAGTTCTGGGGAGATGGCAAAAAGCGGTGACAGCTTTTTAGCGATTGATACCTATATCATTGCGAATCTTCAAAATGATCCGTTTAAAGCGATTTTAGGAAAATATGTCGATTTGCGAGAATTGGCTAAAACGTTCGAAGCGTCTCGTGCAGGACAAAAGATCGAAAGTCAAACAGCAGATGAAAATCTCGAATCACTTGCTAAATACGGGATTGATTTAACCAAAGAAGCTGCAGAGGGGAAACTCTCTCCGGTAATTGGTCGAGATGAAGAGATCGGTCGTATGATGCAGATTTTGATTCGTAAAACAAAAAACAATCCAATCCTCCTCGGTGAACCGGGAGTCGGTAAAACGGCATTGGTCGAGGGGCTGGCACAGCGTATCTATAACAAAGAAGTGCCTTTAAGTCTTCAAAACAAGCGGGTAATTACACTGGATATGAGTGCACTGATTGCGGGTGCAAAATATCGCGGTGAGTTTGAAGATCGTCTCAAGGCGGTGATCGATGAGGTAAAGAAATCGGCTAATATTATTCTCTTTATCGATGAGATTCATACTATCGTTGGGGCAGGTGCATCAGAGGGGTCGATGGATGCGGCGAATATCCTCAAACCCGCACTGGCTCGGGGAGAGTTACACACCATCGGGGCGACGACGCTCAAAGAGTATCGTAAGTATTTCGAAAAAGATGCGGCACTCCAACGACGTTTTCAACCAGTCAATGTGGATGAGCCGAGTGTTAATCAAACTTTACAAATTTTACGTGGACTTAAAGAGCGTCTCGAAGCGCATCACAGTATTAATATTGCCGATTCGGCATTAGTAGCGGCGGCAAAACTCTCTGACCGTTATATTAATGATCGATTTTTGCCGGATAAAGCAATCGATTTGATTGACGAAGCGGCGGCAGAGTTGCGTATGCAAATCGAATCAGAACCGAATGCATTGGCGAGTGTGAAGCGTACATTAACTAATTTAGAAGTCGAAAAAGAGGCTCTTAAAATGGAATCATCGGTGGCGAATACTAAACGGCTCGAAGAGATTGCACGTGAGTTAGCCGATGCGGGAGAAGAGCGACGAAGTTTAGAATCGCAGTTCGCTCATGAAAAAGAGGTGTTTGAACGGGTAGCGAAAATCAAAGCCGAAATCGAAGCCAAACGCCGTGAAGCGGAAGGCGCGAAACAAGCGGCCGATTTTAACAAAGCGGCAGAGATTGAATACGGTCAAATCCCGAAACTTTTCGAGGAAGAAAAAGCACTCCAAGAGAAATGGAAAGGGATGGTTGCAGAGGGGACACTGCTAAAAAACAGTGTCGATGAAGCCTCTATCGCAGGAATCGTGAGCCGTTGGACAAAAATTCCGGTAAACAAAATGCTCCAAGGCGAAAAAGAGAAAATCCTTCATATCGAAGAGGAACTCAACCGTGATGTTGTTGGGCAAGTAGAAGCGACCCATGCCGTAGCCCGTGCGATTAAACGAAACAAAGCAGGACTCTCCGATAAGAGCCGTCCTATCGGATCATTCTTGTTCCTTGGACCTACGGGAGTCGGGAAAACGCAGACAGCGAAAACACTCGCTAAATTTCTCTTTGACAGTAGCGAGTCCATGATCCGTATCGATATGTCGGAGTACATGGAGAAACATGCCGTATCACGACTCGTCGGTGCCCCTCCTGGGTACGTCGGGTTTGATGATGGGGGACAACTCACCGAAGCGGTGCGCCGTAAGCCTTATAGCGTTATCTTGTTCGATGAGGTCGAAAAAGCGCACCCCGATGTGTTCAATGTCCTCTTACAAGTGCTCGATGATGGACGTTTGACTGATAACAAAGGGGTGGTGGTCGATTTTACCAATACCATCATCATTTTGACCTCGAATATCGCAAGTGATAAGATCATGGCGCATCACGGTGATGAGGGATTGCAAGCTATGGTGCTTGGTGCATTAAAACAGCACTTTAAACCCGAATTTTTAAACCGTTTGGATGATGTAGTGGTCTTTAATCCGCTGGGTGAAGCGCAGATTCTCAGTATTGTCGATCTCTTCTTTAGAGACATTGCGGCAAAAGTGGAAGAGCGTGACATTACCCTCACCCTCACTGACAGTGCGAAACGCTATATCGCGAGCGCGGGATTCGATCCGGTATACGGCGCACGTCCTCTTAAACGGGCACTTTATGAGATCGTTGAAGATCGTTTAGCGGACTTGATCCTCGGCGGAGAGGTCGATGAAGGATCTAAAGTGATATTTGATGCCGTTGGAGATGAGATTACCGTTCAAGTAGGGTGATTACTCTTTTATTTGATACAATATCTAAATGAAATACGGTATTGTAAAATTAATCTTTTTTCTTTTTCCAATGTTTTTCATTTTTTCCGGCTGTATGCTGGAAGATCATGAAGCAAACGAATATAAACCCACAACTATGCCGACACAAAAATATGAGCTAATTGTAGGTATTCATCCCTACCTTAATACACAAAAAACATTTTTGGCGTATGAACCTATTATCCGTTATTTAGAAAAAAATATCCCCTTAGCCCATTTTACGTTGGAAACTTCGCTCGATTATGGTGATTATGAGCGAAAACTCTATGCAGGACATTTTGATCTTGCCCTTCCTAATCCTCTTCAAACCCTAGAATCAACAAAGCATGGATATCGTATCGTAGCCAAAATGAAACCTGATAGTGTGTTTAGAGGTGTGATTGTTTCGCGCAAAGAGAATCATATCCATTCTGTTGAACAACTTCGACATAAACCAATCAGTTTTCCTGCTTCGACCGCATTGGCTGCTACCTTGATGCCGAAAATGTTTTTATACGAAAAAGGGCTCAATGTGGACAAAGATGCAATGCCACGTTATGTCGGATCCCAATACTCATCGATTATGAATGCCTACAGTAAAGACACCATTGCCGCGGCAACGTGGCCAACACCATGGATTACTTGGCAAAAAGAGAATCCCCAAAAAGCCCAAGAGATGGAGTTAATCTGGGAGACTCCGTCGCTTGTTAACAACGGATTCGTTATCCGCTCCAATATCGATCACAATCTTTCCGAAAAAATTGTGACATTGTTGTGCGCATTAGACACATCTGCTGAGGGGAAAAAGCTTTTGAAGGATGCAGGATTCGATGGGTTTGAAAAAGCATCGGCTAAAACCTATATTCCGGTTGAAGCATTTTTAAAACAATATGACCGTACATTAGGGTTACCGAAATGAAACTCTTTAGAACTCTTTTTAGTTCACTGAAATGGCAGCTTTTTGTCGGGGTAATCGCTTTACATGCGCTATTAATGGGGATATTTATTTACGATATTGTCCATAGAGAACATCAATTTATACACAAAGAGATGCTGGTCAAATCTAGCGGGTTAAGTAAGCTCATCGCATCGAATTCGGCGTTAGGGATTTTAAATAATGATATTGTCGCGCTCAGTGAACTGGTCAATCAGATGAAAGAGGTGCCAGATATCGAAACCGTTTTTATTATGGATCATAATTTCATCATTCGCGCTTCCAACGACTCATCCTATTTTAATCGTATGGCAATGGATAGCTGGAGTCAGAAAATCCAAAAAGAGCTTACTTCGACTCAAAAAGATGGGATTCAACAAGAGCATGATGGGGTAATCGATACGTGCGTTCCTATCCGTATCGAAAAAAGAACCGTCGGATATGTCCGTATGATCTCCTCCGCCGATACTATCGATCTTCAGATTGCGTCGCTTCGAAATAAAGGACTTTTGTACCTTGTTTTAGCTATTTCCAGCGGTGCTTTGATTGCATGGTTGATTGTTCGCAATTTGACGGGACGTTTAACTCTTCTCTCGGAGGCTGCTTCACAAGTGGCACGACAAAATTACGATATAACTCTTCCCCCTTTTAGCGGTAAGGATGAACTATCTCAGATGGGGCGTGCCTTTAGCCTGATGATAGATTCGATACACAAACAGGTGAATGAACTTGAAGCGATGCTTTTTCAGGTTAAAGCATCTGAGGTATTGGAACGTAAACGGTTTGAACAAAGTGAACGGTACCAAAATGCGCTCTTTCAATGGTCTAAAATTGAATATGGCAATCCTGAAATCGCTATTCGAAATGCTATGGAAATTTCAGCACACACCCTAAAAATTGAGCGTGTGAGTCTATGGCTTTTAAACAGTGAAAATTCGGCTCTGGTCTGTCATGATCTCTACACCGCTTCAAACGGACACCATGAAAGCGGTATGTTTTTATACCGAAGTGATTATCCCCACTACTTCGAGTCGATTGATAAAGGGGGGATTATTGCTGCGGATGATGCGCAGAATGATCCACAAACAGCTGAATTCTCAGAAGGATATCTCAAACCCATTATGATTTTTTCTATGTTGGATATGCCCATAACGGTCGATGGCAAGGTGATAGGGGTCATTTGTCATGAACATATCAGCTCGATACGCCACTGGGCACCGGAGGAGAAAGAATTTACAATCACGATATCCAATGCGTTAGCTCTCACGTTTGAAATCGATAAGCGGAAAAAAGTTGAACATACGTTAGACTATAAAGCCCACCATGATGAATTAACACATCTATCCAATCGGACACTTTTTTTAGATCGATTGGAACATTCGATAAATAAAGCGAAACGACAGAAAAAAATGCTTGCAGTGCTTTTCATCGATTTGGATCGTTTTAAAGAGATCAATGATTCGCTGGGTCATGCGATGGGAGATGCCGTTTTGATAGAGGTTGCGGATCGTCTCCGAGAACATCTACGTGATATCGATACCATTGCCCGTTTGGGAGGGGATGAGTTTACATTGATTGTGGAAGATGTTGATGATATCCAAAAAGTGAATACGATTGCATTAAAACTCCTCTCAACGCTGCAAGAACCAATGTATATTCAAGAACATCAACTTTACGTAACAATCAGTATCGGTATCAGTCTTTACCCATTGGATGGAGATAACCCCCAAAGTCTTTTGCGAAATGCCGATTCGGCGATGTACAAGGCAAAAGAGGAAGGGCGCAACAGTTATCAGTACTATACGACAGAGTTGACTCAGCGTGCTTTTGAGAGAGTCTCTTTAGAATCGAGTTTACGTCGTGCGATTGCAAATCGTGAGTTTGTTGTTTATTATCAAGCACAAACGAACGGATCAACGGATCAACTGATCGGTATGGAAGCATTGGTGCGATGGGAACATCCTGAAATGGGTCTCGTTTCACCTGCTAATTTTATCCCCTTAGCGGAAGAGACAGGGTTGGTTTTGGCAATTGATACGTTTGTGATGGAAGAGGCGATGAAACAAATATCGCAGTGGTATAGCGAGGGGCTAAATCCAGGAGTATTATCTTTAAATCTAGCAATGAAGCAATTATGGCAAGAAAATTTTGCGCAAACACTTCAAGGGATGTTGGAAAAGAGCGGATGTAGAGCAGAGTGGATTGAGCTAGAGGTGACCGAAGGTGAAATGATGAAAAATCCTGAAAAAGCGATTGGTATTCTAAAACAACTCCATGATTTAGGGATTACACTGGCAATTGATGATTTTGGAACAGGATATTCATCTCTCTCCTATCTTAAACGTCTCCCACTGGATATTTTGAAAATAGATCAATCTTTCATCCGTGGTCTCCCTGATAATAATGAGGACATTGCCATCGTACGCTCGATTATCGCATTAGTAAAGAGTATGGGGATGCGTGTCATCGCTGAGGGCGTTGAAACACTGGAGCAAAAAGAGTTTTTAGTTGAAAATGGATGTCTGAATATTCAGGGCTATTTTTATGCCCGCCCGATCAGTGCAACAGATATGGAGAATCGCCTCCGTAACTCATTAGTCAATTAGTGGATATAATCGCATTTATGAAAACAATTGCACTACTCTTTATATTATTATTACCGCTGTGGGGATGCACAGGAGACTGCATGACCTGTCATCCCGCATTACTGAAAACCATCGATACGGATCAACGTCATAAACCGATGTTGACCTGTATCAAATGTCACAGTGCTGATCCCGCTAAAATGGGAGATTGTGGAAGTGACTGTTTTGCGTGTCATTCGATTACTAAAATCGAGGGGGCTAAGGTAGCGGAACATACAGTTATTCGTGAATGTCGAGATTGTCACATGAAACTCAAGACCAAAGTAGAACTCGATGTTTCTCCGAAAGGGCAGTCGTTGGTGCCGACATTGCGAGATTATTTGAAACCTTAAGCGTAAATCGGCTCAAAAGCTTTATTAAACCCGTCGATGATTTTTTGCATCAATTTTTGAGCTTCATCGAGCATCTCTTGATGTGATTTTACATTTTGAACGGCATTGTCGAAAAGATCTACTACCCCTTTTTTTGCACTATTTTTGACATTCTCATCACTGTTTTTGAGGTTTCCGATCAGCTTAGTAACATCGGATGCAATTTTATTGATTGGTGAAGTTTGATTTTGATCAGTGAGTTCTTTCATAAACTTATCGATATAGGGTTGTGCTTTTTTCATAAAAGCGTTAATCTCTTTTTGGTCTTGTTCCGTGATTCCATTACTATCTATATTAAAAGAAAAAGCTTGTAAAGAAGAAAAAGAGAACGATTGCTCTTTACTATTAGAGGTTGTTTTATCATTTAATGAGAGTGATTGTGTATTTTCAAAATTAAGTGAAAGTGTATCTCCGCTACTGGTTTTCATCGAGATTGAAAGTTCGTGAGAGCGATAAGCATCTAATGAGCTGCTCGAAACCATAGATGACTCCTTATATTGTATATGTAGTAACTATATCGACAAATTTTAGAGAGAGTTTAATAAACTTATTTGAAGCTTAATAGCAGTTTAAGTAAGAATCAGATAACATTGCGAGCTAAAAATACACAAGGGGAATGGCTATGAAAAGAACATACCAACCGCATAATACGCCACGTAAACGTACGCATGGTTTCCGTGCACGTATGGCTACAAAAAATGGTCGTCGAGTTTTGAATGCTCGTCGTGCTAAAGGTAGAAAAAGATTGGCTGTCTAAGCAGTCACTCAATGTTGAAGCTCAACTCAGAGTTTCAGCGAGTTTATAAACGGGGGCGTAGTGCGCATAGCACTTCAATCGCGTTATTTTATCTCCCGTTAGAGGGGGAAGTAAAAGTAGGCTACACCGCCAGTAAAAAAGTGGGAAATGCCGTCGTTCGTAACCATTGTAAAAGACGGTTACGGGCACTTTTTAGAGAACACTCCGATCAGCTTTGTCATGGATGGTATGTTTGGGTGGCAAAAGGGCCTTTGAATTCAAACGAATTTGAGGATGTTAAACGAGACTTTAGATATATTTTGAAGCGAACAGGCGCCATTTCCGGTGAGTAATATGATAAGAAAATTTTTTCTTAAACTCCTGTGGCTCTATCGCCACTCTTTCTCTTTAGTGACGCGCGGTTCATGCCGTCACTACCCTTCATGCTCTGAATACGCCCTATGGCAATTTGAAAACAACTCCCTTCCTACAGCTTTTGGTGCAACTTTTTTACGAATTTGTAAATGCAATCAACTCTTTCCTGGGGGGATTGATTACCCACTAATCAACAAACCGATATTAAAACCATCCAATCTGACACTATTTACGGTAAAATATTGGTTCATTCCTAGTAAACAGAAATATTTTCTGATTAAAAATTTTAAGTATAAAGGTTCTATGTGTTAGAAAAATTGTCTTCCAATCAGCGATTGTTGCTTGCCGTTGCACTCTCGTTTGCTTTCTTTATCGGCTATACGACACTCTTTCCTCCTAAAGCGTCTAAAAGTGTAGATGTAAACAATACAGTTAAAACAACCCCTTCGGTTGCCACAGAAGTAGCTCAAAAAAGTTCTGTTTCACCTGTCGAAACCAATCAAAGTGATATTTCAACGGTTAAAACCGTTAGCAGTGATACACTTACTACTATTAATTCAAAAGAATTTACCCTTAAAATTGATACCCTTGGGCGTATTGCTTCATTTGTTCTCAAAAATGCCAAACATGATAGCAAAGATGGAAAGCTAGCGGATTTAATCCCTTTAGAGGGTGCTAAGCCGTTACAAATCCGTTTTGCTGATTCTTCGTTAGATGAAATTGCCCAAAAAACACCGTATGAAAGTAATCATGATGATGTTGTTCTGGGTGAAAACGGAAAAGCAGAGGTTGTTTTTACACAGTCATTACCAAATTTGACAATTAGTAAAAAAGTAACATTCTTTGCCGATGGACACTATGAAGCGGTAGTTAATCTTTCCGATGAGAAAAAATACTTTTTGTATCTTGGACAACATCCGAATATCAATGACAAGATGATGACGGTTATCGGTGGAATGGTTTATGCCGGTGATAATCTTACTACTATCTTCAAAGATGGTGATGTAGAAGGTCGTACTCCATTTATTGACGTTCATCTCGTTTCTGCGTTCGATCAATATTATGCGACGATACTGTATGGTTTTGATAAATCTATCCAAGTGGTGGTTGAGCGTGATGTAAACAGCAATCCTGTGAGCTATCTCGAAGGGACAAAAGATTTTTCCTTTAAAGGGTATATTGGACCAAAAGAGTATAAAACACTTCAAACAATCGATCCAGTTTTAGTCAATGCAATCGAATTTGGATGGTTTACCTTTATTGCTGCCCCAATTTTTAAAGTGTTGATGTGGTTACACAGTATATTTGGTAACTGGGGTTGGTCGATTATTGCACTTACTGCACTTATCCGTATGGTTCTCTATCCTTTGACTCAAAAGGGTATGGTCTCTATGCAAAAAATCAAAGAGATTGCTCCTCGTATTAAAGAGGTACAAGAGAAATACAAAGGCGATCCTCAACGTATGAACGCAGCGGTGATGGAGATGTATAAAAAACACGGTGCTAACCCATTGGGTGGGTGTTTACCGTTGTTGCTTCAAATCCCTGTTTTCTTTGCGATTTATCGTGTATTACTTAATGCGGTTGAACTTCAAGGGGCACCGTGGATTTTATGGGTAACCGATCTATCACGTATGGATCCGTACTATATCTTGCCAATTTTGATGGGTGCAACGATGTATTACCAACAAAAAATTACACCGAGTAATTTTACTGATCCGTTACAAGAGAAAATCTTTAAATTTTTACCGATTATTTTTACGTTTTTCTTTTTCACATTCCCAGCAGGGCTTGTGTTGTATTGGTTTATCAACAACATCTTCTCTATTGCACAGCAATATTTGGTAAACAAACAGTTTGAAGCGGCTCGTATGGCTCGCCATGAAGCACATCTTGCGGAAAAGCATCATGAAAAAGATTGAAGCTGAAACTCTAGAACTCGCTTATGCACAAGCGGCAAGCGCATTTGGATGTTCTGTTACTCAACTACAAGTTGAGATAATCCAATTCCCCTCTAAAGGGGTGCTTGGGCTTTTTAAAAAATCGGCCATTATTATTGCCAATCTTCCCCAAACTTCTTCATTAAAACATCCTCAAGAAACTCATAATGAAATTGAGGAAGAAGAACTTCACGAAGAGATTTGTGATGATGTTGTAGTTGATGAAGCTGATTCGAGTTTGGATCATCGTAATGAAGAGCTGTTTGCTGTTCATGATGATGAAGAAGAGGAACTTGAGCATTATGATGATTATGCGATGGAGATGGCATATGATGAGATGCCGATTGAAGAGTGCGCAATTGATGTTAAAGCAAAAATCAATGCCCTTTTTAAATCGACCTGCTTTGAACTCAATGAAATCGAAGTAAGTGTTTATGATGAGAATACCCTTTTAGTGGAATTTAGCGGCGCCGATTCAGCACTGATGATCGGTAAAGAGGGATATCGTTATAAAGCCCTCTCGTACATGTTGTTTAACTGGATTAATGCGATGTATGGATTGCAACTTCGCCTTGAGATTGCAGAATTTTTGAAAAACCAAGAAGAGTCTATCAGTCGTTATTTGGTTGGTGTGTACGAAAATGTAGATCGTGACGGACGGGCACAGACCAAAATTCTCGATGGTGTTTTGGTGCAAATCGCCCTCACACAACTTCGTAACCGTTATCCTGATCGTTATGTGGCTATCCGCTCAACACGTGATGGTGGTAAATTTATCATTATCAACAGTTACCACGAGTATTGATGAACCCCACTATCGTAGCTATTGCTACAGCACATGGTGTCGGTTCTATCGCCATCGTTCGGCTCAGTGGAGCCGATGCTTATGCTATCGGATTAAAACTCTCACAACGCCCATCTTTAACTCCTCGTTACGCTACTTTAACCCCTTTGTATGCATTAGATGATACCCTTATTGACGAAGCATTGGTAATCTATTTTAAAAATCCGAAAAGTTTTACCGGTGAAGATGTGGTTGAGTTTCAATGTCATGGTGGGATGATTGTTGCCGACTCGGTATTACGCGCTTGTGTAGATGCGGGTGCACGTCTGGCAGAACCGGGTGAATTTAGCAAGCGGGCTTTTTTAAACGGACGGCTTGACCTCACCCAAGCCGAAGCCATAGCTTCTCTCATTGAAGCACGAAGCGATGATGCGGCACGTATTTTGGCACGTCAGATGAAAGGGGAATTGAGAGGATATATTGAGAGTATTCGTGATTCTCTTTTAGAGATTTTAGCCTATTCGGAAGTAGTCATCGATTATGCTGAAGAGGATTTACCACTCGATGTAGTGGAACAGATTTTTGGTAAACTTGAAAAAATCAAACAAGAGTTGTCGCGAACCTTAGAATCGAGTGTACGCCGAAGCGGATTGATGCAAGGGTATCGTGTTGCCATCATCGGTAAACCCAATGTCGGCAAAAGCTCTCTATTGAACGCACTTCTCGATTATGAGCGGGCGATTGTGAGCGATATCGCAGGGACTACTCGTGATACGATAGAAGAGCAGGTGCGTATCGGCACCCATCTCATCCGTCTGGTCGATACGGCAGGGATTAGAGATGCTCACGATGAGATTGAGAGGATTGGGATTGAGCGCTCTATTGAGGCGATTGAAAATGCCGATGTGGTGATAGCGTTGTTTGACTCTTCTCGCGTTATTGATGAGGAAGACCGCTCTATTATTGAACTCATCGAGCGTTACCGTGAGAAAAAATCGTTTATCTCTATTCTAAACAAATCCGATTTAGCACAGTCGTTTGATACTGCAACGATAGAACACTATAATCCGATTCGTTTGAGCTGTAAACAAGATACACAAGCTCTGGTCGATACGTTAAGTACATTAATGGACAGGGATAATGATTCGCAAGAGATGATGCTGATATCCCAACGACAAATCACCGCAACGAGAGAGACGGTACGTGCTATCGATGAGGCGTATGAACCGCTACATGATGGTGAGTTAGAATTTTTCTCATTTCATATCAATGCCGCTATCCGCTCACTCTCCTCCCTTACCCGTCCCTATGAACTTGATGAGATGTTTGATAAGATGTTCGGACAGTTTTGTTTGGGGAAATGATGGGTGCTATTATCGCTATCGATTTAGGATTAAAACGGATAGGGCTTGCCCTCAGTTACGGAAACGGTTTAGTTACACCTCTCTCGGCAGTAGAACGTAAAAATCGCAACCAAGCCGCCAACGATGTAAAAAAAGTGTTAAACGAATACGAGGCAGAGAGAGTCGTGGTCGGTATCCCGATGGGAAGCACGACCGAAGATGAGATGCGCCGTCGTGTTGCGCATTTTATGAATCTCGTCGAATTTAGTGGAGAAATTTCCTATCAAGACGAATCCCACAGTTCCCAAGAAGCAGAAGAGCTTATGAAGGGTGAAATCCGTTACAAGCGTGACGGCCGGATTGATTCGCTCTCGGCGAAGATTATTTTAGAGCGGTATTTGAAATGCTGTTGATTAAATTGCTATTAGGTTTGTTTATCTTTGTATCATCAGTGTTTTCATGTGATGGAGAACGCTCTTTTGAATCATGCAAATTATTACCATATTATGAAGAAACTACGTATGGCAATATTAAACAAGGGCATGTAATTTATAAAAAAGAGTGTAGGAAATGTCATGGTAGTTCTTTAGAAGGTGCGAAAATGCATACTTCTCATGAATGGTGGTTATTATTTCAAGATAATGCTCAAAATTTAGTTATAAAACATCATGAAACTTCAGTAGAAGAGTACTTCAAAAGTGAAAAATTTAGAGAGCACTATCGAGATTTATATGAATTTCTTCATGAATATTGCAAAGATAGCCCAAATTTGCCACCTACTACTGGATGATAAGATGCTATGTTAAAAAATAGGGGTCATAGATTCAATATTCACTTTTTAATATTTCATAAAGCTTTATAGTTTATACTTCAAGTATATAGTTAAAGGATTTATGATGACTGTTACCGCAAAAGACCTCCGTTTTAATGTTTCATTTTTATTTGATGTCCTGAGTAAGGGTGAAGATGTGACAATCACCCATCGTGGAAAAGCCAAAGCCAAACTCATCTCTTATGACGACTCTCAACAAATACCCAAAGACGATGCTATGTTTGGTATGTGGAGTGACCTGAATGATGATGTCGATACATTGGTGCGGAATATGCGAAAACGTAGAGAGTTTTAACGTTTATGGCATACGATATTTTAGTTGATACGGATGTATTGATATGGTATTTGCGCGGGAATGAAAATGCTAAAAAATTGATTCATTCGATTGGGGATTTTTGTATCTCTGGGGTAACTCATATCGAACTGGTACAAGGGATGCGTAACAAAGAAGAACTGAGACGTTTTCAAAAGACTCTACGACAATGGAATACGAAAACGATCTACATGAATGAAGAAATCTCCGCAAAAGCACTTTTTTATGTCGAAGAATATTTTTTGAGCCACAGTATGGAACTTGCCGATGCTCTGATCGCATCAACAGCTACGACATATGGAATGAAACTCCTTACCGCCAATGATAAACATTACCGAGTGATCAAAGAGTTAGAGATAGAGGTTTTCAGACCTTAAATAGCTTTAAAAAACTCTGCTGCTTCCTCTTCATCATCCGTGAGGGTGTCAAAATCCTCATCGTTTTCTAATTTCTCTTTAATAATTTTTGCACAATACTCAAATCCAATTTTACGGGCATGTTCCAAATCAAATACAAATCCCAATCCGCTAAACTGATACGGCTCTTCTTGCTCGATGCAGAGTAAAATACCCTCACAGTGCTCTTCAAACTGTTCGACAATATCGCGATAGCTGATATTAAACTCAGTGGCGTGCCAGCCAATATCTTCTAATGGTTTGTCAGAAAATTCGGCAATACCGTCACCGCTCGTGTCATCGTATACCGACCGTTTTTGGTTATAGCCGATAATGTTCTGCCATGCTCCTGAAGCTTTGATAAGGATGCGATCGTCATCTTCGACAATGCGGTACTCTTTTCCTAACATTTCAGAAATCGGACGAGAGAGATTGGTAGATAGGGGTGAGATAGGGGGGATAGAACCTTCGTAAATAGAGATAAGATTAGAGGTAAACGGTTCATAAACGATTTTACCCTCATAGCTTATAGCAAAGCGTTTAGAAGAGTTGATTGCGTGCAAAAAATCAGTTTTAGTCACGACGATAATCTCTTTAAAAAGGTTAAATTTTTTCATAAAAATTCCTCGTTTTTTTGATGAATTGTAGCATGAGAATCGCCTTGCACCCTTAGAAGTGTAGTTACCTCTTTACTATAAGGGGTAGCTAATGTTCTTTTAGGAAAAAATGGGGTATAATTCGCCAAATTTTAAGCACAAAAGTGTGTTTTCTCTGAAGGATATTCTTATGGCATTGAGCGTCTACTACGATAAAGATTGTAATATCGAATTAATCAAAAGCAAAAAAGTGGCAATGATCGGTTTTGGATCACAAGGTCACGCACATGCGGAAAACCTTCGCGATAGCGGTGTTGAAGTTGTTGTCGGTCTCCGCAGGGATGGTAGTTCATGGGCAAAAGCGGAAGCTAAAGGGTTCAAAGTTATGACAGTAGCAGATGCATCTGCTTATGCTGATGTGGTTATGATTCTTCTTCCGGATGAAAACCAAGCAGAAATCTACAAAAATGAAATTCAACCTAATTTGAAACAAGGTGCAACCATCGCATTCGGTCATGGATTCAACATTCATTACGGACGTATTCATCCACGCTCGGACATTAACGTAACCATGATTGCTCCTAAAGCACCGGGTCATACAGTTCGTAGCGAATTTGTTCGCGGTGGCGGGATTCCTGACCTTATCGCGGTAGGACAAAATCCAAGCGGTACGACTAAAGAATTGGCGCTTTCATACGCATCGGCTATCGGTGGAGGACGTACAGCAATCATCGAAACTACATTTAAAGACGAAACAGAAACAGACCTTTTCGGAGAACAAGCAGTTCTTTGCGGTGGTGCGGCATCTCTCGTTCAAGCAGGATTCGAAACATTGACTGAAGCGGGATACGCACCAGAATTGGCATACTTCGAGTGTCTACATGAGCTTAAACTTATCGTTGATTTGATGTTCGAGGGTGGAATCGCGGATATGCGTTACTCTATCTCTAACACAGCGGAATACGGTGACTACGTAAGTGGTAAACGTGTTATCAATGCAGAATCAAAAGCGGCAATGAAGGAGATCTTAAAAGAGATTCAAGACGGCCGTTTCGCAAAAGACTTCATCCTCGAAGGTCAAGCGGGTTATCCTCGTATGAATGCTGAGCGTGCAAATGCACGTGCGTCATTGATCGAGCGTACAGGTGTACAACTACGCTCTATGATGCCATGGATTTCTAAAAACAAAATCGTTAACCAAGCGACAAACTGATTTTAAATATACTAAATGAGCAAAGCTCATTTAGTAGCAGGGACGTAACCGTCCCTTGCATCCCCCTAAAGCTACCCACATCTTTCGGATGTGGGAGAAATTGCGATTCATAATTCTAAAATTTAACATAAATGTTTTAAATGCATAAGCGCTCTTCCTTTTTCCAATCCATTAAATCCTTTTTCTCTCTCAAACATATTGCTGTATTGTTAGCATTGTTGATTATGATATTGGTCGCTGTATTGGTTGGCTATTTTATCGGTGTACATCAAATACGTTCTGAGGTTGAGCGAAAGGATGAACAAACGCGATTATTGATGGGACAAATCAAAAATATTGCTAAAATAGATGGAGACTATACGGATAAATCGATTGTTATGTCTAAAAAACAAGAAGATGAGATTCACCGTTTGAAAAAAGAGCTGAGAGAGATATTGGATCGACAATCGTTAAATGCTTCACATGAATATGCTCCTAAAGATAAAAAGGCGTTGCCTCCTGCACCAGAACCAAAAGTACCCCGTCCGACTAAAGAGGGAGATGCTAAGCTGGTCATTATTATGGATGATGTCTCTTATGCTCATGATGTTAAGTCGATACGCTCAGTAGGACTACCTTTGGTAATGTCATTTTTGCCTCCTAGTCATCGTCATGGTGATTCTGCATTGTTAGCACGAGATGTCAATGGTTATATGGTTCATTTGCCTCTTGAAGCAGTCGATTTTGAGAGTGAAGAGGATGTAACACTACGTGTAGGTGATTCGAAAGAGATGATAAACGGACAAATCCAAAAAATTAAAAAACTTTATCCTAATGTTCGTTATATTAACAACCATACCGGCTCAAAGTTTACTGCTGATGAAGAGGCGATGGATCGCTTAATATCAGTTATGAAAACCAATGGTTTAATATTTGTGGACAGTCGGACAACAGCACAAAGTAAAGCTAAAACGGTGGATTCAAAATATGGTATCCGTTATCTTGGAAGAGATGTATTTTTAGATCATCATGATGGTGTTGAGAATATCAAAAAACAGATACGTGAAGCAGTTGCTACGGCTAAACGTAATGGGAGTGCGATTGCCATAGGTCACCCTCGTCCTGACACTCTGCAAGCACTCAAAGAATCCAAGGATGTATTGAGTGAAGTAAAACTTGTAGGAATCGATAAAATCTGACAATTTGCCATATTTTTTAAATCATCATCCAAGATTGACTATGATGGTGAAAATTAAATATGAGTAATGATATGTCCTCTATTGTCCCATTTTCAATTCTTGAACTCAGTGCTATGAAAAAATATCCAGATCTCCTCTACTATAAGGGTTCTTTAGCGCTCCTATCTCGTCCTAAAATATCGATAGTCGGAACGCGTCATCCAAGTATTTATACACGTGGAGTGACCTTGGAACTTGCAAAAAAACTCTCTGCTGCCGGAATGGTGATTGTTAGCGGAGCAGCAGCTGGGGTTGATACGTTGGCACATCAGGGGGCAGGGGTTCATAATACGATTGCAGTATTACCCAGCGGTATCAATATACGTTATCCCAAATCGAATGATAAGCTTATTGAGGCGATTGAGAGACAAGGGCTTGTTCTTTCTCAGTTTGAACCCGATTTTATGACACGCGAGTGGAGTTTTGTAGTTCGAAATGAGATAGTAGTTGCCTTGGGAGAGGTATTGATTGTGAGTGAAGCAGATTTAGGGAGTGGAAGTATGCGCTCGGTAGAGTTTGCTTTGGAGATGGGTAAACAGGTTTATGTTTTACCGCACCATATACGTGAAAGTGAGGGGACTCATCGGTTATTGATAGAGGGCAAAGCAAAAGGTATCGAAGATATTGATTTGTTTGTAGCTCAGATAAGTAAATCAGCTCTCAATACGATGAATGATACCCCATTTGTAGCGTATTGTAGGAGTATGCCGACGTATGAAGAGGTTCTTGCGAAATTTCCAAGTGAAATTTTTGAAGCCGAGCTAGGGGGGATTATCGAAGTGCGAAACGGGAGAGTATTTGTCGCCTGAGAATCAGGAGTTAGTGTCCTGATTGTCCTGCTTGAACTTCATAACCGTAATGTTTTACGAGATAATTGATGATTGTTTGCTGATCTTCTTTTTCGATGGGTGCTTTGAACTCATTTACCATTTTTTGTACGGTCCCTTTCCAATACGGACGACTTTTTTTCCCTTGATTAAGTACATAACCGAATGAATGACAGATAAGACAGTATTGTTGAACCACTTCATCGTGGTCGCCTGATTCGATAGGATATTCGACATACGGCATTTCAATTGGTTTATCCATTTGAGCAAAAAGGGTAGAAGCTGTAATGAGGCTAAGTAATAATAATTTTTTCATTGTGACCCCTTATACGATTTTCACATTAACGCTATCAACTGCGTTATATTGGTATCCGCCTGCATTCCAACCGATCTCATCCGGCATCGGTTGAATATTACCGATACGGTTAATGGCACGCGCCATAATGGTAAATTCCCCTTTGTTTTTTGCTTCCCATTCAAAATTCCATGTTCTAAAAGCATATTTTCCAAGGTCTTGACCAAGCTTAGCAGCACTCCAGCTTTTGCCCCCATCAAGAGAAATCATCACCTCTTTAATCCCTTTTCCCTGATCGAAGGCAACACCGGCTATTTTGATACGAGAACCTTTTTTAATCGTGCTGTTTTCAGCAGGGTAACCGATAACCGATTTAACTTTCATGCTTGCGATTGGTTTACGTTTGTATTCGAAATCGCTTCCGGATACGACACATTCGCAATCGTTATCAGGAACTGTATAGGCAACATCCATAAAGAAACTATTGCGATAAGTATCCATAACCATGATTTCAGAGAGCATTTTTACCCAGCTATCTGAGAAATGCCCAGGAATGACGAGGCGGAGCGGGAATCCGTTGAGATACGGAAGATCTTCACCGTTCATAGAGTAGGCGACAATAATCTCCCCTTCGAGTGCCTCTTTAATTTCCATCTCTCGAAAAAAGTCTGGAGTTGCTTCCATAGCCGGTTTTTCTAGACCGTTAAGCCCAACCCACGAAGCACTCTCTTTGACCCCAGCACGATTAAGGATGTCTTTGAGTCGTACCCCTTTCCAAACGGCACACCCCATCGCACCATGATCCCATTGGACACCATGGGTTGCTTGACCTGTAACTGCGTAGTATTTACGGCTATTTCCTCCGCATTGCAATACGGCAGTAATTTCAGCAGGCTCGAATTTTGATTTCAAATCATCGACACTGAGTGAGAGAGGGGTGTTGAGCGAGCCTTTTACTTCAAGACGAAATTCATTGAGGTCAATATGCGTCGGAATATCAGGAAGATGCCATCGAACGAAAAATTCATCATTAGGGGTAATTGCTTTAGTAAAAACATCCCGTACATTGACAGGTTTTAGCAATGGTGGACGATCTGAAATAGCAACCATCGGTTTTTTTTCAGGAAATGCAATAATCGGGGGTTTATATTCTTGTGGGATTGCTATAGCTTTAGCCGGTAATTCTTTCCCTAAGAGGGTTGAAGCCCCTAAGAGTAAACCTGCCCCTAAAAAATGTCTGCGGTTAAGAGTTTTCATAAAATCTGCCTTGCGGTTGTGTTATCACTATTTTATCATAATTTGAGATAATTTAAAGAATAAGCATCGCATCGCCATAGGAGAAAAAGCGGTAGTGTTCCTTTATTGCCTCTTGATAAATTCGATGGGTCTCTTCCAAACCAATGAACGATGCAACGAGCATCAGCAGTGTCGATTGGGGAAGATGGAAATTGGTCAGAAGGTGATTTACCCGTAGCGGAGGATTGTTGGGGTGTAAAAAGAGGTTTGCTTCCCCATGTGTCTCCTCAGTACGGGCGTGATACTCTACCGTACGGGTGGAAGTTGTTCCGATAGAGAGGAGGGGGATATCGCTGCGGAGTAGTTCTAGTGCCGATGGACTAATATCAAAATACTCCGAGTGCATCGGATGATCGGTGATAATCTCTGCTTCGACGGGCTTAAAGGTGCCTGAGCCGACATGGAGGGTGACAAAGGCATATGGATGATGTGAACATACGGCATCAAACAGCTCATCGGTAAAATGGAGTGATGCTGTTGGTGCGGCTACAGCCCCCTCATAGTGGGCAAAAACGCTTTGGTACTCCCGCTCATCCTCAGAGTTATCTTCACGACCTAAATAGGGTGGAAGAGGGATATGACCGACACGTTCCAATATAGGAAGAAGCTCTTCGAATCGGATGAGGGTATCGTGAAGATAAAAATTGACATCACGCGAACCATCCTCATACAATGCAATAACATGGACACTGAGTTGTTCTTCAAAAACTAACCTAGTATCGACTTTGACCCGTCCTTTGATATAAACATTGATGGTGTAGGCATCGTGAGGGCGGTTAATAAGTAACTCTATCGCACCACCGCTCTCTTTATGACCGTAGAGTCTTGCTTTGATAACTTTGGTATCGTTAAAGATGATTCCGCAGTTTTTTGGGAGAAACAATTCGAGTGCGTCAAAACGTGCATGGGTGATACTCTTATCGGCACGGTTATAGACGAGGAGGCGTGCATGATCTCTGGGATGAATGGGATGAGTTGCTATAAGCTCATCGGGGAGCTCATAGTGATAACTGGAAGTGAGAAGAGGGTTTTTAATCAATCGTCTCTTCTTCATCTTCTTCGATATAGGCTTCCTCTTTTGGTGCAGGATTGACCGCTTTGACGATCAATATAGAGATACCGTACAAAAGGATCAATGGGAGTGCCATCATAATTTGGCTAAGAACATCCGGTGGAGTGAGGATAGCGGCAATAATGAAGATAAGGACAATGGCATAGCGAAAAAATCCGATCATCATCCGATCATCGATTAACCCTAATAGGGCAAGAAAATAACAAAATACCGGAAGCTCAAAGGCTAATCCAAATCCGAAAATAATTTTAGTGAAAAATTCAACGTATTCACTGATATTGTACATCGGTACAAAAGAGGCACTACCAAATTCAATAAAAAAAGCAAAACCTAACGGTGTTACCAGATAATAAGCGAATGCACCGCCGACAAGGAACATGACTGTCCCCCCTATGACGATGGGGATAATCATCTTTTTTTCGTTCGAATAAAGTCCCGGAGCGATAAAAAGCCATATTTGTGCAAGTATGATAGGAAGTGCTGCAATGATAGAAGCAAAAAAGGATACTTTCATAGCAACAAAAAAAGCTTCGGAGAGCTCTTTAGTGACCAGCATCCCTTGTGCGGCTTTCGGCGAAATTTTACCTACAGAGGTTAATGCAGTGATAAGTGGCTGAGTAATCCAAGCAAGTATTGCATCATGGAAATTCCACATAACAAAAAATAAAAGAATAATAGCGGCAACACTGATGCCGAGTCGTTTACGTAGCTCGGCTATGTGAGGTTTTAAATCATCAAACATTAGACATTCTCTTTTGGAATTTCGGTTGATATTGCAGGAACAATCTCTTTTGCTTTAGGGGCGAAAGTAATTACTTCAGCCTCTTTTGGTGCAATAGGAGCTTGGGCTGTTGTAATGGTGTTGAAATCAAGATCATTTTTGATAGAGTGAATTTCATTACCGATTTCGGTGACGTTAGTAAGTCTTTCTAGGTCACTGCTTGCACTTAAAAGTTCATCTCTGTATGATAAAGCTTCTTGTTTCATTTCGGAAAATTTCATCTCTTCTTCGAGTGTGGCTTTGGCACTGTTAACTGTCCCTTTGACACTTTTGAAAAATTTAGCAATTTCGACCATTGTTGAGGGGAGTTTATCGGGTCCTAAAAATAGTACCGCAATAATCGCGATTAAAAAGATTTCACCAAGACCCATACCAAACATATTTATTTACCTAATGCTAAAGATGAGGCAATTCTAGCAAAAAAAGGGTTAATATCCCTCAACCCTGAGAGCAATTTCATCCGCAAGGAGAAAATTTGGATTAAAATAGCGGCCATTTTCATAAAAAAGTATCTTTTCAGCGGTTAATAAATCGGCTTCGTTTTTTTGTCGAGGGTTTAATATGGTTTCATCAACCCCTACAGAACTACGCCATCCCAAAAAAAGTTTTTCACTAGAAAGTTCATATTTTTCTAACAATTCTTCCTGTATTTCACATGGATGAGAAATATAATATTCAACATCGGTTGAGGGGTAAAAACGTTTTGTATCTAAAAATCCTACCGCACCCGCACCGAGCCCAATGTAGCTTTTTCCTTCCCAATACCCTAAGTTATGGGCTGATTTGTATTTACCGAAGTTGGAGATTTCATAGTGCTCAAAACCATGTGCAGAAACCTCATTAAAGAGCCATTGGGTTAGTTCAAGTTCTTCGTGTGAACGTTCAGGTGTTTTTTCAAATACGGTGTTTTCTTCGATAGTAAGTGCATAGAGGCTGAGATGATCTATTGGGAGAGAAAAGGCTTGATTTATGTCGCTTAATAAAAGCTCTTGGGTATCACCGGATACGCCATAAATGAGGTCGATAGAGAGGTGCTTGAATCCTATCTTCTGAGCGTTTTGGATGGATTGAAGTGCATGAGAAGTATTGTGCGCCCGACCAAGAGTTTTAAGTTTTTCATCATTAAAACTTTGAACACCGAAGCTGATTCGATTTACTCCTAGCTTTTTCATCCCCTCTAGCCATTCATAGGTGGCACTGTTGGGGTTTGCTTCGGTAGTGATTTCAGCATTAGGGGCTAAAAAAGGGCGAATGGTTTCAAACAGTGTTTGGTAGAGTTTTGGATCAACTGTTGAGGGGGTTCCTCCCCCTATAAAGACAGTTTCGATGAGGTTTAATTCAGTGACATTAAAACGCTCTAACTCATAAGAAAGTTGAACACTGAGGGCATCCATATAGCGCTCACGTTGTGAGAATTTATCGACGTAAGAGTTAAATGCACAGTAGGAGCATTTGCTGTCGCAAAAAGGGATGTGAATGTATAAAAGCATATGCCATTATAGCATTGTGAGTCCAAGATAGTGTGGGAGGTAGGTAAATTAGTTTTATTTATCATAGGTCATGATATGGTCATATTAAAGTCATGTTTTGGTCATAAATTTAAGGATAAATTATACTTTTTATAGTATATAATGAGTTATATATTAACTTGATAGCGATTTAATAATTTTATTTTGTTGTCAAAAAGGGGTATCTTATGACGATTAAAGCCCGACTCCAACTTACATCTCTTTTAGCATCTTCGGTAATCATGGTAATTGGTATTTTTTCCTATTGGGTCGTTGATGCAGTGCGTATCAAAGGAGAAACTTATAATGAAATAATTTTGACGAAAGATTTGATTGCTGACATCTTGCCTCCTCCCGAATACATCATCGAAGCGCGTCTAATAAGTTTAGAGATTATAGAAGCTCAAAATGCGGCTCAATACGAGCCACTAGAAGCTCAATTTAATCATTTGGAACAAGATTTTAAGGATCGTCAACTCTATTGGAAAAATAGCAATTTAGATTCTGATATGAAAAGTGTTATTGCAAACGGAGTGAAATCCAGTGCCGAATCCTATTTTAAAAGTGTTAAAAATGAGCTATTTCCGCTCATCCATCAAGGTCGCTATGAGGAAGCAAGAAAACTTGTCCACGGCGATTTAGAGAAGCTTTATAAAAAACATAGAGAAAGTATCGATACCTTGGTACAAAGGGCGAATGGCTACGCAAAAAAAGGTGAAGAGCATTCAGATTCCGTTGTTTCGAACGGATTTACAACGCTTATAGTTGTTATTGTAGTGGGGATAGTTGTACTATTATGGTTTTTAGTAGTAACATCGAATCATATTTTGCACCGTATTATTGCGTTTAACGAAACTATCAATGAAATATCGACTAATCATAATCTTTCTCATAGTGTCCGTATTAATGGAGATGATGAACTCTCACATATGAGTTATGGAATTGATGACTTAGTTACATTATTACGTAATACATTCAAATCCATACAATCTGCATCAAACGAAAATCTTTCAATTTCGGCGCAACTTTCGACGACAACTCTTTCCATAGGCAAATCAGCCGAAGAAGAAGTTGCTATTGTCACCACAACAACGTCAGAGTCTGATCACATGAAAGAGGCAGTGAAAGCATCTATATCCGAAATGCAATCGGTTCAACAAAAAGCAATCAATGCACGAGAAAATCTCCAAAATGCCCAAAATGCTCTTCAAAATACTATGGATAAGCTCTCGCTAACGGTTCAATCTGAAAGTGAGATCAACAATCGGCTCAATGCTCTTTCGCAAGAAGCAACACAAATTCAATCGGTTCTTTCGGTAATTGCCGATATCGCTGATCAAACAAATCTTTTAGCACTCAACGCCGCTATAGAAGCAGCACGTGCGGGGGAACATGGACGAGGATTCGCAGTTGTAGCGGATGAAGTACGTAAGTTAGCGGAACGCACTCAAAAAAGTTTGCAAGAAACCAATGCTACGGTCAATGTTATCGTTCAATCGATTAATGACATAACCGATCAAATGAACCATAATACTGCACGGATTGAAAGTTTATCCAGCGCATCATCAGAGGTGGACACATATACGCAAACCGCTGTTGAAGCGCTGAATATGACTGTAGACGCGATTGACAAATTATCTCATGATATGAATGGAAATGCTTCAACAACCGATAATATCATCCATAAAATAAAAGAGATTAACACTCTTTCAAGTCGTAATGCTCGAAGTGTAGAGGAGATTGCAGAATCTGCGGAGCATCTGCATAAATTAACCGAACAGCTTACCAATCAGATTTCAGTTTTTAAAACGCAATAGCGGTTTTAGTATCAATAAATTCATCTAAGTGAATTAAAAGAAAGATCTAATCTGTAAAACCATTTTCAATTATACTTTTTTTAATAAGCAATAGCTTACAATACCGCAAAAAAAGATGGATTGAATGAGCCAATCAAAATTTTATCGTCCTAATGTTGCTGCGGTGATTGTCTCATCAGCATACCCCGAAAAAAAAGAGATTTTTATTGCCGAGCGTAATGATCTTAACGCTATTTGGCAATTTCCTCAAGGGGGAATTGACGAAGGAGAATCGAGCGAAGAGGCACTTTTCAGAGAACTCAAAGAGGAGATCGGGACAAAAAAAGTGGAAATCATTGCTGAATATCCGGAATGGATTTCTTACGATTTTCCGACCCATATTGCAACCAAAATGGCACCGTATGCAGGACAAAAACAGCGTTATTATCTTGTCCGTTTAAAGGATAATGCAAAGATCGATTTGGAGACGGAACATCCTGAATTTAGTGCGTATCGATTTGTCGAAGTGGACTCATTGTTTAATCATATTGCCCATTTCAAAAAACCGATATACGAGCAAGTAATCACCTATTTCAAAGCCGAGGGGTATCTATAATGGTTATTGTACAAAAGTTTGGAGGGACCAGTGTCGGTGATTTGGATCGCATCCAAAATGTCGCCAACCGTGTCTCTAAAACTCTTAATGAGGGGCATCAAGTTGTTGTCGTTGTTTCGGCAATGAGCGGTGAAACTAACAAGCTTATCGCCTATGCAGAGCATTATACTCCTTCACCGGAACGCAGTGAAGTCGATATGTTGCTAAGCTCAGGTGAGCGGGTAACGGCGGCACTTCTTTCTATTGCACTTAATTCAATGGGGCATCCGGCTACTTCGATGAGTGGACGACGTGCAGGTATTGTGACTGATAGTGTCCATACGAAAGCACGGATTGAGAGTATCGACCCTAGTGCCATGCATGCAGAATTAGCTAAAGGCAAAGTGGTTGTTGTTGCAGGGTTTCAAGGGGTGAGTGAAGAAGGGAATGTTACCACGTTGGGACGTGGTGGATCGGATCTCTCTGCGGTTGCACTTGCGGGTGCATTACAAGCCGATTTATGTGAAATTTATACTGACGTTGATGGTATCTATACGACCGATCCCCGTATCGAGCCAAAAGCTAAAAAGATGGATAAAATTAGCTATGACGAGATGCTAGAACTCGCATCTCTGGGAGCCAAAGTGCTCCAAAACCGTTCTGTTGAATTGGCAAAAAAACTCAATGTAAATCTCGTAACTCGCTCTAGCTTTAGCGATGCAGAGGGTACACTAATCACAAAGGAAGAGAATATTATGGAAAAACCACTCGTTAGCGGTATCGCACTCGATAAAAATCAAGCACGTGTTTCACTTTCAGGGGTGATTGATCGCCCAGGAATTGCATCCGATATTTTTACCCGTTTGGCCGATAGCAGTGTCAATATTGATATGATTATTCAAACACTTGGGCATGATGGGAAAACAAATCTTGATTTTACCGTACCTAAAACTGAACTCTTGGACGCAAAACATGTTGTAGAACAGTTTATTGGGGAGGGTGAAATCTCTGAAGCCTCTTACGATGAGAATATCTGCAAAGTCTCTATCGTCGGTGTCGGGATGAAGTCCCATACAGGTGTTGCGGCGAAAGCATTCCAAACGATGGCACGAGAAAATATTAATATCATGATGATTTCTACCTCTGAAATCAAAGTATCGATGGTGATTGCAGAGAAATATTCGGAGCTCTCAGTACGCTCATTGCACAGCGCTTATTCGTTGGATCAATAATGCGTCTATTTGACCAGTGGACTCTTGACGCAATACGTGCTGAGGGGGCTCCTATGAGCTGGTTTGAAGAACAGCGATTTGATTGGATCCCTCAAATTATCAATGCGATGGATCAAATCATGAGTGGGCGTACTATCGTCTTGGTTTGTGACCATGATCGACAATGGTTTTCGCATTATATTTTAGACACAATTAATAAAAAGCTCAAAGAACGTCCTCTGATTCCCATTGCTTCTTTGGATGCACTCTATCCCCACCTTAATAGGCTTGATGATGTTGATGGAATGGATACCTTAATCGATATGTTGGACCTTTCATTTAAGGGAGAATACTTTTTTTGGTATATTGGTAAAGGGGGCGATGAGAGACGCTCCGATATCGTAAAGCGAAGCGATAATGCACTAATGTGGATGATGGATGAAAACTATCCAAATGCCCTTAGTCTCCGCTCGTATGACTCCCATATAGATATCAAATTGTTACAATTGTATCGCCTCTTCGATCGTACTTTGGCCGCAGTGTTATTTGGGGAGATTGATGTTCACGCTTGAGCGCGGTGGAATCCTTATCACGCCAAACTATGAAGAGCGTGCACTTGAGATTGTACAGCAAGTTGCACCTCAAAGAGCAATTAGTTTTGTATGTGATGATTTTAAGATTGAAGATGCCAAAGAGGTGATTGCCGAAGCGTATAAAGCAGAAGAGACGACCAAGACTTTGATATTAGGGGCGAAAAGTTTTACGATTCCGGCGCAAAATGCTCTTTTAAAAATCCTCGAAGAGCCTCCGCGAAATATTGTTTTTGTGTTGATGGCTCCCAATAAAAGTACCTTTCTCCCTACTATCCGTTCCCGACTGACGCTCCATGTGGAAAAAGAGATAAAAGAGTATGAAAAACTCGATATATCATTACGACAACTCGATTTAAATGGGCTTTTTACGTGGGTAAAAGCTAACGACAGACTCAAAAAGCATGAGGCAAAAGAGTTGATTGAGAGACTTTTCCATCATGCTGTTTATAGTGAGGGGTTGGTTTTAAATACATCTCAGCTTGAAGGATTTGAAAAAGCGTATCGTTTAATCGAGCTTAATAGCCGTTTTCAGAGTGTTCTCGTGATGGTTTTGATGAATTTTCTTAAAGAGGCACCTCGTGGTCGTTGAGCATCTTTCCTCTACCTTTGATCTGCGCAGTGCTTTGGTGGAGTTGGGTGTTGATGGAGGTGGTATCTCTATTTTGAGTGATAAAGGAAAGCTCCATATTTTTAAAATTAGAGATTTGCATGTCGGAGCGGCTAATATACTGAAGCAAGATGCCCTCTCTATAGGATGTGACTTAGCAGTCCCAAGAGGGACGGTTATCGCTTCAATTCCCCAAGTGGATGTAATGCTTATTGCAAATGAACGTCAGTTGCGAGAATTAGTACGTAAAGAGAAGTCACAGCCTTTTGGATTAAAAAACCTATCAAAAGTGTTGGAACGTTTTTGTGGTTGTGAAATGCCAAAAAAAATAGAGGTGATGGGGATTATCAATGCTAATGATGATAGCTTTTACCCGCAAAGCCGTTTTAACGGTGTCGATGCAATTCGAAAAATTGATCAAATGATTGCCGAGGGGGCCGATATCATTGATATCGGGGGAGTCTCTTCCCGTCCTGGTAGTATTGCGATTAGCGAAGAAGAAGAGATGCAACGAGTTCGTCCGATTATTGATGCTCTCTATGAGCATAAAACGTATGAAAAAATTTCTCTTAGCCTTGACAGTTATGCACCGAGTGTTATTTCGTATGCGCTAGAGCGAGGATTTCGCATAGTCAATGATATTACCGGATTGGCGAATGACGAGGTCGCGCGGTTATGTGGAGAATATGGGGCTACGGCAGTGATTATGCATATGAAAGGGACACCTGAGTCGATGCAAAATACTCCTCATTACGATTCTGTATTATCTGAAATAGAGCAATTTTTTACAGAGCGTTTGGAGAGGGCTGAAAAATTCGGTATTGCGAAGTGTGTATTAGATTGTGGTATTGGATTTGGTAAAACTCTTGAAGACAATTGTGCTTTGATACGCCATCAACAACATTTTTTACCGTTTGGTAAACCTCTTTTGGTGGGAGCAAGTCGAAAATCGATGATTGATCAAATCTCTCCAACATCTGCTAATGATCGTTTGGCTGGAACTATTGCCTTGCATCTCAAAGCGATAGAAGAGGGTGCAAGCATCGTTCGGGTTCACGATGTACAAGAACATGTTCAAGCAATAGCAGTGTGGAAAGCACTAAAAGGGTAGTTATGAGTAGTACCAGTATTGTAATTATAACCTTATCGCTATTGGTGATTTTTTCCCCATTTTTATCACGTGTTACTAAAGTACCGGTGGTTGTTATTGAGATATTGATGGGGAGTCTTGCCGGTTATTTTGGCTTTTTAGAAGAGAATGAACTTTTTAAAATTATTGCAAAAGTAGGATTTTTGTACCTCATGTTTTTAGCAGGTATGGAGGTGAATCTCAAAGAGTTCGGATTTGCTAAATCATCTCTTTTACGACGGACAATTATCTATTTTACAATGTTATATGGGTGTTCACTCACACTTTTCTTGTATTTTCACCTTAGTGCTGTTTATTTGGTTGCTTTTCCTATTTTTTCATTGGGAATGTTGATGGCATTGGTAAAAGAGTATGGAAAAAATCAGCCATGGCTTGCGTTAGCACTTAACATTGGAATTATTGGGGAATTGGTTAGTATTTTAGCTTTAACAATTCTCAGTGGAGGATTAGAACATGGGTATAACCGTGAATTTGCTTTTACTCTTGGGGGATTGTTCGCTTTTATGATCGGCTTTGTATTGGTCTTTAAAGGAATTCGCATCCTTTTTTGGTGGTATCCAAGTTTAAAAGTTTTGATAATGCCGCATGATGATGGAAAAGATCAAGATGTCCGTTTCTCAATGGCCTTGATGTTTATGATGATTGCTGTGATGCTTTATCTGAAAATTGACGTGGTATTAGGGGCTTTTTTAGCGGGTGTTTTTATCGCTTCCTATTTTAAACATAAAACAGAGTTACCACATAAACTTTCATCCTTTGGATTTGGATTTTTAGTCCCTATCTTTTTTATCCATGTTGGCTCAACTCTAGCGTTAGATGCATTTTTAGATCCTAAAATTTTAATGATGGCTTTATACATTGCGAGTGCCATTATCGGTATTCGTCTCGTTAGCTCGTTTGTCGCCTATTCTGGATATTTGGGGATTAAAAATACTATTCTTTTTTCTCTTAGTGATTCTATGCCGTTAACCTTTACCGTCGCTATCGCAACATTAGGTTATGATGCCGCAGCGATTACTCATGATGAATATTATTCTTTTATCGTTGCGAGTATGGGAAGTGGAATTTTTATAATGATTTTAATCAAGTTGCTTTACAACTTTTTCTATTCAGAAAATGGAAAAAAATCATAATTTTCAGCAAAAACAAGGTACAATCAACCAATTAGCTATTATAAAGAAAATACAAATATACATTAGTCTAGTGGAGAAGGAGTTCCTGTGGATTTAACGACGATTTTGGGGATATTAGGGGCTATGGCATCCATCTCTATCGGAGATTTGATGGAGGGGGGAAATCCTGTCCATGTTGTCCATATTACCTCTTTGATTATTATTATTCCAACGACACTCTTGGCTTCAATGGTGAGTACAGACCCCGAATACATCAAAGGGGCTTGGAAAAATGTAGGGATGAATTTTAAAAAATCTCCCGTTAATTTAGAAGAGCGTATTAAAGAGATTATTGAATTAGCACTCATGGCACGACGTGATGGACTTCTTTCGTTAGAAAAAAGGGTTGCGGAACTTGATAATGAGTTTTTGAAGCAAGGGCTTAGTATGGCTGTTGATGGAAATGAGATCGATACAATTTCAGAAACCCTTGAAGCAGTGATTGAAGAGACGGAACATTATTATCATGGGTGTGCGCACTATTGGATTCTCGCAGGAGAAACTTCACCCGTTATGGGGCTAGTAGGGGCAGTTTTGGGTCTTATTCTTGCTCTTCAAAAACTTGACAACCCGGCAGAAATGGCTGAAGGGATTGCTGGGGCATTTACTGCAACCGTTACAGGGATCTTCGGTGCATACGTTTTGATCGGTCCGATGGGAAATAAGATGAAAGCTAAATCGCATCATATAGTCAAAGAGCAAAAAGTGATGCTAGAGGGGATTATTGGCATCGTTCATGGCGATAATCCGCGTACACTTGAGGCGAAACTCCTCAATTTCCTCTCCCCAGCGGAAGAGAAACACAGCCAATTCAACTGATGAGCATATAGATGGCTAAGAAAAAAAAATGTAAGCCGTGTGAGTGTGCAGCCGGAGAGAAATGGGCAGTTCCGACAGCAGACTTTTTCAGTCTTCTTTTGGCATTATTTATCGCATTGTATGCTCTTGCTTCTGTCAATAAAGAGAAAATGCGTGCAGTAAAAGAGGAATTTGTAAAAATTTACGATTATGCACCAGCACCTCAAGAGATTAGTCCTGTAACACCAATGGATCCTGTCTCTTCAGAAGAGCCATCCGATCAAGGAAGCAGCGGTAAACTCCCTGTTTCACAGGGGGGTGCTGTTTTGGATACAACGGCATCTTTGAATGATGGTAAAACAGAAGCTTCTTCTCAACAAGAAGATGAGCAGATGCAAAATGCTTCAGTAGGTGAAGGGGCGCTTGATCAAAGCATGGATGGTGTTTTATTAAAGCTACCGGCAACAATCACTTTTAGAGGTTCGAATGCAACGTTAGATGATGAAGAGATGCACCGTTTCGTTAAGCGGGTAGCTGACATTATCAAAACTCTTCCACCAACCGTTGATATATCGGTTCGTGGTTATACAGATAATCAAACTCTTCCAGCAGGATCTGCATATCGAGATAATCTTGAACTATCAAGTGCTCGTGCTAGCACGGTCGTACGTGAACTCGTTCAAGATGGTGTGCCACCTGAGAGATTGTCAAGTGCGGGATTTGGTGCTGGAAAACCTCTAGCATCAAACACTACAGAAGCTAACCGTGCAAAAAATAGACGTGTTGAATTTTATATGTTCGTGAGTAATGATAAAAAATTAGATCAAGGGACACAAAAAAATGTCCTTGACTCGATGGCTAAACTAAAAAAATAATTATGGTAATACCGTTGCTTTGATGATTTTTTGAATTTGAAGAGGACGGTCACCATTTTGCTGACCGTTGGTTTGGACGTTATTGAGCTTTGAGAGAGTATCACTACCTTTAATCACTTTACCGAAAATAGTATGATATCCATTGAGCCATGGTGTCGGTGCAGTTGTAATAAAAAACTGGCTTCCATTGGTGCGCGGACCTCCATTCGCCATAGCTAAAACCCCTGCTTTATCAAAAACAACTCCTGATTTAAACTCATCTTTGAACGGCTTTTTCCAAATGGATTCTCCTCCCATACCTGTTCCTGTAGGATCTCCCCCTTGAACCATAAAGTTTTTGATAATACGATGAAATGTTAAGCCATTGTAATAGCCATCTTTGACATGTGTTGTGAAGTTTTCAACTGCCAGTGGAGCTACGTCCTCATAAAGCTCAAGAATTAATTCACCTTGAGTAGTTTGAAGTGAGACTTGAGGATGAGCTGCAAAAGCAAGACTAGAACAGAGTAAAAAAGCAACGAGTGAACGCATGGTAAATCCTTAGATTAAAATGATTGAATTTCTTCGGTGATTATAGTAGCTGTTTCTGATGCTCTGCTTAATGCTAGGCTATACGCATCGGTATCGGACGCAATATTGATGATATAGGTATGTGGAACACTTAATCCTACGATATATTCTGTGGTAGAGAGGGTAATAGGATCTAAATTTTTGTATTGAAGACTAAAAGATGAATTTAATATACGACATTCGATTTTGAGATATTCATCAATAGCATTTTTATATTGTTGAAGTTGTGCTTCATCAGATAAAACGATTAAAATAGGGGTGTTTGCTTTTTGTTCAAATTGTTCACGAAGTTTTGACAGAAGAGCAAATAATGGCCCACCTTGTTGTACATAATAAACAAAGTTCACACTTGGAATACGATAGACATCAGAAAGTGGGTAGGTATAGATATCTTTGATTTCGGATTTACTGCTTATAATGATTGATTGTTTATCCAAATTGATAGTATTGATGAAAAAATAAAAATTATAGTCATCCAAAATTATAAGGCTAATATCATGAAGCAGTTCTTTGAAATCAATCGCTTCGGTTGGGGTTGGAGGATTAATAAAGGTTACTCTCCCAAAATCAATGTGTACCATTGCAAAGTCACATAAAGCAATGAGTTCTCTTCGAAAAAGCTCTCCGCTGACCAATGTAGGGGTAACAATCATCACTTTTGATTTGGGATCTTCTAATAGTGATTTTAGAACTTTACGAACAAGAATGGTACTTTTTCCACTACCCTCTGCACCTTTCAAAACAATTTTTGCTTGATTGAGCGGAGCATTTAGGAGTGCGTGCTGTTCTTCGGACAAGAATACTCCAAAGGGCTCACTGTGTGTGGGAAGTAACAAGGTATGTGCATTGAGTGAACCCAATACTTTGAGTTTTGAATAGGGATTGTCGTGATAGGTTCCAAGACTTAAGAGTTTTTCTTGAATACTTTGAATATCATCATCGCAAAAAATAAGTCGTTCTTTCGGTAATAATCGATGAAATGAAGAATCAAGGGCATCAAATTCTACTTCACTTAAATATTCTAATAAAAAAAAGCGCTCAATGGGTGTCGAATCGAACGATAAAACATCTTCAAGTTTTTGATGAAGAGCATATTCTGTTGATTCTAATTTCGTTGCGGGTGTTTTTTTACTTTGTCGTGAAGAGCGCTCAACGCTTGCCCCTTTGAGTTCATCAGATTTCCAACCTATTTTTTCACCAAAGAAGAGACCGTAATGAGGGAAAAAGAGGAGTAGATCAATGGTATGGGTTTGCTCATGATGAAAAAGATTGAAATTGTTGAGAAATACACCATTGGCATCCAAAACAGAATGGTTTAATATCTCTATGGGATTAATATTTTTTATTCGCTTTGGTTCTTCTAATGTTGGTAAGGCTTTAGGGGATTTAGATGGCAAAATACGTGATAAAAATGAAGATAACAAGTTAATAATCCTCTTACAATGTATTGATCTATATTATAACCTATTTAGTGTGAAATAATGAGTGAAAGAGGGATAAAAATGTTCTCGAAGAAAACTTCGAGAATAAAGAGAAATTATTTGCCAGCAGCAATACTATCTTTAAGACTTTTGCCTGGTTTGAATTTTGGAACCATTTTATCTGCTGTGCTATAAGTTTTGTCTGTACCTGGTACTTTACCGCTTTTACCTTTTTGAAGAGAAGCTGCAAAACTACCGAAACCAACCAATGAAACTTCTTCTTTAGCAACAAGCGCTGCAGTTACAGCTTCTGTAAATGCTTTGATAGCTGTTTCAGCTTCTACTTTAGTTTTGTAACTACCGCTTTTTTGTACCAACTCAACGAATTGTGCTTTGTTCATATATTTCCCTTGGATAAAGATCTGTGAAATTCGTTAAAGTCCCTTAGTATTTGAAAATAAGGAGAGTGCAACGATTCAAACGCGAATACTTTAATATCTCTTAGCTTAAATTTTTCTTGTTTTCTTGTTTTTTTGTGAATTCTTTTGCAAAAATGTGATTTTTAGCGTGTTTTTTACTTTTTTTATCACGTGAGTATGCAAAGACAGGGCTTTTAAACGCCCTTTGAGATGTAAAGATAGATAAGCATGATAGTATGAAAATTTTAATTTTAAGTATGAAGGTTGTGAAGATGAAATAGACATAAAGACATCATCGAGGGCATGACGTTCTTGATTCGTGAGTGTACTCATGATTGTTTTCCCAATTTATTTATTTTTCTAACTACCCTAATCAACTCATCATCTTCAAGCATCCCTAGCATATCCAAAACGGCTTTGGCAGCTTGCGGTTTAGCATTTCCCAATCGCCAATCTTGATACGCTCTCATTGAAATTCCTAGTTTTTCTGCCATCTCTTTTTGAGAAATCTTCTTCCCGTTGTGTTGTGCCTCTACGGCATTGTGAAGAAGATTAAAAAGGTCAGTCATTTCCATTTCCCCATTGTAGAGTTAAAACCTTAAAATAAACATTAAAACGTATTAATTAAGAGTAATATAGTATTTATAATCAATAAAAATGAATAAATAAACGTTTTTATATCGTCAATATTAATTATTTGTTTAGTAATAAACAGTAAAAATATTAGTTTATACAGAAAAACGTATAATGTTAATAATTTTATTTAAAATATTAATCAAATCAGACTGATGCATGATAAAAAAGTTGTCGTTTAGAATCGGTAAAATCCTAGTTGATTGGGTTATGGTTAAAGTTTAAGAGTTTTGTAGTGAATGAAGAGTGGGTGGAGACCTATAAAAGGTCTGTGTAGTCATATTTTGAGAGGTCAACGTAAAATTCACCCTCTTTTTGGATAATGCGAACATCACTGCCATAACGTTCTGAAAAACGGTTTCGAACAAGTTTCCGACCTTCGCTTCCGATCCCAATAAATTTAAGATACCGTTTTAGCTCTATTAAACCGCTGGAACCTAATGAGATACTCGGTTGTGGTTGCTGCTGCTGGTGTGAGACATCCACATCATGAATGGTATTGTTATTTTGAGTAAGGAGCAGTTTTGTGCTGAGAACTTCGAGAATACTTTTAAGTTGTTCATCTTTAGCGGTGTAAATCTCTTCAATGCGGTTACGTTCAGCAATAAGCATTTGTTCTTTGTCGTTGACGAGTGCATCGATTTTAGCTTCGAGTTCTTTGATTTTTAGTTTTAGATGTAGGTTCTCTTTTTGATAGAGCGAGATCACCATTCCGATACTTGTTTTATTCGGTGCAGGTGGAGAGGGTTTTATGGGTGTCTCTACTGCTGTTTTTTGAGTATCATTGAGTGAGTTGCGAGGGACAATGATATAAGTTACTCCCCCTTCGATAATATAGTTTAATTTTTTAGATTTTAACTTATTATGTATCATCTCTTTGGACATTTTGAAAGTTTTAGCGTATTCATCAATGCTAAAGCGCATTAGTTTTCCTTTTTGAAGTAAATAACCAATCTAATTTTGGCGGCGTAATAATACCGCCTTGCCTCATCCAAATGAGGTATCCTTGTCGTTCAATTTTATGTTTGTCGATAAAAGTATGCAGTGAGCTGTGTTTAAATTCACGTTGTTGTAGTAATTCGGCAAAATCTTGGTGATCTTCTAAAAAAGATTGCAGTGATTTATACGCTGTATCAGAGATAAAAACAGTGCTAACAATGAAATTTTTTATTTCAACATATCGGGCACATTCGTTTAAACCATCACCGACAAAATTATCATGTCCCAAAATATCTTCAAAGCGATATATTTTTCCCGTGTGTACTGCGACACGTATCCCTAAAAAATAGGAGTATTCTTTGGCGATTAAATCGGAAAAATGGATAAATGATAATCCTAAAATAGGACCGAATCCTTTTAAACTAGGGTGTAAGATACAATAAAAACCATCCCCCGTAGGGATCATGCCTTGAAGCATTTTTTCCAGAGGAATTCCCGAATTTTTCAGCATTTTATTGATCATTTTTTTGTAGCTTTGTGAAAGATACGTAATAATCTCAAGTTGCTGAGGCATACTTAGACGTGAAAAATCGATGATATCTACTAACACTATATCGGCTTCAATCGCTCTTTTAATCATTTTTATTGTTTCTGCCTAATTTACGAATATAGTGCTCATTTTAATAGAAACCACCTCTAAATTCCCTGAGATTAACACAGAGGTAATAAAAATATGTTACTATCTTACCAAAATTGATGTGTAGTTAAAGGTGTCATAATGCAAAAAAGAACCAAAATCTTAGCAACCGTCGGTCCAGCTTCACAAAGTGTGGAGATATTGTCTGCAATGATACGAGCAGGTGTCAATGTATTTCGTCTGAATTTTTCACACGGAAGCCATGAATATCATAGTGAAGTATTAACTAATATCCGTCAAGCCATCAAAGAGACTGGGCTTATAGTAGGAATTTTACAAGATATTTCCGGACCAAAAGTGCGAATAGGTAATTTAAAAGAGCCTTTTTATCTTTCATCCGGAGATAGAATCGATTTTTATTATGAGACCATAGAGGGGGAAAAGGTTGGAGAAAATCATTATCGAACATCGATCAATGAGAGCTCTATTTTAAAAATACTTACTGTTGATGATGCGATTTATCTTTATGACGGAATTATAAAAGCGACGATTATAAGTACCGGTGAGGAATTTGTGAGTGCCATCATCGATAATAAAGGGACGTTAACATCACGAAAAGGGGTGAATTTTCCAAATACCCGTTTAGGGATAGATATTTTGACTGCCAAAGATAGAACTGATATGGCGTGGGGTGTTGCAAATGGGGTTGATTATATGGCAATCTCTTTCGTCCAAGATGGAAATGATATGATACAGGCGAGAGAGATTATCACCTCTTTAGGTGGCAAAGTGCAATTGATTGCAAAGATTGAAAAATTTGACGCAGTAGAAAATATTGATGCAATTTTAGAACATTCGGATGGATTGATGGTGGCACGGGGAGATTTGGGAATTGAAGTCCCTTATCATGAAGTTCCGATTATTCAAAAAATGTTGATACGTAAAGCAAATGAATACTCAAAACCTGTCATTACTGCTACGCAGATGCTCCTTTCCATGACTGAAAAAGAGAGTGCGACACGTGCTGAAATCAGTGATGTTGCCAATGCAGTATTAGATGGTACCGATGCGGTCATGCTCTCTGAAGAATCAGCTGTGGGGCATAATCCTGTGTTAGTTGTAGAGACAATGGTCAATACGATTCAATCGATTGAGAAAATATACCCGTTTGATAAGTTTTCTGAATTTCAATACTATGATACGATGGATACTATCAATGAATCAGCTGTACGGCTAGGTGATGCGTTACATGCAGCTGGGATTATTGCCATGACAACATCGGGAAGCTCTGCTAAGAAACTTTCTCGCTATCGTCCAAAAATGACTATTTATGCTGCGACACATGATGATCATATCGCGAGAGTTTTAACATTGGTTTGGGGAGTAGTTCCTGCATATTTTCCTAAAAAAGGGAAGTTAGATGAGATGTTGGAAGATATTATCATACGTGGCTTAGAGCGTGGGATTATCGATAAAACACAAACCTATATTTTTACTGCCGGTGATCCTATCGGAGTGAAAGGGACAACCAATCTAATCCGCATTCTACGAGAACATGAGATAAACTTTTTTGGAAAGATAAAATAATAATTTTCAATTGAGTGCTTGGTACGCCATTTGCTTTGAAAATGGTGTTGAGGGGGGAACAATGTGTTGTTTCGTCGCGACCCTTCCCTCAAATACGCTACAATACGATTTATGAAAACCGACACACTTTTTACCAGACCTATTTCAAAACAGTTTGAATTTGATGCCGATGTTGCAGCAGTATTTGACGATATGCTTATCCGTTCTGTCCCTTATTACAAAGAATCTCAGCAATTAAGTGTCCGTTTCGCCTTAAATGCACTAGAGAATGGGGGAAGAGTTATTGATTTGGGTTGCTCAACAGCATCATTGCTTTTAGAGATTGAACGCGGTGCTAAGGGAAATGATACGATAGAGCTTATCGGTGTAGATAACTCTGCAGCGATGATTAGTCATGCGCATAAAAAAATCGAAGCATTCGGCTCAAAAATATTATTGGTCGAGGGGGATATTTTAGAGTACCCTTTTGAAAAATCCAAAGTCATACTCTGCAATTACACATTACAGTTTATCCGTCCGATGTTACGTGAACAACTGGTACGAAAAATTGTTGATTCGTTAGAAGATGGCGGCGTATTTATTTTTAGCGAAAAAGTGTTAAGTGAAAATGCAACTCTCAATAAACAGCTAATTGATTGTTATTATGATTACAAAAAAATACAAGGGTACAGTGAATACGAAATCGTTCAAAAGCGGGAAGCATTAGAAAATGTATTGATCCCTTATACGGTTGAAGAGAACGGTGCTATGGCAAAAAAATGTGGATTTAAAAGCTGTGACGTACTTTTTCAATGGGCAAATTTTGCGACGTTTATTGCTATGAAATAGAGGATAACTACCAAACTTTTCCAAGTCCTTTTGGAGAGGTGTCTTCCGGAGTAATGGACTCTTTGACGTTATCATAAATTTTTTGGGTATCTTTATAATCAAGAAGGTTTTCACCACATTTTTTGTGGTAATAGCCCTGTGCATCATAGTATTCTTCGCAGTCGTTATAATAGCGCATACTTATTCCGCGCTCATTAAAACATCCCGATACTATTAGTAATACTATCGTTAAAAGCAGTGTATGTTTCATCATGAAAATATTGTACCTTATCGTGCTTTAAAGCTTTCCGTAGTTTTGCAATATTCGCGTAAAAAACACTCCGTATCGCATTTTGGATTTTTAGCGGTACAGATATAGCGACCAAAAAGTACCATCCCCTGATGGAGTTGATGGAGATTGGTTTTAAATTTTTTGACCAAAGTTGCTTCTGTGGTTGCAGGGGTGAGATCATCGCTAAGCCCTAGCCGATGGCTGACACGAAATACATGCGTATCGACTGCCATGAGATTTGCTCCTGTGTATTCGATTAACACAACATGTGCCGTTTTTTGCCCGACACCTGCGAGGGTTATTAACTCTTTTTCATCTAAAGGTATTTCCCCGTTATAAACATCTACCACTCGAGTAGCCATGGCAATAAGATTAACTGCTTTGTTATTAAAAAAAGAACAGCTTTGAATGAGGCTTTTGATATGATTTAAATCCGCTTTTGCTAAAGTATGTGCAGTTGGATAGGCTTTAAAAAGCTCAGGAGTGATGAGATTAACCCGTTTATCCGTACATTGAGCTGATAGTGCTACTGCGATAACTAATTCATAAGCATTGGTGTAGGTGAGTTCGGTGACTGCATCAGTATATTTTTCTAAAAGAGCAGATTTGATTGCATTACACTCATTTTTTGTTGCTTTTTTTGTCATCTACCAATAATCCATTTTTTTATAACATTGTACCATTAACTTTTACTCACTTTAAAAATAATATGTAAGTAAAATTTTTGAATTATAAAGCATAGGTGACAATTATGTGTTACAATATTCGCTCAAATATTATTGGTGAAATATATTTATTATTAGGAGTCTCTATTGGAACTTACAAAATGGTTATCAAATTTATTCGGTGGCGGTCGAATCGTTTCTGTGGATGAAGTAGATCATAATATAGATAAAGGTTTATTCTATGAAATTTTAGACACAGATCCTTGTGCGATTTTGTTTTTTACCAAAGAGAATGGGTGGATTGGTGCGAATAAAGCATTTTTTAATTTGGTACAAATTAAATCTATCGAGGAACTAAAAAAATCGTATGAGAGTATACGTGAGCTTTTTAGCGATGAGGATGAAGAGGTATTTACTGAATACGATAAAAGTTGGCTGGATTATATTCGTACCCATTGCCCTAACGGCTATGGATTAGGTATTGTTGATGCAAAAGGGAAACGCCATGCAATGTCTGCCACCTCTGTGGTTCTAAAGCAAGGTGCTAAAGATTTTTATTTGCTTCGATTGGAAGATAAAACCAGTATGGTTGCACTCAAAGAAGAGGTAGTTCAGGTTGAAGCGTTGAAAACAAAATTTTTAGCCAATATTGGGCATGAATTTCGTACACCAATGAATGGGATACTTGGATTTATTGAACTTCTATCAAAAACTTCTCCCAGCGATACACAAATAGAATATATCCAATCCGTGCAAGGTTCTGCTCGAAATCTAATGTCTAATATTGAAAATTTACTTGATCTAGCGCAGATGCAAACAGGACGATTGAACATTAGCAAGGTTGATTTTAATATTATTACTGAAATGGAAGAATTTGCTCGAGGATGGGCATCTCTTGGTGTAGATAAGGGTGTTGGTGTTTTAGTTTTTATCGATCCAAAACTTCCGACTCATTTAAATGGAGATATTCGTAAAATCAAACAGGCGCTTAGTAATCTTTATAATAATGCACTTAAATTTACTGCTCCCGAAGGTCGTATTACGATTGAGATTAAACTTCTAAAGCGTAATACAAACGGAAGTTGTAATGTAGGGTTTAGTGTCAAAGATACCGGTAAAGGGATTAATAAAAATGAGCTAGGGCTTATCACACGTCCATTCGTATCTGGAGATCATGCCGATAATCGTCTCGGTGTCGGTTTGAGTTTATCTCATGGACTGGTTAATCTAATGGGTGGTGAGCTTAAAATAGCAAGTGAGGAGGGACGTGGTTCTTCATTCGGTTTTTCGCTAACCCTCGATGGATCTTCAGATCAAGCAATGAGAATGATTAATGCGAACAGTGCAAAAGTGGTATTACTTGATGAAAAAAAATTGGAAGATGCTAACCATTTGACCAATTATCTCCGTAGTTTTGGAATAAGTGTCACCAAAGCGCATTTGATTGACGAAACTATTTTTAATGACACCGATCTTGTCTATTTTATTGCTTCACAAAATAAGAGCGATTGGATTTTAAAACTTTCTACTTTTAAACGTACGTGTAAAACGGTTCTCTTGGTAGAACAAAACGAGAAACTTTTGGCGCGTACTATGCATGTGATTGACACAGCGCTAAGTAAACCGTTATTGCCGACAACATTATTGAACCATTTGGTGAAAATACTAGGGCTCAAAGATGTGGCAGAGCCAGTCATGGCTAACTTACAACATGGAATCCGTGCATTGGTGGTTGAAGACAATCTTATCAATCAACGTCTTATTAAATTATTGTTAAAAGAGTACGGGTTAAATGTTCTCTGCACTTCCAATGGAGATGAAGCGGTAGAGGCGTGTCGAAATCAGAAGTTTGATATTGTCTTTATGGATATTGATATGCCAATTAAAGATGGTATTTTGGCTACTCAAGAGATTAAAGCGGAAGAAGGGCCAGCAAAAATTGGGCGAATGCCGATTATTGCTTTGACGGCATTGGCAATGGAGGGTGATCGTGAGTATATTTTGGAAAAAGGGTTAGATGATTATATCTCTAAACCGTTGACACGTGAAAAGCTAGAGTTTATTCTGCAAAAATATTTACATGGGGTAAGATAAGAGGAGTTTTTTAATGATATATACACGTCTGTTTAACCCATTATTAGTTCCATCTTTAGGGATACTTACTTCATGTGCTAAAACACACAGTGACCCGTTTATTTATGCCAATTTGGTAGGTGAAATTGTTGGCGTGAACCCTATATTTATGGATATTTTTGGCTTTAAAAATGTTGAGGAAATACCACTACTGGAAGAGTGGCTTGATCCACAAGGGATGGAGCTCTCTACTGTTCTTTCTCAACCTGGACACTATCGTGCTAAGGTGATATTTGAATCCAAAATGTATGATATGGCACTTCGAACAGAGGTATTTGCACTGGGAGATGAATTTATTATTGCAATGGTATTGAGAGACACCTCGGCACTAGAACGGGCAAAAGCAGCTGAACGTTATTTCGATAAATTTAAAAAGAAACTTTTAACTAATATTTCGCATGAATTTCGAACTCCAATGAACGCGATTATTGGATTCGTCGATTTACTTTCTTCTAGCCCATTGAGTTCTTGGCAGCAAGAATATGTTGACTTGGCAGGTAAAAGTGCCCACTCAATGATGAGCAATATTGAAAATCTTTTGGAGCTAATGCAGGTAGAAAGTGGTGGAATTCAAACGCATATGCGTGAGTTTAACCCTTTTGATGTGTTTGAATCATTTTCATTGCAGTTTGAAGAACAGATTGAATCCAAAGAGATTCAGTGGAGTGTATTGATTGATCCGCGACTTCCACTGGAGATGATGGGCGACCAAGATAAGATTGTAACTATTTTACGAAATCTCATCCAAAATGCGATTAAATTTACCCCTGTATCGGGACAAGTCCTTTTAGAGATTATGATGGTTAAGAAAAACCATGTATCAATCGAAGTGGAATATGCGATCAGTGATACGGGTATCGGTATTGATAGTGCAAGGATGAAAACATTACTTCGACCGTTTTCGTCAGCATGGGAAAATCAGCGTAACGGACAAGATGGTATGGGGGTAGGCCTTAGTCTGAGTCATAAATACATTGAAATGATGGACTCTAGCTTAATGTTGGCATCAGAGGTTGGTCGTGGTTCACGTTTCTCGTTCAGACTGGTTCATCCTATCAATGATCCAACCTATTTGGAAGTGATCGAAGGGAAACGGGTTGCTTTATATGCGTATGAACCTCTTTCGACTCAAAGTGTTTTATTAGAAAAATATTTAGAACTCTTTGAGCTTCAAATGACACCTATTGCCTCATTAATCAATCCTAATTTGAATCAATGTGATGTTTTACTCATTGATGTCCCTCATTTATCATCATCGCAAGTAGAAACTATAAAATCCATTTATCCACATTTACAGATTGTTGCCGTTGTTGATAAGGACTATCATGAAAGAGAACAATTTCTACGAGGACTCTTAAAAGCAATTATTACCCCTCCGTTGTTACCAACAAATCTTCATAAAGCACTTTCCAATTTAGAAAAGACTGTCGCAGAGAACATTTTTGAAAAAATAAATGCAGAAGGGTTGATCCAACCTGTCAAAAATGCAAAAATTTTGGTAGCAGAGGACAATCCTATCAATTTAAAACTGCTTGAAACCATTTTGGAGCAAAATGCTTATATTGTCAAAGGGGTTGAAAATGGACAAAAAGCTGTTGATTCGTATCTAAAAGAGAAATTTGATCTAGTATTGATGGACATCGATATGCCGGTAATGGATGGTTTGACCGCTAATCGATTAATAAAAGAGATAGATAAACACGATTCACGAGGTTTTGTCCCTGTGATCGCCCTTACCGCACATGCCCTTATCGGTGATCGAGAACGGATTATAAAAGCGGGGTTAGATGCCCATTTAGCAAAACCTATTGATAAAAGCTTCCTTTTGCAGACAATAGAGAGATATTTAAAAATGGCAAATGAGAAAAAGAATAGTGGGATCGTTTAACATCGATTAATTTCTTTTGTGTATGCTTTTATTTATACTATAATTCCAACAATCGAAACCATACAAGGAATACAATGAGACGACAATTTACGATTTGGGCACTGGGAGTTTTATTGAGTGCATCATTTGCAAACGCAGCTGTATTAGCAACAGTAAATGGGGCAAATATCACATCCGATGAGGTCAACAATGTTCTTATGGAAGGGACTCAAGGTCGTTTTGATTCTCTCCCTTCAGATAAACAAAATGAATTGCGTCAACGAATTATCGAGGGGATGATCGCCCAAGAGCTTGTATTTGATGATGCAAAAAAAAGCGGTATTTTGGAATCCAAAGAGTTTAAATCTGAATACCAAAAACTTGCAGACCGAATGAAAACGCAGCTTGCAGCAAAGGTATGGGAACAACAACAATTTGATACAATCAAAGTTGATCCAAAAGAGGTTAAAGATTATTATGATAAAAACCCAGATGAATTTGTTGATAAAGAAAAAGTACATGCGCGCCATATTCTAGTTAAAACAACAGAAGAAGCTGATGCAGTTATTAAAAGTATGAAAGGCTTAAGCGGTGATAAGCTCAAAACAGAGTTTATCGCGCAAGCAAAATCTAAATCAACTGGTCCAAGTGCAGCTAAAGGTGGTGATTTAGGTTATTTCCCACGCGGACAAATGGTTCCATCTTTTAATGATGCTGTATTTGCTATGAAAGAGGGGACGATTTCATCAGATCCGGTTCAAAGTCAATTTGGATACCATGTTATCTATCTTGAAGATAAGGTTGTAGCGAAAAAAATGAGTTTCGAGGAAGTCAAAAACTTTATTGAACAACGTTTGAAAATGGATAAGTTTAAGGCGTTCATGGAGAAAAAAATGGCAACACTTAAATCAAAAGCAAAAATTACTTACGCAAAATAATAGAGAACATCTTCGTTATATTCCCGATTAAATCGGGAATGTAGTACTTAATATACTTAATTTCTATCTATCGCATTCAAATCTTCAAACGCTATTTTTACACGATTAATCAATGTTTTTTGCCCTGCTTGTAGCCATTTACGTGGATCATAATATTTTTTATTTGGTTTCTCTTCACCCTCTGGGTTTCCGATTTGCCCTTGGAGATAATCTTTGTATTTTTCATAATAATCTTTTACCCCTTCCCAGGTTGCCCATTGGGTGTCGGTATCGAGATTCATTTTGATGACGCCATAGCTAATCGCTTCACGAATTTCAGCGAGGGTAGAACCTGATCCACCATGAAATACGAAGTTCACCGGTTTAGAAGATATCGTATTAAATTTTTCTTGGATGTATTTTTGAGAGTTATTGAGGATGATTGGGGTGAGTACGACATTACCCGGTTTGTAGACGCCATGAACGTTACCGAATGATGCTGCTACAGTAAAGTTTTCACTCACTGCCATTAATTTTTCATACGCATAAGCGACATCTTCAGGTTGAGTATAGAGGAGGGCATTATCAATATTGGTGTTATCGACGCCGTCTTCTTCTCCACCGGTGACACCAAGTTCAATCTCCAATGTCATCCCGATTTTAGCCATCCGTTTCATGTATTCTACACATGTAGCGACATTTTGTTCCAAACTCTCTTCAGAGAGATCGAGCATATGGGAACTAAAGAGGGGTTTACCGGTTTGTGCAAAATGTTTTTCTCCTGCATCGAGGAGGGCATCAATCCATGGGAGAAGATGACGTGCGGCATGGTCGGTATGTAGCACAACAGGTAGTCCGTAAGCTTCTGCCATCATATGGACATGCATTGCTCCACTGATTGCTCCGGCAATCGCCGCTTTTTCGTTTTCGTTACTTAACCCTTTTCCGGCATAATAGCTTGCGCCGCCGTTAGAAAATTGGATAATTACTGGAGAATTAACCAGCTTTGCTGCTTCGAGAACCCCATTGATTGAATCGGTTCCGACAACATTAACCGCAGGAAGGGCATACCCCTCTTCTTTGGCAATAGCAAAAAGGGTTTTTAAATCCTCACCGAAAACAACACCGGGCTTGATAGATTCTAATATACGCTTGGACATGAATACCTCATGGTTTGGAATAAAATATCTTTTATTATAGCAAGGTTGAGCCTAGTTGTACTTTAGGTATGTTAAAATAGAGATGATAATTAATGAGAAACATTATTTTAAAAAAGGGTTAAAACGAGTGAAAATATTATGTTTACTATCTGTGAGTATCTTATTATGTGCACAAACTCCATTACCTTTTGATACACTCGCTGAACCTTTAAAAAATGATTCTACCAAACTGGCACATTTAAATGAAATTTATTTAGAGGCGGATGAGCCTCGTATTGTCGAAAATTTTTGTTCGGATGTTCAACATACACTCTCTCTTGGTGAAGAGATTGCATCAAAACCTGATGCTGAAGTGTTAAACAATTATCTCATTAAATTACGTTCACTCTCCAAGCGACAAGAAGAAATTCATTGGCTTTACCAAAAATCTTTATTAAACGCTATTGTGGCAAATGATAAACAAAAATTTGCCCATCTTGCCACTATAGAATTAGAACCATTGCATCAACCTCGAGTACGTTCGGAAGCAATTGCTTTTTACCAAAAAAATTTTTCAGGTCAACCGATTAAAACGCTTGATTCTCTTTGCAAAGAAGAAGCTATTGAAGCTAAAAGTATTCAATTCGCAATAGAGCAGGAAAAAGCGTACGAGGAGCATCTTAAAACTTTGAACCGTGCAGATGCTTCCAAGATTAAACGAGGTGTTACTATCGGCTCTCGAAACAGTGTTATTGTGGTAGAGGAGATGGGAAAAAATGGTGAAATTATTTTTGAAGCGGAAAACTTAAACCCATTTATGGTCACTCTTGCGTTAGATTTTGACACATTGGATAATCTAAAAGCCGATAAATCTCTTCCGTTATACGTCGAATTAGCAGGAAAATCCAAAAAAGAGATTGTGAGATTGGCCCCTATTACACTAAATGGACGAACCAATCACGTCGCATCGTATGGATGGGTAAAAGGGTCTGCATTTGCTCAACATGATGATAATTATATATATGCTCTCCCGTTTACTAAAGGCTCTACCGTACGGGTATCACAAGGGTACAATGGTGGATTTTCACATAAAGGTCTCTCAGCTTATGCGGTTGATTTCTCACTTCCAATAGGAACTCCTGTGTATGCCGCGCGAGAAGGTGAAGTGGTTGGAATAGATGTGAGTAGTAATTATGGTGGAGCATCGCCAGCATATCGAGCTTATATGAATTATGTCAATATACGCCATTCCGATGGGACATTAGGGAATTATTATCATCTAAAATATGGTGGAACAGTAGTAAAAATAGGGGATAAAGTTACCAAGGGACAACTGATAGCGTATTCGGGAAATACAGGTTATACCACCGCACCACATTTACATTTTAGTGTGAGTAAAGTGGACCCCGTATCGATGCGTCGTCCGATGAATTTACCCATAAAAATGCAAACTCTACAAGGAATCGTCACAAATCCTCACGAAGGGGAATATTATACGGTACAATAAAGGTCATAATTATGGTTACAATTGTGTACAATAATCAATAAGGAAAATTTGGAGAATAGTCATGTTTGAAACAGTAAAATCAAAAATCATTTTTACAACGTTAATGTTTAGCTTTTTGGGGTTAGGGGCTATATATTGGTATTTAACCTCCACATTTCATAATTTTTCGAACGATACGGCAAAACGTTCTTTGACGATGTTGAGTCAGTCGATTTTCCAAACAATGTCGGGAAGTATGCTAGCGGGTGACCCGAAGGTGGTTGCTGAGGCAATTTCTCATGCCCAAGAGATAGAGGGGATTAAAAATCTGAAAATCGAAAAATCTCAAGCCGTGATTGATTTATTTGGATTGGACGCTAAATTTAGTGATGAGCCGATGGTTCAAGCAATCTTTAAAAACAAAAAACCAGAAGTGATTGAAAACACCGATGGAATGCATACGATTCGCTTATTACAGCCACTTATTGCAGAAGATAAATGTATAGCCTGTCATACAAATCTCCAAAAAGGGGATGTAATAGGGGTGATGGATTTGGTGGTTTCACTCGAAAAAAATGATGAAGAGATCAATAAAACCCAAACAATTTTATTAATTGCTCTTAGTATAGTTGTTATTATTTTTGTATCTGTGCTCAATATTTTCTTTGGAAAAGAGGTTTTAATGCCTCTAACGGGTTTACGTAAGCGTATATCTGAATTAGTAAGTGGGGACAAAGATCTTACTGCACGGCTTGAAGTAGTCAAAAAAGATGAGTTTTCCCAAGCAGCAAAAGCGGTTAATAATTTTGTAGAGATGGTTCAAGGAACAGTAAACGAAGTTAAAGCGCTCGGGAAGCAAAATATGAGCATTGCTTCAGCGATTACAAATGCAACTCAAAATATTTTGGTTGGTGTTGCTAAAGAGCGTACGATTGTTGAGGCTACCACGCTAAAAAGTCAATCAATCAAAGAAATCCTTTCAGCGGCTATTACGGTTTCAGAACGGACACAAAATAATATTACCAATGCAAATCGAGAGCTCATAACCGCTAAAGGTGCACTGGATAGTTTGGTTTATGAGGTTGAGGGATATATACAAACCGAAAATGAGACTTCTCATCGATTAATGGGACTTCGTGATGATGCTGATCAAGTAAAAAGTGTTTTGAGTGTGATTAAAGATATTGCCGATCAAACCAATCTCCTTGCGTTAAATGCTGCTATTGAAGCAGCGCGTGCAGGCGAGCATGGACGAGGATTTGCCGTTGTTGCGGATGAAGTACGAAAACTGGCTGAGAGAACCCAAAAAAGTTTAAATGAGATCGAAGTGAGTGTGAATACTATTGTTCAGTCGATTAATGATGTGAGCGATACGATTAGCGAAAATGCAACAAGTATGAATGCATTGACCAGTATCTCTCATGAAGTAGAAAGCAAAATATCAGCTACCTCTATGGAGATGGAAAATTCTGTATCTATTGCGCAAAAATCGTATAAAGATTCGATCGAAATGGTCGAAAACATTGAATGGATCATTGCTCAAATTTCTCAAATAAATGATGTCTCTGAATCGAATAAAATAAGTGTTGAAAATATTGAAGGGGATTCTGAGAAGCTTTTAAGTGTCGCAAAATCGCTTCAAGCGCATATTGATGAATTTAAAAGCTAGACGTGACTAAGTTAGCCTATGCTATGATTGCGTTATTAGACTTTTAACTTTGGAACGTTATGAAAAATATTGTATTAATTGGGTTTATGGGTGTCGGTAAAGGCTCAGTTGCGAGAGCTATGGTCAAACGGAGTAAATTTATTGCACTTGATACCGATGATATTATTGAAAGCATTGAAAATCGTCCCATAAAAAAAATATTTGCCGAAGAGGGCGAAGAGTATTTTCGTAACTTAGAGAGAAAAACAGCCCGTTGGCTAAAAAAAAGTGTTGAAAATACGATTATCTCTACGGGTGGAGGTTTTTATAAGGTTCCTGCATTGCGAAAAGTAGGGACAATCGTATTGTTAAATGCCCCTTTTGATACAATTTATGAACGAATTTTATCTCATGTAGATGCACCAAAAAAGTTGAAAAAGCGACCACTTTTGCAAGATCTTGAAAAAGCGCGTGCATTATACGAAGAGAGGCTTCCTCAGTACTTAAAAGTAGCAAACATTGTTATCGATGTGAGTAATAAAGAGATAGATTCTATCGCTAAAGAGATTCTAAAAAAGGTCAAAAAATGAAAAAATTAGTATTGCTTTTTTTACTAGTTGCTAGCACAATGGTTGCGGATGGGATTAAATGGCAAAAAGATTATGCCACGGCACTTCAAAGTGCAAAAAAACTCCATAAGCCAATGATGTTTATTATCTCTAGTCACAGCTGTCACTATTGTGTTCAGTTGGAAAATACGACACTCAAAGATCCGAAGGTGATTCAAAAGCTTAATGCTGAGTATATTCCTACTATCGTTTATGTTGACGAATCTCCTATCTTCCCAAGAGATTTATACGTGGGTGGAACACCGGCAACATGGTTTATATCAAGCAATGGAGATCCGATGTTTGAACCGTTGATGGGGGCAGTAGGAAGTGAAGATTTTCTCAAAGCGCTTACTATAGTCACACAAGAATACAAAAAAAGTTCAGTAAAAAAATAGAGGATTATATGGTAACAATTCAAACAAGCGATACACATTTTGAGGCTGTATTTGACGAACTATTAAATCGCGGTAAGATGGATATGGAGCATGTCTCTTCTATCGTCAAGGGGTTGATAGATGAGATTCGTTCCGATAAAGATGATGCTTTGATTCACCATATTACAAAATTCGATCGGTGGACACCTGAGAGTGGAGAAGCCTTACGAATTTCGACAATAGATATGAAAAATGCTTACGATGAACTCGATGCACCATTAAAGTCAGCACTCCATTTGGCGTATGATCGAATTCGTGCCTACCATGAAAAACAACTTCCGCGTAGTTGGTTTGATACTGAAGCAAACGGGACGATATTGGGGCAAAAAGTAACTCCAGTCGATCGGGCAGGTCTCTATATTCCTGGAGGTAAAGCTGCATATCCGAGTTCATTGTTGATGAATGTGATTCCTGCACAAGTGGCGGGAGTAGAGCAAATCATTGTCTGTACACCAACCCCTGATAATGAGCCCAATGCACTTCTTTTGGCGGCGTGCCATCTGTGTGGTGTTTCGGAAGTCTTTAAGGTCGGCGGGGCAAGTGCGATAGCTGCAATGGCATATGGGACACAAACTATCCCCAAAGTGGATGTGATTACGGGACCGGGAAATATTTTTGTTGCGACGGCGAAAAAGATGGTGTTTGGGGAAGTGAACATTGATATGATTGCAGGACCAAGTGAAATTGGTGTTTTAGCGGATGATTCGGCAAACCCGAATCACATTGCAATTGATTTACTCTCTCAAGCCGAACACGATGAGATGGCAAGTTCTATCTTGATTACCCCCTCACAAAAATTTGCGGATGCGTGTGCGATAGAGATTGAAAATTGGTTACAACAACTCCCTCGTGAAGAGATAGCACGTAAATCGATTAATGAGCGTGCCGCTATTATTGTGACTCAAAATATGGATGAAGCGGTAAAACTAATGAACTGTATTGCTCCAGAACATCTTGAGGTAGCAACAAATAACCCTTTTGAGTTATTAGCATCGATTAAACATGCTGGAGCAATCTTTTTAGGTCATTATACTCCTGAAGCGATTGGTGATTATGTTGCCGGTCCAAATCACACGTTGCCAACCGGTGGGACTGCTAAATTTTACTCACCGTTAGGTGTTGAAAATTTTATGAAAAAATCTTCTATTATTGCGTTTTCAAAACAAGGGATTCATGAAATCGGCGAAGCGTGTGCTTTGATTGCACATACTGAAGGTCTCGGTGCCCACGAAGCATCGGTCAGATGCCGTTTAGAGGATTAATTCCTCTCCTCCACATTTATTTGTTACCATTATGTAACCTTCTCCTCTTTTATTAAGATTTTGTCAAAAATTCGTCACTTATTTAGTTTTCATTAAAGCTATTTTAGCTACTATCAATACAGCATTAATGCCGTTATAACTCCATTATAACGGTGCTAAATAATTATTATTGTATTACACAATAGGAATTCAAGGAGAATATATGCAGTTGGGCTTCTTGGTAGACCTTCACCTTTGTATGGGGTGTAAGGGCTGTGAGATCGCATGTAAAGTGGAAAATGAGGTTCCCCTTTCTACATGGCGTTTACGTGTTAAATATATAGATGTAGGATCGTTTCCGGAAACGAAGCGGACCTTTACACCGCTTCGCTGTAACCATTGTGCAAATGCACCGTGTGAACGCATTTGTCCGGTTAGTGCATTGCACTATCTTGAGAATGGAATTGTAAATATTGATAAAGAGCGTTGTATTGGTTGTGCCGGTTGTATTATGGCATGTCCTTACGGTGCTATCTATATCGATCCACAAACACAAACAGCGGATAAATGTACCTATTGTGCTCACCGTATAGCGAGTTCTATGATGCCATCGTGTGTGGTTGCATGTCCGGTAGAAGCAAATATTTTTGGTGATTTGGATGATCCGACTTCGAATATCAGCAAATACATTCAACAACATCAAGGTGATGTTCAAGTGCGTAAACCTGAAAAAGGGACCGATCCACACCATTTTTACGTTGGTGGAGGAAATGTAACATTGAACCCATTGGCATCGTTCCGTGGCGAGGGGCATAATCTCTTTAACAAGCTTACCCATCTTCCACTAGGAGGTCATCACTAATGGCACATGAAATGATTGCAGCAACGAATGCTATCGTTGTTTTAGACGTCGCACTTCCGGGTATTGTATGGGGATGGATTATCACCATGAATATGTGGGCGAAAAGTATCGGTACCGGTATTATTTTTCTCACATTCTTCTTGTTGAAAAAATATCCTGAACAAACAGGCTTTATACGTTTTCCTGCCGTAATGGTATCAATCGTATTTATTCACCTTTTCTTATTTTTTACGGTTATTGATTTGCATCAAATGTTCCGTTTTTGGCACATCTTTTTCTATCCTCATTTAACATCGGCAATCACCGTTGGTGCATGGATGGCGACAGGGTTTGTAGGGCTCATTTTGGGTATGGCGTATTTCATTTTTATGAAAAAAGATGTTGCGATGTACGATAAATTGTTGAACTACACTGTTTTGTTGGCGATTCCGGTAACGTTGTATACGGCAGGATTGATGGCTGAATCAACTGCGCGTGAGTTGTGGCAAATGCCAACAGAATCAGCGCAAATGATTTTAGCCGCTCTTTTGGCGGGATCAGCTACGATGATTTTATTGGGTGGCAATAAATTTGATAATACTATCAAAAAAGATCTTGGAATTATTCTAGGATTGAGTGCGTTTGCCTCTTTTATCCTTTACATGTCAGAGTACATCTTTGGCGGAATGAAAGCTGAAGAAGTTCAAGCGACATTGGAAGCTATCAAAGGTGGTCAATACACCATTATGTTTTGGATCGGTCAAGTGATGGCGTTTATCGTTCCGATGGTTTTGGTGTGTTTGAGCATCAAAAAAGAGTCTTATTATTTGTTGAAAATCGCTGCTGTATCAGCATTGATCGGTTTATGGGTGGCTAAACACGTTTGGCTTGTTATCCCACAATTGTTAAACATGAGCTAAAGAGGTAAATGATGTATTTAGAAAGCAGAAGAACATTTTTAAAGGGTGCGGCATTTACCGTAGCCGGCGCAGCGATTGCAAAAGGGGTTTTTACAACCGATGCTGTAGCTGAATCAATCGAAAAAAGTAAATTTACCAATACTCCGGATACGTTATCGTTTTATCCTCCACTCGATCAATGGGATCATTTCCAAGAGCTTGATGGGACAGATTGGAAACGTGGTGGTATTAAACGTCACGGTGTCCAAAGTGAAGAGAATCCAGATGGTATTTTAGTGCATGACTATATGGTTATTCCGACAGCATGTTCGAACTGTGAAGCTTCGTGCGGATTGACGGCATGGGTGGATAAGAAAACATTGACGGTTCGTAAATATATGGGGAATCCATTGCATCCTGGCTCACGCGGACGTAACTGTGCCAAAGGGTATGCTGTACAATCACAAATGTATGACCCAGACCGTATCCCATTCCCACTCAAACGCGCTCCTGGTTCAAAACGGGGTGAAGGTAAATGGATTCGTACGACGTGGGATGAGGCGATGACCACAATCGGTAAAAAGATGGGAGATACGATCCGAATCGGAGATGAACTCTCTAAAAAATCGGTAATGTATCACGTCGGTCGCCCGAATGAAAACGGTTTTGTTCCGAAAGTTTGGGAGAGTTTGGGTCTTGATTCGTATAACTCTCATACTAATATCTGTTCGGCTAACGGTCGCACCCCGTCAATTCATTTTATCAATGATGACCGTACCAGTCCGGATTGGGGAAATGCTAAGCTCATTTTCCTCAACTCATCGCATGCAGCTGATGCAGGGCACTATTTTGCCCAAGCGGCAGCGTATATTGCCGATGCACGTAAAAAAGGTGCGAAAATGGTCGTTATGGACCCGCGCCTCTCTAACTCTGCAGGGATTGCTGATCTTTGGTTGGCACCATGGCCGGGAACTGAATCGGTTATTTATCTCTATTTAGCAAGTCGTATTTTGAATGACAATTTGGTGAATAAAGCGTTTGTTAAACGTTGGTTTAACTGGGATACGCTGATGAAAGATACCGACTATTTGAATTATATGGTAGAGAAAACGTATATTTCGAAAGTTCCGGAAGGGCGTGATTTTGAGAGCTATTTAGAGCTTCTCAAAGAGATGTATGCACCGTATACACTTGAATTTGCAGTAAAAGAGACCCATATTCCGGCATACAAACTCGAAAAACTCTATGAGATGTTTATTTGGGCAGAAGATGCAATCTCTACGTATGTTTGGCGCGCAACAGCTGCGGGTAACCGTGGTGGATGGATGGCCGGTAAATCGGTATTCTTTGTCACTGCTCTACGTGGAGCAATCGGAAATGTCGGTGGAACCGGTTGGTACCACTGGCACGATATCGCTGTCGGTGGAAAAGGGGGAAGTTCTACTGTCGGTCAAGGTAAATCGGGTAAAGACGTTCCAAAAGTAAAAGCATGGAATGAGCTTACTTGGCCACCTGAATGGCCGCTTTCAACCTATGAGATGTCATTCTTGCTTCCTCACCTATTGAGTGACAAAGAGTGGCAGAAAAAATGGAATGATCGAGGGTTACAAGTACCATCTAAACTTTCAGTTTATGCACCACGTATGTACAATCCGGTGTGGATTAATCCAGATGGATTCCGTTGGATAGAAGTGTTGAAAAACGAAGAAATCATGGAATTGAGTTTCAATCTCTCTCCTGTATGGTCTGAGACAAACTGGTATATGGACTATGTTCTCCCTGTAGGGCTTGCGGGAGAGCGTCATGACCAACATTCCGAGGCAACTCTTCCTGCGCGATGGACAACGTTTCGTCAACCGGTATTGCGCGTAGCACTCGAAAAATCGGGATGGAAACCAAAAAATCCTAACCGTGCAACGCTCGAAGCGCATATTAAAGCAGGTCTTGGTGAAGTGTGGGAAGAGAATGAATTCTGGTTCCAATTGTGTACCGATTTTATTGATCCTGATGGTAGTTTGAATATCAAAAAAATGTGGGAGTCTAAACGTCATCCAGGTAAACCGGTCACAATCGCTGAATGGTATGATGCGGCGTTCGGTGACAACTTGCCGAAGCTTTATGAGACGGTTATGAATGATGACCGTTATGTAAAAGAAGAGTTCCCTGTGTATTCTTATATGCGCGATCACGGTGTATGGCTCGAAGAAGATAAAATCTACAGTGTTCAAGAGCGTGAACTCAAAATCGAAGAGGGGAAAGTAGAATCCTATGAGCATAAATTTGATGCAGGCTCAATGAGTGTTGATGGAGACGGTATTATCTCTGCGGTCAATGATCACGGTGAATCGAAAAAAATCGGTATTATGATGGATGGCAAAAGACTCCAAGGATATACCACTCCAACCCGTAAGTTGGATGTTTATACCCAATGGGTAGCTAAAGATTGGAAGTGGCCGGAATACGCGATGGCAATCTATCCGCGTAATGACAAAGAGAAAGAGGAGATGGTTCATGTCCTTTCTCATGTCAACCATTTCTATATGAAAGAGGATAACTCGTTTGCCCTTAATACGGTATTCCGTTTACCGTACAACATTCACACCCGTTCTGCGAACTCCAAACACCTAATGGAGATCAGCCAAAACCATGACCCGATCTGGATCAGTACGGGGGATGCTAAGCGTCTTGGATTTAAACGTGGTGATGCTATCCGTGTTAAAATCGTTGATACGGTTTCAGGATTGGAGAGCGGACATTTCGTTGCTATGGCGGTTCCGACAGAGGGAGTTCTTCCTGGAACGCTCGCGTGTTCACACCATGGTGGGCGTTGGAAACTTACCAATGCGGTTACTATTCCTAATGGTGTTAGTGATGGTAAAGTAGCAACCGGTGCTGCTCCGCGTGATTTGAGTAACAAAGAGTTCCTTAAAGAATCTCCGGACAATGTCGGTAAAGCAGGGGCGCAAACGAAGATTGATGATTACAGCGGAACAGCCGGTATCAATAGCTTCGGGGTTCCTGTTGCTGAGATTCAAATGGACGGTAAAGTGGGTAAACTCAAATACGTTGAGGGGATTAAAGGGTTTAAAGCAGAACGCTTCCCTGAATATAATCGTGATTCTGAAAACGTATGGTGGGATGGGCTTTCAGGTTCATGGCAAAATGCCGTTGCAGCACCACATCCTGATCCAGTTTCGGGAATGCACTGCTGGCACCACAAAGTATTACTAGAACCAGCACAAGCGGGTGATAAAATCGGTGATATTTTTGTCAACTATGACAATAATCTTAAAGTGTATCAAGCATGGAGAGATAAGCTTTCACGCGGGTTGGATTCTAACTCTAAACTCCGTCGTCCTCGCCACATCTTCCGACCTTGGGTTAAACTTGACCCATCGTCATACGATGTAACAATCAAGGGATAATTTCCTCACTTCTCTTTCTAATAGGGAGTTCTAAAGGGCTTTTCAGCCCTTTTAGTTACAATCTCGTAATCAATCATTAAAGGTCAACATATTATGGATGAGATCATTGCACGAAGCAATAACTATGCACTCCTTTCACGAATACTTCTCCAAGAGTTAGATACCGATATTTTAGAGACGTTAAATAGCGATCCGATAATTTTAGAGTTTCTCCCCCATTGGCATGATTGGGAAGTGCGTCTGAGCACTCCTCCTCAAAAACTTTTAGAAGAGTATTTGAATCCCGATTTTACAAATTTGGCTATTTTACATCTAGTGCCGTATGAAACGTTTTATACACGTGAAGATCAAATGATCGAAACGGGTGGTGCTAATCCGGTAACTGACATGTACAGCGCGTACGATTTTATCGTCGATTACGAAGTCGCACGAGTTGTTTCTGCCGATCATATCGGAATAGAGATGGAATTTATGCACCATTTAGTTCAAGCAGAACTGAAAGCTTTTCAAGAAAACGATAGCGATGCGGTTAAAGAGCTTCAAGCAGTGCAACATACTTTTTTAAACAAGCATCTTTTGCAGTGGGCACCATTGTATCTTATTAATATGAAGTATGAGGCACGTACACCACTCTATTATGATGTGGCGGAGATGGCATTGGAGTTTATCCTCTCCGATAATGAGATGTTGAGCACCAGCACTATCGGATGAGTTTTTTAATCCTCTCTCCACAAAGTTGTGTACGGGCATTGAGTGTTAACTCTGCATGCCTGCATTGTGAAACTTCGTGCCCTGTTAATGCTATTGTGATATCTGAGAGGCTACCCTCGATTAATCAATCACAGTGTGTCGGGTGTGGAGGATGTGTTGCGGTGTGTCCCACTGAGGCATTGAAACTCGATGATTTCGACCCGAATGAGCTGTTTTTTTCATTGGTGTCACAGGACGAAATCATCCTATCCTGTCAAAAAAATGTGCCGTGTCTTGCATCGATGAGTCCTGAGCAGTTGATTGCACTTGCACAATTAAAAGGTGATATCGTATGTGATATTGGGCATTGTCATCAGTGTGCTATTGGGGAGAAGGTTTTGCACCATTTTTATCCAATGATAGAGGATGTAAACTATCTGCTCGAAGCAACACAGTGCAGTTCTCAGGTGCTAACCAAAGAGATTGCCTACAAAGAAGAGGAACTAGGTGTAGAAGTCGGTCGTCGTGATTTTTTTAAAACATTTCATCTTAAAAAGATTGGATCTATCAAAGGGGACTTTGAGAAAGAGGTGCAAAAATCTACCGATGAATTTGTTACTTATACGACAGACAGTTCTCATACAGCATTACTGCGGGCAAAAAAAATAACGGACCGAAGAAAACTTTTTTTTACTGCGATAAAACGCTCAAGTGAACCAACAATTTTTCATGTTGTGGATAGTACAAAAATGAGCTTCACATCGCAAAAACTGTTGGATGAATCAAAATGCACTGCGTGTCAAATGTGCTATCGTATTTGCCCAACAGCGGCATTGAGTTCAGATGTGCGTAATTCTAAAATCGATTTTGACCCTTTTTTATGTATCAAATGCCATCTATGCCATGATGTCTGTGAAACTGATGCGATTACCTTATCCTCATCATACAATTTAAAAGAGTGGTACGCCCCAACAGTTCAAAATTTAGTTACGTATTTGGTGCGTCCGTGTGATGAATGCGGTGGATTATTTAGCTCTGTTGCAGGCGAGAAAATATGCCGTCGCTGTCAACTTGAAGAGGAAGAAGCATTAGAATTGTGGGGATTAAATGAAAAATAAAGCACACCAGTGTGCGTGGGCACTCTGCCAAAGAGAACTCAGCGTTAGCGTAGCCAAGATGGGCTTTGCTCATTTGGCGTTAGGAATATGATATGATGAACAACGATAATAGTATAACAACGGAGACTAAGTTGTATGGGTTTATTGGTGAGGAGGCGCATAAAAATCGTTTTTCCGCTACGGTCAATAAACTGTTTAAGGCGAATAATATTAATGCGATGGTCATACCGATGAATATCCGTCCTGATGATTTGGTATTTACCATTTCACAGATGCGCAGTTCCAAACTTAACGGTGCTGTCATTTCGAGAGAATATCAAGAGGAGGCGTTTGCATTACTTGATCGCTCTTTGAATGATGCTAACGATGAGGATATATGTGATTTTATCGAGATTGTGGATGGGTTATTAGTGGGTGATTTAATTGCAGAGCGTGCTTTAGTGAAATACTCGAATGACTTTGAAGAGGATATTGCGATGCACTCAATGGCACGCTATTTTTATGAATTAATAACGGGAGAAATGAAATGAAAACAAGTGATTTTAGCGATTTAAGAGCTGAATTTGATGCGTTTGTACGGGAAAAATGTGATACTGAGAGTTGTGATACTTCTAGCGATGAGAACAGTGAAGAAAATCAATATGTACCAGGGTTTGTTGATGAGTTAGGAGATAAATTACTTGCTCCGTATCATAGCGGTGTCTATTTGTCTCGTATGGATATTAAACGGGTTGCTGAGGCGATTGATGAATCGATACCGATTAAAGAGCGTAAAAAAATGGTGAAAGCACTTTTTCGTCATACTACTCGTCGTAGTTATCTTCAAGATGCGTTTAATGAATTTAATCGCCATTTCGGAGGACGTATTTTGATTTACACGGAGTTGTCCGAAGCATTTCCTGCCTCAAAACCAATTTTTGATTCCCATATTGCCAAAATTAGAAAAACTCAAAAAATGCTTGATCAGATTGTGATGGATTTCGAAGAGATTGAAGCGACCGATGATCCGATGATGATTTAGAAGGGGGTATTATATTACCCGACAAAACGATATCCAATCCCTGTTTCGGTGAGAATCCATTTTGGCCGGGCAGGGTCAGTTTCAATCTTTTGACGCAGTTGGTTGATAAAAACACGTAGATAGTGGGTTTCATGCTGATACCCAACACCCCAGACTGCTTTTAGCAACCATGCATGAGTCAATGCTTTCCCCTGATTTTCCATGAAAATATGAAGAAGTTTAAACTCTTTTGGAGTTAATTTGATAGGGTTATCTGCAATACTCACTATATGATTGGAGATATCCATACGCATATCACTCACAATCAGTATGGATAACTTCTCTTGTGGTGGAGGGACACGGCGCAGATTAGCATGGATACGGGCAATCAGTTCATCAGCATTGAAAGGTTTGGTGACATAATCATCCGCTCCTGCATTGAGAGCGGCGATTTTATCTGTTTGATCATGGATAGCGGAAACGACAATGACGGGTGTTTGTTCATCCTCTCTATAACGTTCTAGAAATTGTACTCCGCTCATGTCGGGTAATCCTAAATCGAGCAAAATCAAATGGAAATGCTCATCAGACCCTTTTTTTAATCCCTCTTTGGCTGTTGATACTGTCGTGGTCATAAAGCCTGCAAACGCTAATGTCATCGCTAATAATCGACGTATAGAGGGGTCATCGTCTACGATTAAAATATTCGGATTCATCATTCGCTCCGCAAAGTCACACGGACACAAAAATAGTTATCTTCTAAGGTAATCGATAACGTACCCCCGTGTACTTCAATGATATTTTTTGATAATCTCAACCCGATTCCCGAACCGGGTTTCCCCTCTGAATTATCGAGTCTACCGGGGAGAGTACCTAAAGTTGCAATTGTATCTGGAGGTGGAAGATCACCGTTATTACAGAGGGTAAGGGTTATTTCACTAAATGCCGAAGAAACTTCTAAATTCACTTCATGACCGTATTTAAATGCATTATCGAGTAGATTACCGATAGCAAGTTGAAGCAATGCCGTATCGCCATTCAGAGGTGGAAGATCAGGTGAAATAGAGAGTTTTGCTTGTCGATTCCAGTCATTTTCAGCTATAGCTAACGCTGATGATATAATATCTTCTAGCCTAAGCATTGTCTTGTTTAGGGGTGTTTTTCCTTCGCGAAAACGGGCATTGACTAGCAGATTATCAATCACTTTTTCCATACGGCGTGACCCTTCAACGATAGTTTGTACCATCTCTTCTTTATCTTTGTCTGCAAGGTTAAAGTTTGGATTAGAGAGATTACTGGCAGCACCCCGTATTAGGGTGAGTGGGGTTCGTAGTTCATGCGAGAGAAGATCAATTAAACTTTTTTGCATTGTTTCGACAACCTTATTCTCTTTAAACCCTCTTGTAATCAGATTGAGCATTGGTCCTGTCATAATTGTTGTTGCTAGTGCCATAACTACAAACATGGTAAACAGTTCAGTTGAGAGTATTCCCATCTCATATCCGATATTAAGAACAACTAACTCCATGAGTCCTCGTGTATTCATCAATACTCCAAGGGCGAAAGAATCCCTCCAACTAAATCCCATGTATTTAGAGGCAAGGGCACTTCCGAAGAGTTTGCCGAACACTGCAAGTACGATGATTCCGCCGCAAATCAACCATGCATCTACACTATTGAGCAAACCAATTTCACTGCGCAATCCCGTTAGGGCGAAAAAGAGGGGCAATAATACCAAAAGGCTGACGTATTCTAAACGCGGCGCGATGAGCTCTTTGAGTCTCGATAGTGCCGATGAGGGCATCATTGCCCCCGCCATAAATGCACCGAAAAGTGCATGTACCCCTATCGCTTCGGTGGCAAGAGATGAGAGGAGTAGTAAGACGATGATGAACGACATTCCGTTCATGCTGAGCCGTTCACTCTGAGAGCGTCCGATTCTGGCGAAAAGGGGGCGTATGACGTAAAACATAACAGTGACATACAAGGCGATGAGGAGCAATAACACGAAAGAGGAACTGAGCGAACCCGAAACGGAAATGGCGATAATCAGAGCCAAAATATACCATGCCGTAATATCATCGGCAGCAGCACAGGTGATTGCCATGGAGCCATAACGGGTATCACCAATATTTTTCTCTTTAATAATTCGCGCCAATACTGGAAATGCAGTGATACTCATCGCGATACCGATAAAAAGGGCAAAAGGGATAAACGATATTTTTTTGGGTGCAAAGATAGGATAGAGCCAATACGCTAATGCCACCCCTAAGAAAAAGGGGAAGATGATACTGACATGGCTGATAAACACTGAAGCACTCGATTGTTTTTTGATTTTATCAAAATCGAGTTCCATCCCTACGACAAACATAAAAAAGATCAACCCGAGTTGACTGATGAGGTGAAGATTACCGAGGGATTCTTTAGGAAAGAGGGTGATAAACATATCGGGAAACAACGCACCCATAAGTGAGGGACCGAGGATAATTCCCGCAACAATCTCACCTACAACGGTAGGTTGAGCAACAAAGGAGACCAGATAGCCAAACAGCCGTGTGACAATCATGATAACGATAAACTGAATCAGTAACAAAGGGAGTGGATGGTGGAGTTGCTTAAGAAACGTATCACTGATTGTTGTTGGTAGCGACGAAGCCGCAGGGGCTATGACTTCAGAGAATAGATGGCTCTCTAAAAGCGTTCCGTAATGGAGGATTCCAGCGATGGCGATCCCGAAGAAAAGGATTAATGCCATATAAATTAAAAGTGTCTTTTTCATGGCAGAAGTGTAGCGCAGATCGTGTCAGGAAAATATCAATATTAATGAAGGTCTAATTGATAAATCCACTTTTGAGAATAACTTGCCACACGATGGCAGTGGTGATTCCTGCAGCAAATCCTGCGAGGATATCATCTCCCATAACACCCAATCCCCCTTTTGTTTCACGGTCGATTCGTCCGATGATAGAGGGTTTTTTAATATCGTAAAGGCGAAAAAAGATAAAGCTCAAAATGATTTGAACAGCTAATCCATTACTCCATACACTGAGGTCATTACAATGGAACATAATCCCCGGTGCAATAGCCAACGCAATCCACATCCCTACCAACTCATCGATAACAATGCGTGAATCATCATGTTCATCCGAAGAGGCTTCATGTTTATCGATACCCTTAATAGCTATGAGTGTAATGAGGATAGAGAGCATAAAGAGGGTTTGCGATCCAAAAAACATTAAAAGAACTACGCCGATAGGAAGAGCGACGAGTGTCCCAACCGTTCCGGGTGCTTTAGGGGCGTGACCACTGTAAAAGAGGGTGAGAAAAAACCAATTCATTTATATCCCTTATGTTAGTGACGTCGTCTGATAGAGCTTCATCAGTTCGATGTAAAAATCTCTTTCACTGTGCTCTTCGAGCAATCCGTTGACCGGCATAATGTCGTAATAGAGTTTCGCTAGATTTTTAAATCGGTTTGGATATAGTGATGCAACAATCATTGAGGATACCTCTTTGCGTACCAGAACGGCAGGGGGGAGAAGCCCTTGCTTCATTAGCTCTAAAATAGACTCTGAGTTATAAGAGATATGGTGATGGTGACCATGGGGGCAGGTTTGTACGCTGACCAAAGTATTACAAAGGTTACAATAAACGTATTCACTGGCAATAGATACTTCGATATTGAGTCCAACAAGGCGGTCTACTACTGATTTATTGGCATTATGATCATAGTACATTCCGATTCCGGCATGATTTTGCCCGATCATCAGGCGATTACATCCATAGTTCATAGCTACAATAGCATCGAGGATTACTTCGTTATTTCCCGCAAAAATATAACTACTCTCCAATGGAACCACGATAACTCTCCCTTGGGGGAGGTAGTTTTGAATAAAAAATTCTAATACTTCGTGGCGAAGTTCATAGCGTAAATCACTGCTGTTGTAGGGTTTAAGGAGAAAAATAACAATCAAATCACTTTTTTCCAAGCTTTGGCGGATGAGACGTTCATGGGCACGATGAAGTGGATTAGCCGCCATAAACATCGCGGTAGTATGTTGAGCACCTATTCGCTCTTTAGCCTCTTGAATGGTAGATTGAATCTCTTGAATAGGGGTTATAGAGATAGAATATTCACCGCAAACGGCATATTTACCGAGTCGTTTATAAGTAGCATTGACACCGGGGTGAGAGAGATCTTCGGTTCCGTAAATTTGGCGAAGACGCTCTTGCGGATTGATAGGAAATATTTCATCGATGCAAATCTCTCCTACAATGGTATTGTCACAAACAAGGTCAAGGCAATCTCCTTTTTTTGCAGCGACTAAGACTGTTTCATTTATCTTACCGCTTGGTGATAGGATTAAAGGAAAAGGGAAGGTAGACCCTTTATAAAGACCTGTGGTTAAAACATCATTACACTCTTGCTCATTCATGAGTTGTGTAATAGGAGAGAGCATACCTGCTTTAAGTAGCATCAACGCACTAAGAGCTTCTTGGTCAATATAAAGTGATTTATTTTTTCTTGACGATGCCATATTTCTTTCTCTTTTCCCATAAGCTTTTTCGTGAAATACCTAATTTTTTAGAGAGCTCCGTATCTGGAAAGCGATTTTGGAAATTGGTCATAATGTATTTAACGTACTCTTCGATGGGTAAAATATCGCTTTGATCAAAAAGGTGATTTTCACTTTCGATTTCTATGACGCGAAACGGAAAATTTTCTACACTATCGGTGCCTGAAATAATGCAAGATCGCTTTTCTATCAATTCTAAAAAGTGTTTGATATCGCTTTTTTTGAGATTCTGAAAATCGGTAATATAGAGGATATCATTGCTTGAAAATGCAGCGATATCTTGGAGTGCTTTGGGTGAATTAAAAGATATAAAATGGAGTGCTTTGTTCGTGTGTTGAGCATATCTAAACGCAAAAGAATCGGCATATTTTTGGTAAGCACTGCAAATCATTAAAGGTAATTCAGTTTTGTCAAAATCCTCATCGATTTTGACACCGCTAAAGGTATAGTTGAGGTAGCGCTCATACGTTTGGTTTTGACGGCGAAGCTTTTCATGATTCTGGAAATGTTGAATTTTTCGAATCAGCTCTTCTATCATAAATGGTTTCAAAATATAATCTTTTGCCCCTGCTGCAAGTGGTTTAGAAACAGTATCATTACTGACATACGATACCATTAAAATAACAACTGCATCTTTATACGCATCGATTACGGGATAAATATCTTGTCCGTTGATGTTGGTAGAGAGGAGTACTACATCGTAGTGAATCCCTTTTAGTGCCTCTTTGGTTGAACTGCTGATATCACAGTTATGGTTTAGATCACTTAGTTTGGAAGCGATACTTTGAGCGAGATAGATCTCGTTTTCGATAATTAAGACATTCATCCGTTTTTCCAATCAAAATAGTGTAATGAAGCGGTAGCAAGTACGCCAACTCCCTCTTTGCGCCCTATAAAGCCAAGATGCTCTGTTGTCGTTGCTTTGATGTTCACTCGGGAGAGAGGTATCTGTAACAGCTGACAAAGTATACGGCGCATTGCATCTTTATAAGAGGCAACTTTTGGAGTTTGTGCGATGATAGTGATATCGGCATGGAGGATAACAAACCCGAATTGGTGTAATTTTAAAACACATTGGCGTAATAACTCTTTGGAATCGGCATTTTTATAGGTACTATCGGTATCGGGAAATAACATTCCGATATCTCCCATACATGCCGCACCGAGCAATGCATCGATAAGGGCATGGATAGCAACATCACCATCACTATGTGCTAAAAATCCAAACGGGCTCTCTATTTCTACTCCACCGAGTACCATCGGTTTTCCTTCTTCAAATCCGTGAACGTCGAAACCGTTACCGGTAAAGATTGCATTCGATGGTGCTTTAAGACATGTCAAGGAGGAAAGGTCATGGGTGTGGGTGATTTTATGCCCTGATTCATCACCGTCAATAAAATAACGTGTTCCTCCGTGTGCCACAATAGCACTGCTCTCATCGGTATAGTGCAGAGTGGTTTGCAGTGCAGCTTTAAGAACCGATGTTTTAGAAAGCTGCGGAGTTTGAATCCGTTTGACTTGATCTCGATCAATCGTCGTATTAACATAGACAATCGTATCACTAAGTGGAAGTGAAGGGACGATGCAATCTGCTATATCTTTAGAGGCAATGAGTCGTTCGATAAGCTCATTAGGTATACAGGATCGCGCAATATCGGTTACTAAAACATAAGGGGAATTGACGTATTCCATCGCATTCGTGAGAGATTCTTGGCGTGTTTCACCACCTGCAACAATAGCGTAGTCACACATAGAACTCATAAAGGAGATCTCATCAGGATGGGCAACAATTATCACTTTTGAAAAGTTTTTCATTGCTGTGATACGGTTAGTAACATATAACCACAAAGGATCATGATCTATTCGTAACCACTGTTTTTTTACTGCCGTTTGAAAACGGGTAGAGTTACCTGCTGCGAGTAGAATAAGTGTCAAATCAGACAAAATATATCCTATTTATGTAAACTGTTACGAAAGTATACACATAAAAAGCTTTTTTTTATCTTGTTTGTGATAAATTCTAACTCTATAAGAGACAAAAATTCTAAGATCGTATTCCTAAATATTCTTGAAATTTTCAATCTACATTAAAAGAGCGTCTACCCTTTTAGGGGCTCTTATTTATAAGTCCAATAATGCTTTTGGAAAATGACAAGGAGTTAAGTGTGAGAACCGATTGGGTAAACAAACGGAATAATGATGCGGTTCGTACTCAAATGTATTATGCTAAGCAGGGCATTATTACCGAAGAGATGAAATATGTTGCACAAATCGAAGATTTAGATGAAGAGTTGGTTCGATCAGAAATTGCACGCGGACGTTTGATCATCCCTGCTAATGTCAATCATGTGAATTTAGAGCCGATGGCGATTGGGATTGCAGCGCGCTGTAAAATCAATGCCAATATCGGCTCATCCGCGATTGCTTCTGATGTTCAAGGGGAGATTGAAAAAATTCAAGTCTCTCAGCACTACAAAGCTGATACGGCAATGGACCTCTCCACGGGGGGAGATTTGGATGAGATCCGTCGAGCGGTAATTGCAAACTCGAAAATCCCTATTGGAACTGTACCGATTTATCAGATTTTACATGATGTAAATAACAAAATTGAAGATTTGAGTATCGAAAAGATGCTTGAAGTGTTAGAGCGCCAAGCACAGCAAGGGGTGAGTTATTTTACGATTCATGCTGGGTTTTTGTTAGAAACGATGCCGAAAGTGGCGAAACGTAAGATGGGAATCGTTAGTCGTGGTGGATCATTGATGGCGGCATGGATGATGCACTACCATCGTGAGAACCCGTTTTACACTGCGTATGATGAGATTCTCGATATCTGTGCCCGTTATGACGTTTCACTCTCATTGGGTGATTCTCTCCGTCCGGGATGTTTGGCAGATGCTTCGGATGAAGCACAGCTCGGAGAACTCAAAGTATTGGGTGAATTGACACTCCGGGCATGGGAGAAAAACGTACAGGTGATGATCGAGGGGCCTGGGCATGTTCCTCTCAATCAGATTGAACGGAATATGAAAATTCAGCGAGAGTACTGTCACGAGGCACCGTTTTATATCCTCGGGCCTTTGGTTACCGACATCGCGGCGGGGTATGATCATATCAGCTCTGCTATCGGTGCCGCGGTTGGCGGATGGCACGGAGCATCGATGCTCTGCTATGTGACGCCAAAAGAGCATTTAGGATTGCCGAACGCCGAGGATGTCCGTGCAGGGATTATTGCGTACAAAATCGCGGCACATGCCGCAGACATTGCCCGTGGTCGCAAAGGGGCACGTGATATTGATGATGCGATGAGTGATGCGCGTTATGCGTTTGATTGGAATCGACAGTTTGAACTCGCCCTTGATCCTGAGCGGGCGCGTGAGTATCATGATGAAACATTGCCTCAGGATGTGTTTAAAGAGGCAGAGTTTTGTTCGATGTGCGGACCGAAATTTTGTTCGTACAAAATTACGCAACAGATTATGGACAACCCCGAAGCAATCGCACAGATTGCTGAGGAAGTCAAAGCTAAAAGTGCAAGTTAAAGGTTCGTCATCCTGAACTTCACGTGCCCTTTAGGGTAGATTCAGGATCTTTAGATTGCGGATCGAGTCCGCAATGACCAATGATATAAAATATAAGGAGAAAAATTATGACAGAAGAAATTGTAAAATCAGCATTATCAAAAGTGACCTATCCGGGATTTACTAAAGATATTATTGCGTTTGGATTTGTAAAAGAGATTAAAATTGATGGAAAGAACGTGAGTGTTACCGTTGATATTACCTCCAGTGCCCCTGAAGTTGCTCATCAGATTACTACTGAAGCAACTGATGAGTTAAAACGTGTCGGTGCCAATGAGGTGGTGGTCAATATTACTGCACCTAAAATGCCTCGTGAAAGCTCTTCTAAGGGTAAAAATATTGCCCCTCAAGTGAAAAATTTTATTATGGTAAGTTCAGGAAAAGGGGGGGTCGGTAAATCGACTACTTCGGTTAATCTTGCAGTTGCTTTGGCGATGCAAGGGAAAAAAGTGGGACTTTTGGATGCCGATATCTATGGACCGAATATCCCTCGTATGATGGGGCTGGATGGTCAAAAACCTGAAGTGGTTGGTAATAAAGTTCTCCCATTGAGTGCATACGGTGTCGAAGTGATGTCGATGGGCTCACTCATGGATGAGGGGCAATCGCTTATTTGGCGTGGTGCGATGATTATGAAAGCGATAGAGCAGTTCTTGCGTGATATCCTGTGGTCAGATTTGGATTGTTTGGTTATCGATATGCCTCCGGGTACAGGGGATGCGCAACTCACGTTGGCTCAAAGCGTACCTGTTACTGTAGGTGTAACGGTAACCACTCCTCAAATGGTATCATTGGATGATTCACGCCGTAGCCTCGATATGTTCAAAAAACTTCATATCCCTATCGCGGGTGTGGTCGAAAACATGTCTGGATTTATCGCTCCCGATACAGGGGTAGAATACGATATTTTCGGAAAAGGGACATCCAAAGCGATGGCGGATCAGTTTGATACTTGTATCCTTGCTGAAATCCCTATCGAGCCTGCCATCCGAACGGGGGGAGATGAGGGGAAACCGGTAACCTATTACGCACCGACCTCTGAAACAGCAAAACGCTACATGAAAGCGGCAGAAGATCTTTGGGCAACTATCGAGAAAATCAACGAAGAGGGTGGGGTGGATAACCAAGCGATCCAACCAAACACACCTCCAGGGGTATCGGCATGTTCTACTGCTGCTGCACCGAAACAAGAGGCTCCGGCAAGTAGCGGAAGTTGCGGCACAGGATGTGGTTGTCACTAAGAGATCAACTTTTACTAAAAATTTAGTTATAATCTACCCTTCTAATGAAGGGTGTATTGTATGCAACTAAAAACAAAAATTTTTCTCCTTTTATTTTCCTCTTTAGCAGTTTTTTTTATTTTTATTACTATTAGTGGTGTCATAGTTTTACGAAAAAATTCCCTAAAAAGTACCGAAGTTCAAGCTCATTCCGTTGTAAAAGTTATTGAGGCTGGTTTAACAGCTCATATGATTAATGGAAACATGGAACATCGTGATGAATTTTTGAAACTGGTCACATCTTTGGATGGGATGAAAAATCTATGGGTTGTTCGATCAAGAAAAGTATCCAATCAATATGGAGAAGGGCCGTTTACTGAAGAAGCATACGATGGAATTGATAAATCGGTATTGGAGAGTGGAGAGAGAGTTATTGTTAGTAAAGGGGGTGTCTTTGAAGATTCAACGGTACGTTTTTCCTACCCCTATAAAGCTACTACAACCAAAGAGGTTGATTGTCTTAGTTGTCATGATGTTAAAGTAGGGGACACCCTTGGGGTTATATCTTTAGAGATGAGTACTAATGATCTAAAAACATTGAATCTGTATACGATTCTTATAGGAATAGCTGTTCTTGTTCTATTGTTTGGCGCAATAAGTTATTTTCTCTATAAAAATATAATGATCTATTTTAACCGTTTTGAAGCAATCGGAGAGTGTGTACGTTTGGTTGAAAAGGGTAATTTTTCAGCCCGTGTGCCAGAATCTCTCTCAAAAGATCACGATGCAGCATCCCTTAATCGACTGATAGAAAAAATTCAGCAATCAATAGAATCGATTAAAGTCAATCTTTCACCTTCTATGGCTATCAATAATACCCAAGATTCACTGACGGCATTGGATATGGCAACAAGACAGTACAACAGTATTCAGCATCTGTTGCGTTTACTGAAAAAAGATACAGATAAAACTGAAATGTATTCACATATAGGATCATATTTTAGTAAAGTTTTTTCTATCAACGATATTAATATTATTGAACATGAGGTACTTGCTAACGAGATCGATATTGTTTATGAAAAAAACCAAATTTTATGTGATGCTACCAGTGGATGCCGTGCTGCTAAATCATTAGAAGTTGTTGATTCTTCTCAACCTGATAGAGTATGTCCTAAAATGATCTCTCCTGATGAAAATTATATTTGTTTTCCTTGTTCGATTTCCAGCACGAATACTATGGTCGTTTCAATACTTAATGAGAATAGACAACGTCACCATTTTGTACGTACAAATGAAGATGCCATTAAGCAAACAATGGTAGAGATTAAAGGCCATTTAGCGCAATATCAAATGGGTGATAGGCTGAAGCGATTAGAGCGAATTGATTCATTAACCGGACTGTATAATCAAAGTTATTTAAGTGAACGGATGTTCCAAATACTTAAAGAGTCAAAACGTGCAGTAATCCCTTATGGTATTTTAGTTATTAATGTAGATAAATTGGGTGTGATTAATGAGGTATATGACAAAAAAACAGGAGATGAAACTATTGCTTTGATTGGACATACTTTATTAGATGTACTAAGGGAGAGTGATTTAGTTGTCCGTTCATCAGGTGATGAATTTATTGTATTGCTTTACGATTGTGATCCGATCTATTCGGCGAGTGTGGGAGAGCGAGTACGCTCATTATTGGCAAATAAAAAATTAAAATCCCACCCAAGCGGTATTATTATGACGGTGAGTATCGGTAGTTCTATTTTCCCAGAATATCATAAAGATATCCAAGAATGTGTTGTATATGCTCGTATTGCAATGGCTGAGTCTAAACGTGAGGGTGGAAATCTAGTTACTAAATTTCATCCTCGTTTACTGGAACGTTAAAAACTATCTCCACCAGTAAACATTCTATCTTCAAACTCTATTACACGATTTCGCCCTGTGTTTTTTGCTTCATAAAGTGCTAAATCAGCAAACTTAATGACTTTCCAAATGGAATCTGCTTGGGATGGGAAATGAGAAACCCCTATACTGAGTGTTTTGTTGATAGTCTCGCTACCAAATTGGAATTTCTTTTCAGAAAAAGTAGTACGTATTTTTTCAGCAACCATAAGTGCACCCTCTTGTGTTGTGTTGTGGAGGAGGAGTAAAAACTCTTCTCCGCCATAACGGATAGGGAGATCGATTTTTCGGACTGATGTCTGAAGAATTTCTGCAAGCGATTTGATAACAATATCTCCAGCATCATGACCAAAAGTGTCGTTGATCATTTTGAAAAAGTCAATGTCGATCATTAAAATTGAGTAACTGACATGAATACGAGTCGCTTGGTTGGCACTGTGGTCGATAAACTCTTCTAAAAATCGTCGATTGTAAAGGTGTGTGGCCCCGTCTCGTAAGGATGAATCACGAAGTTTATCCATTAATGTTCGACTCTCTATGACCGCTTTAGCCGCTTCAAAGTAGTTTTTGATACTTGGAATATCAAAATTCAAGGCTTCAATGGTTTGCATATCTTTTGCTGAAAATGATAAGGTGAGAGCTAAATCATCGTTGATATTAAATGGGATACAGGTATATTGTTTATCATTAACTGAGCAGTTTTGGCAAACATGGGGAAAATCGGTAGAGTAAATATCGCTATTAGTTCGATATGCTCGGCACTCTAAGGAATTATTATCCACACCTGGTAGACAAAAACTTTGGTGATCGGTAATGTAGACGAGACGACGTATTTTGGCTGTTTTATCAACTTCATACAGTGCAAAATGGTCAAAATTAAATTTCTCTTTGAGTATATAAATAAATCGTGCATAAATTTCATCCTTGGTATTATCAAGTTCGATGGTTTTTTTAAATTTATAAACATCAGAGAGTTCTCTAATAATGGTTCCGGCAGTATTTAGTGGATCACTGCAGGAGATATTTGATCGAGTCATAAACGTTCCAAGATCATGTTTAATACCTCCAAAGGTATCGTCTATTTTTTCAAAAAGTGTATTCATCTGTTCGGCAACTTCATTTCCACCATCTTTGAGTGTTGTGGTGAAGCGGAAAGAGAAATCACCGGTGCGTGCCCGCTTAATCCCTTGTTGAAGGTTCTCAAATAATTGCATGTACGGCTTAAAGTAATGATGGGTAACCCAAAGGGCGACCACTATGAAAAAGAGATTAATACCAAGTATTTTTGCAATGGTCATTGCTCCGGTTTGGCGAACATTATTAATGTTAAATTCCATACTGATTGCACCTAGGACATCCCCCTCTCGGACATTGTGGCAGCTAAGGCAGTTTGGATTACCGTATGAAGTAGCAATGTAAGGGATAGTGACACGTAAAATCGCACTATTGGCGTCTTCTTTGCTTTGACGTAATGTTATCCCCTCTTTTAAAACTTTTTTATCAATGTTATCTCGTGGTTTTTCATTTTGCAGTCCCTCGCCGTATTGCTTAATAACATTATCGGCGCGAACAACCCAAAGATTCTCTACATCTTTAATATTGGCAATATTTCCTAGAAAAAAATCACGTTTGTCCATAATACCGTTAACCATGTGTGCCGTAAGACCGTCACGGACGATTTCAGCGGTCATTTTAGATTTTTCTATAGCATTGTTATACCCATAATCCCTAAAATTAAGTGCAACATTGGTGATTGTTGCTGCGGTCAGACCTATAAGCATTAGGAAAACTATAAATTGGATTCGTCGATTTGTATTCATGAAGAAGACCTGCTTTAAAATTAAATTATTTTTGTTTTTTAATAATAAGCACTTAGCATAACTAAATAAGGATTAAAAGAATTTTAAAAGAGGAAATAGGTGAAAGGTGTTACTCTACAGTAACACTTTTGGCGAGATTACGAGGCATATCGACATCATTTCCCAGTCGGATAGCAATCTCCATTGAGAGGAGCTGGAGTACCACCATCATTTCAAAAAATTCAAGCATATAATCATCATGATGATGGGTACGGATATGGTCATCTGCTTTATCAAAATCGAGGGGACTGATTGAGCAAATCGTCGAATCGCGTGCGCTGAGCTCTTCCACATTACTTTTGGTTTTATCATACAGTTTATGTTGCGGAAGGAGGGCGATAGTAAAGAGCTCTGGATCGGCTAATGCGATAGGTCCGTGTTTCATCTCACCGCTTGGGTACCCTTCGGCATGGAGATAGCTGATCTCTTTGAGTTTGAGTGCCCCTTCTAGTGCAAGTGGGAAAAATACATCGCGTCCAATAAAGAAAAAGCCGTGTCCATGGAGGTAACGTTTACTTAGACGACGAAGTTGTTCATGAATATTATTATCTACAGCTACAACGGATGGAAGGGTACGAAGTAGTTTTATTTGGCGCGCTATCTCAGTATTATTGAGTGTTTTACGCTCGCCAGCGAGATAGAGGCTGAGCATCCACAATACACTTACTTGAGTAGCGAATGCTTTAGTAGAGGCAACCCCTTTTTCAATCCCTGCACGGGTGAGGATAGAGGCATCGGCGAGACGAACCATAGAGGAGTTATCGACATTACAGATAACGAGGGTTTTGAGTCCCGCTTTTTTCGCCATTTTGAGTGATTCTAAGGTATCTGCCGTTTCACCACTCTGAGAGATGACCACAAAGAGAGTGTCGGGTGATAAAAGGGGTTCACGGTATCGGAACTCACTGGCGATTTCGACAGAGGTTTTGATTTTTGCGTGACGCTCTAGCAGATAAGTAGAGACCATTGCGGCATGATAACTTGTCCCACAGGCACAAAGTTTAATCTCATTGATCCCTTCAAAGAGAGTAGGGTTGAGCTCTTCGAAATAGACACTCTCTTCTCGTAACCGCCCCATCAAGGTGTCACCTAAAACAGTGCTTTGCTCATAAATCTCTTTTTCCATAAAAAAGCGGTATCCCTCTTTTTGAGCGGAGAGTTTGTTTTCACTTAACGGTGTAAATTTGAGTGACAGAAGGGTGTTATGGGTGTCATACAAATAAATAGATTCTTTTGTTGCGTATCCATAATGACCATCTTCGAGGTAGATTACTTCGTGACATTTTCCAATCAATGCCGCATCGGATGAGCCAAAAAGGGTCTCATTCTCACTATTTCGTCCGACAATCATCGGTGAGCCGTGTTTGGCAAAAAAGATAGTATCATCGGCTGAAGCATTGACGAGGAGGATGGCATAAGCCCCTTCGAGCTCATTGAGTGTTTTCTGAAAAGCTTCGAATGGGGTCGTCGAGGTTTTGAGATGGTGTTCAAAAAGGTGGACGATAACTTCGGTATCCGTTTGGCTAAGAAATTGTGTCCCTAGTGAAGTCAGTTTGTGTTTGAGCTCTGCATAATTTTCGATGATACCGTTATGGACAACATACGAATTTTCTCCCAGATGGGGGTGAGCGTTCAGCTCTGTCGGTTTACCGTGAGTTGCCCAACGGGTATGCCCAATCCCAACGGAAAACCCTGTACTCTCGAAATTTTGCGCTTTTTCTTCAAGATTGACTAACTTTCCTACCGCTTTAAACAAAGAGAATTGGTGGTTTTGCAAGACTGCTATTCCTGCTGAATCGTATCCCCGATATTCTAACTCACGTAATCCGTCAACCAAAATTTGTTTGACCGGTTTAGTTCCGATATATCCTACGATTCCACACATATGTTACGCTCCTGTTAATATAGCAATAATTTCGTGCGCATTATCGCACATCCTGTTTTGTTTTTCGATTAAGAAGTGGTCTCTGGCTCTATTTTTATCGGTATGGATTTTCGCCGTGGCGATATTGATATTGGCTTCGTCGAAAAGTTGGACAAAATAGGCGAGTAATCCCCGTTGATTGGTAGTGTTGAGATTGAGCTGTGCGTAGTTGAGAGAGTGGTCACAATCGAGGGTGATTTCGCTGGGTTTGATGATCGGTTTTGGGAGATCGAGTTTTTTAGACATATCAAATGCCTCTTCAACGATAAGTTCGATTTGCTCCATTGTCCCCTCACGTGGTCGTTGTAAAAACTCGATTTTAAAATATTTGATATCATCAAAAAGGGTAAAAATATCCATCGACGCGACATCAAGGTAGCTGAGTTTTCCGAGCAAATAGCCGAGATTGAGGGGGATTCGGCGGAAAATATGGATGATAAGCCCCCCATCGATATTGAGCTGATAGGTAAATGTTTGGCATTCAAATGCCTCTTTTGAGAGCTCGATAATCTCATCAGGGGTATGTTTAAAAAAGAAAAGGTTTGATTCGACTGAGAGAATCTTTTTTTGTTCCGCTTTATTGAGCTGCGTAAAATTAAAATCATTTACCAACCGTTTCTCTTTGTTTTGCCGTTTAATGGCATCGGTTAAACGATCATTCTGAGAGGCGATTTCGAGGGATGCTTCGTAGAGTTCATGGAGAAGATTGGCTCCAAAACTGGTATAGGTACCCGCACCGACACCGTTGATATCGGCGTAGGTTAAAATATAGAGGAGTTTCAGATTTTCAGGTGTTTTGATTTTGGACATGAACTGGTACAGCGTTTTTTCACTGTAGAGATTTTCACGATAGGCGACGTTGCTCATAGTAACGTGATGACGAACTAAAAGAGCGGCGCGCTCATGGGTCGGTTGAGGTAGTTTAATACTTTTTATAAAAGGGACAATCAGTTTCGCCCCCACTTCACTATGATCTTGTTTTCGACCTTTGCCGGTATCGTGGAGTAAAATAACCGCTTTAAGAAGCACTTTATCACTCAGAGGGAGTGGTGTATAGAGCATCTCAACATTGGGGTCTTTGATATTCTCTAACGCCTCAATACATTTGATGGAGTGCAAATCGACAGGGTAGTGGTGGTATCCGTCAAACTGTGGAAGGTGGAGTACTTTTTTGAACGCACCGATGAGGTGGTGCAAAATCCCCGCATCATAAAAGAGTTTGAGAATCACATAGAGATGGTTACGTTCAAACAGTTTACGGATTAGTGCATGGGTTTTGACTTTGAGAGGGTGTTTGATAGTAACATAGGTGAAATGGAATAAAACACTTGCATCAAACTTCCACTCACGATCTTCGAGACTAACGAGTAGTTCTAGGAGGGTGTCTATCGATGGGGTTGGGAGATGAAACGAGCTATACAGGGTTCCGTCGATTCCGTAAAACCCTTTACTCAAACGACTTGAGCGGATTGTTGAGGTTTGTGAACTATCATTGAGATAATGTCGCGCCATTTTTTTGACGTAAATTTGGGTGAAATTATTAATACGCCATTGCGCTTCTAGAAGCTTGGTAACGAGTCGTCTCTCATCACTAAATCCGAGCATCCTCGCGATAGTCGGCATAAAATCGAGGGCAAGCTGATCTTGCTGTTTGTTGGCGAGCAGATGCAGTGCACTGCGTACCCGAAATAGCAGTTCTAGCGCGATTCGGTATTCTCGATACTGCTCTTCACTAAAAAGTCTCCCTGTCAGTTCTCGCAGCGTATTAACCCCATACACAGTTTTAGCTATCCAATAAAGGAGCTGAGAATCTCGTAAGCCTCCTACACCCTCTTTGATATTGGGTTGCATTGAAAAAGGGTATTTTGTACGACGGCTTTGCGCCTCTTCGATTTTTGCTAACACAAACGCTTTGGGATTATCATGGCGGATGAGGGTGAGTCGATTTTGGGTCGCATTCCATGTAAAGGGGGAGCCGATGATGAGACGTGATTCCATCATCGCAGTTTTAATCGTAATATCTTCACGTGAAGAGTTAAACAAATCGCTCACTTCATGGACGCGATGACCGAGTTTTAGCCCTGCATCCCATGCGAGATAGAGAAACTTTTCGATAATAGCGGCAGTGTTATACCCCTCGTTTTTTTCATAGACGATCATCAAATCGATGTCACTGTGAACGCAGAGCTGTTCGCGTCCGTAACTACCTAAGGCTATGAGGGCGATAGGAATATTCCCCCGCATCGGAAGATAGTTACCAAAAAGGCGTCTTAGGATTGTTTTATACATCAATCCAATAATCGAATCGAGAGTTTTGGTGTGAATGACGAGAAAATCTTTTCCTTGATTACGTTCAAAAAGTTCAGGAAGTGAATTTTTATAATCGCTGATATGCGCTTTAAAGAGTTTGGAAATCTCAAAATCACTTGCTTTACGCTCGATGAGGTCTTCTATTTGTTCTGTGATACTCATAGGAACTACTTTTTAAAGATATTGTATCGTTTTTCTTTTGCTATAATGCGCGTCAAAATATAGAATTAAAGATTTTTCATGAATATTATCGAAAAAGTAAAACAAAATATCCGTTTATCCTTTGATGAAGCGGTCTCTTTATACGATTTAGATCTCTTTACACTTGGTGAATTAGCTGATGAAAAGCGGCAATCATTGCACGGTAAACGCACCTATTTTAATATCAATCGCCATATCAACCCGACCAATATCTGTAAAGACGTCTGTAAATTCTGCGCCTACAGTGCGAGTCGTAAAAATCCGAACCCTTATGCGATGAGCCATGAAGAGATTTTAGCGATTACCGATGACATCGTTTCACGCGGGATTCGTGAAGTCCATATCGTCTCCGCCCACAATCCTGATACGGGATTAGAATGGTATTTGGAAGTATTTAGCAAAATTAAATCACGTCATCCAGAACTCCACATCAAAGCCCTCACAGCGGCAGAAGTCCACTTTTTAGCCGAAGAGTATGGTAAAAGCTACGATGAGATACTCGATTTGATGATAAGCAATGGGGTTGATTCGATGCCAGGCGGGGGTGCGGAGATTTTCGATGAAAAAGTACGCGATTACATCTGTAAAGGCAAAGTTACTTCCGCACAATGGCTCGAGATTCATCGTAAATGGCACGAACGTGGGATGAAATCAAATGTCACGATGCTATTCGGTCATGTTGAAGAACGTTCTCACCGAATCGATCATATGTTCCGAATCCGCGATTTACAAGACGTTAGTGGGGGATTTAACTGTTTTATACCTCTCGTATATCAAAGTGAAAACAACTATTTGAATGTAAAAGAGTACATCACGGCACATGAGATTCTAAAAACCATGGCGATTAGTCGCATCGTTTTGGATAATGTTCCGAACCTTAAAGCCTATTGGGTTACGTCAACCGTAAACTTGGCATTGGTGGCACAAGAGTTCGGGGCGAATGATTTGGATGGTACAATTGAGCGCGAGTCGATTAACTCTGCAGCAGGTGCCGCAAGTGCACACGGTGTCAAACTCGATGAATATGTCGCTTTGATTAAAAACAGTGGATTTATCCCCGTTGAGCGCGATAGCTTGTATAATGTTATTAAAGAGTGGTAGGAGAAAAATATGATAGTAATGATTGATAATTATGACAGTTTTACCTATAACATTGTCCAGTATTGTCTCGAATTAGGTGCTGATTTGAAAATTATTCGTAATGATGAGATGAGTGTAGAAGAAATCGAAGCACTGCACCCTGAAAAACTCATCATCTCTCCTGGTCCTGCAACACCCGATGATGCGGGAGTAACCCTCGAAGCGATCCGATATTTTGCCGATAAAATCCCTATTTTAGGTATTTGTTTAGGGCACCAAAGCATTGCACAGGTATTTGGTGGCGAAGTAGTACGGGCAAATCGGATGATGCACGGTAAAACATCGAGAATGATCCGCGAAGGGGAGAGCCCGATTTTCAACAAACTGCCGGAGATGTTCACCGCTACCCGTTATCACTCACTGATTGTACAGCAAGAGAATCTTCCTGAGGTGATTATTCCCACGGCGTACAGTGAAGATGACCATGAGATAATGGCATTGGAAATCAAAGATAAACCTATCTATGGGGTTCAGTTCCACCCAGAATCGATTATGAGCGAGTACGGTCACGAAATATTGGATAATTTTCTCAAATTATGAGTGAACGAAAGATTTTTGCAACACTGCTAGGGGTTAACCTCCTTATCTTGTTGGCACAAATCCAAGGACTTTCAATCAGTTATTCTGAGGCAAAAATAGTATATGGCGATTTTTCTCTTATCAAGAGTTTAGTTACTTTTTTCCTAAATTCATTCGGGTATAACGATTACGCTTTACGATTACCGATGATTTTCATCCATCTCTATTCCGCAATCCTTTTGTATCTTATTTCAGGTTATTATGTTTCACGAAAGTACGATCGAGCATGGATTATGGCGATATACCTCCTTTTACCGGGGGTAACAAGCGCTGCTCTTTTGGTAAACGTAGCAGGATTGAAAATAGCCATTATATTTACCTTCGTCTATCTCTATTTGAGATACGCAAATTGGTCATTAATCGTTTTGCCATTTTTTTTATTTCTTGATTCTACCTCTATATATTTTTTCCTCTCTTTAGTTTTATACGCATTTATACGGAAAAACTATCTTTTAATACTATTCTCTTCACTATTATTTATTGCGTCAATCATCTATTTTGACCCTGCTATCGGAGGTGTTCCAAAAGGTCACTTTTTAGATGCGCTTGGGATATATGCGGCAATTTTTTCACCGTTGGTTTTTATTTATCTTTTTTATGTACTCTATCGTCGTTTTATTGCCAACGAACGTGACCTTTTATGGGTGATTGCATCCAGTATGTTCATTGTTTCTCTTTTATTGTCGTTTCGTCAAAAAGTGAATATACAAGATTTTGCACCTTATGTGATGGTAGCGTTACCGCTTGCCGCACAAACATTTTTACATACGTATCGTATACGCTTATCGATGTTTCGTCGTCGTTATCGACTACTGTTTTATACTGCCTTTACCCTTCTTGTTCTAAATGCTTTAGCAGTGTTGCTTAATCATTGGTTTTATCAATGGATCAAAAAACCGCAAGACCATTTTTCTTATACGATGCATGTTGCTAAAGATTTAGCAAAAGCTCTTAAAGAAGAGAATATTGCCTGTGTAACTACGAATGAAAAAATGCAATTACGTCTCCGCTTTTATGGAATTGGTGAGTGTCGTTCAACACTTTTGAGTAATAATAAAGAATATGGAAGCAATAAAGTTACAATTAGTTACACTAATATTCCCATATATACTATATATGTTACAAAAGTAAACAAATAAACCTTTTCAACTCTTTAAAATAGTAGTGATTGAGTATTTCTATACTCCATATTGGTTATAATTATTCTCAAATAGATTTTTCGAAGGAGTTGCAATGGCTCAAAGAGCAATTCGTGAATACGATGGTAAAGCAATTTTCTCAAAACATTGGGAAAAATACTTCAGCGGTTTCCATTACGGTTTTAAATCGGTATTGGTAACTAATGGTGATGAACTTCGTGCAAAAGCACAAGAGCATGGTTTTGAATGGCTAAAACAAGAAGCGTTGGTTGCAAAACCGGATATGCTTTTCGGTAAACGCGGTAAAAATGACTTAGTTTTATTCCGTACTAATAAACCGGGAGATGTCACACTTGAAGAAGCTGCAACGTGGATCGATGCAAAAATCGCTAATGAGACTACGCTCCTTTCTGGTCAAAAAGGGATTTTGACCCATTTTATTGTTGAGCCGTTTACTCCACACTCGCAAGATCAAGAGTACTATATTTCAGCGACTACGGTTGGTGAAGATGATGTTCTTTATCTATCGGCTGAGGGTGGTATGGAAGTTGAAGAAGGATGGGAAGAGAAAGTTAATGAAGTAGTAATCCCTATTACTATGAATGATACTAATATTGCTCATTTGATTCGTGCAAATGTTCCTGCCGGAATTCCAGCAGAGAATAAAGAGCGCTTTATCGCTTTTGCTGAACAATTTTATAAATTTTATCGTGATCAAAACTTTGCTTATTTAGAAATCAACCCAATCGTTATGGTGGGTAGCGATATGCATATTCTTGACCTTGTTGCACGTCTTGATGACACGGCAGGATTTATGATGGGAGATGCTTGGTGTGGTGCGGAGTTCCCAACAGCGTTTGGTATGGAAGATCAATCTCCTGAAGAGAAAGCGATTGCAGAAGCAGACTCAAAATCGGGTGCTTCATTGAAACTCACTATTCTCAATCCAATGGGACGCATTTGGACGATGGTAGCCGGTGGTGGTGCTTCGGTTGTATACGCTGACACTATTGCGGATTTGTCTGGAAATGTATCAGACCTTGCGAACTACGGTGAATACTCAGGTGGACCGACAACAGGTGAAACCAAATTCTATGCGGATACCGTTTTGGATTTGATGACACGTAACAAAGATTCAAAAGGCCGCGATAAAATCCTTATCATTGGTGGGGCTATTGCGAACTTTACCGATGTTGCGAAAACCTTTACAGGTATTATCCAATCGTTTGAGAGTTATGCTGATCGTATGAAAGCGGTTGGAACACGTATTTATGTACGTCGTGGCGGACCGAACTACGAAAAAGGTCTCAAAGATATCAAAGAAGCGGCAGACCGTTTGGGTCTCTATATCGAAGTTTATGGGCCAGAAACACACGTTACGGATATCGTACGTATGGCTTTAGAGAAGTAAGGGGAAAAATATGGGTGCTTTATTTACCAAAGATACACAAGCGATTTTCTGGAATAACAACGCGAGTGCGATTCAACGTATGTTGGATTATGATTATGTTATTAATCGCACAAAACCCTCTGTTGCAGCGATTGTAGCTCCAACATCTGGGAATAAATTCGAGAAATTTTTCTACGGTCCTGATGAAATCATGGTTCCGGTTTTTCGTAACACTACCGAAGCGGCTGCTGCATTTCCTAATGCTGATGTTCTTTTAAACTTCGGCTCATTCCGTACAGCGTATGACGTTACGATGGAAGCGATCACTCTTAAAGGGCAATTCAAAACCGTCATGGTAACCGCTGAGGGGATTCCTGAGCGTTTAGCGCGTAAAATGAATCAAGCGGCTCGTGATGCGGGTGTTGTTGTTATCGGGCCGGCTACTGTTGGTGGAATCGCTCCGGGTGGATTCAAAATCGCTAACGTCGGTGGAACTATCGAAAATATCATTAACTCTAAACTTCACCGTGCAGGTTCATGTGGATTGGTAACGCGTTCAGGCGGTCTTTTCAATGAACTTTCCAACATCATCTCTATCAATGCTGATGGTATTGCTGAGGGTGTGGCAATCGGTGGAGACCGTTTCGTAGGATCAGTATTTATTGATAACCTTCTTCGTATGGAGAGCAACCCTGAAGTTAAATACATGGTTCTTCTCGGTGAAGTCGGTGGTACTGAAGAGTACAAAGTAATCGAAGCGGTCAAAAACGGTCAAATCAAAAAACCAATCATCGCATGGTGTATCGGGACGATTGCTAAACATTTTAGTTCAGGGGTACAATTTGGTCATGCAGGTGCTTCGGCAAATGCTGATGCTGAAACGGCAGCCGCTAAAAATGCTGCTATGGCAGCAGCAGGTATCTATGTACCTGCAAGTTTTAACGATCTTCCACACACCATAGCAGATGTTTATGGAAAACTTCGCTCTGAGGGAACAATCGGCGAAATCGTTGAGCCTGAACTTCGTGCTGTCCCAAAAGTACGTCGTAAAAAAGAGTTTATTTGTACGATTTCTGATGATCGTGGTGATGAAGCGACTTATGCCGGTTATCCGATTAGCTCAGTAGCTACTCCGGATACTGGTTTTGGTATCGGCGATGTTATTTCACTTCTCTGGTTCAAAAAACGTTATCCGAAATGGGCAACAGACTATCTTGAGACTGTTATCAAAACCGTTGCCGATCACGGTCCAGCGGTATCAGGTGCACACAATGCAAAAGTGACTGCTCGTGCAGGAAAAGATGTTATCAGCTCATTGGTAACTGGACTTTTAACTATTGGACCACGTTTCGGTGGTGCTATCGATGATGCAGCTCGTTATTTCAAATACGCAAATGACCGTGGAATGTCTCCGGCAGAATTTATCGATTACATGAAAAAAGAGGGTAAAACAATCTCCGGTATCGGTCACCGTATCAAATCGGTTCGTAATCCAGATCTTCGTGTATCAGGTTTGAAAAAATATGCGGCAGAGTTTTTCCCAAGCACGCCGTTGTTGGATTTCGCTCTTGAAGTAGAAAAATTGACAACGTCGAAAAAAGATAACCTTATTTTGAACGTTGATGGAACTATCGGTATCTTGATGGTTGATATGTGGCGTGCCCTTGGATATTCTGAAGAAGAGATTGACGGTTTCATCGATGCTGGTGCATTGAATGCATTCTTCGTAGTGGGTCGCTCAATCGGATTTATTGGTCATATCTTAGATGAAAAACGTCTTGGTATGCCAATGTATCGTCATCCGACGGATGATATTCTTTACAACGTCGAATTGGCAGACGAGATTTAATACTATCTTTTTGTGTATTTTCGTCATTCCCGCGAAGGCGGGAATCCATCCCCTCTTTTTTTCTCCTCTTTTTTTTCCATATTTTGTTATAATCGTTTTTAATGAAATTTGTTTTATAAGGTACTTATAATGAAACGTACAGCTTTTTCTATGCTTGAACTCATATTTGTTATTATTGTTATTGGTCTTTTAGCTGCATTATCTATTCCAAATTTAAATACTAATCCTCTTTCAGACGCAGCTGAACAAGTTGCAAATCATATTCGTTATACACAACATTTAGCTATGGTTGATGATCGTTTTGATTCAACTAATGCTAATTGGCCTTCAGAATTATGGCAAATACGATTCAGATCAGTCAAGGATTACAATAATGCTTCAGAAAAGGAATGGTTTTACGAAATATTTTCAGATAAATCTTTTGATGGTGATTCAACAGAACAAGAAGAAGCAAAAGACCCTTTAACAGGAGAATCCTTAGGAAATGGCACTTTCAATAATACAGTAGATGATCATAAATTAATTAATTTAACACGTAAATTTGGAATTAAGAATATTGTTATTAGTGGAGGAACTAATTCATATGATTCTAGTCAACCTCGGATTGCTTTTGATAATATAGGAAGACCGTACCGAAATGCTTTACCAAATTTAGGTGATGATTGGCATAAATTATTATTAACATCAGATATGAATATTACTTTAACTGGGTCTGATGATCAAACATCTATTATAACTGTCAAAGCAGAAACAGGTTATGTATGCATCTTAGATAATACTACAGGAGAATGTCAAGGTACTAAATAGTGAAAATAACGTCAATTTGAAAACTTTTAGTAAATTCTTTTAAATTCTTTCGAAAAGCTCTTGACATTCATTTCATTTTCCCCTATAATTCCCGTCCACAAACGATGAGACGCTTCGAAAGAAGGGTTAAGTTTGAGTTTGAGATCATTGAAAACTAA